>CAYSIV010000096.1:0-15863 GCA_964431175.1 uncultured Anaerolineales bacterium
AGTCCCCGCAAACGGTTAGCGTTTACCAAAAGGCACCAATCCTGGTAACTCGGCTACTCGTAGAAGTGCCCTACACGCAAAAAGAGCCGGGTTGCCCCGGCTCTTTTTGAGAACGTCGGTGGTTCATTCCCCCGGAAACAGGCGGGCCACCTTCACGTTGAAGCCGGGCAGGAGCGGCGAAATCAACTCATCCTCGGCGTAAAGTGTGGCAGTTAGTTTCAGCGCCGCGCCCTCGCGCCGGTACACTTCGAGAGTCTTGGCGCGCCAATCGGCAATCCAATACTCACGCACGCCGCGCACCGAGTACAGTTTGAGTTTGGCCTCGCGGTCTCGCCGCTCATTTCTGTCGCCAGGTGAGAGCACTTCAACCGCCCAATCAGGCGCCTGGTGGAGTTTGCCATCTTCGCCTAGAATGAGCGGCCAACGTTCGCCGCTCACCCACACCACATCGGGCGCAACCGCGTTCTCAGGGTCAAAGATTACGCCGGGCGCGGGCAATGCCCGGCCATTGCCGGTCTGCCGCGCCCAAAGCGTCAACTCCACAGCGATATTGTTGCAAGTCTCTTGGTGAGACGAATGAGGCTGAGACGACACCAGCAATTCTCCTTCGACGATCTCATATCGCTTCCCTTCTTCAACAGGATAGGACTCGAGATCGAAGATAGTCCAGCGCTCAGAGCTTTGTGTCAGAGATGGAGAAGTTTGAGAGTGGATCACTGCTCAACGCCTTTCATAATTAAGCCGGAAGCCCGCATTCTTGCAAGCAGGCTTCTGCCACACTTGTCGAAAAGTATTGTACCACTCTCGCTTGTAAGGCAGGCTTCCAGCCTGGCGCTTGTTACGAGTTGTCGGATAAAACTAATGGACCGACTGCTTCAACCCTTCGAGCTTGCCCCGGGCCGAGCCGTCGATGATCCGGTCGCCCACGCGCACGACGAGGCCGCCGAGGATGGACGGGTCAACGCGGAAGGCGATACTTGAAGCGCCGGAGAGGTCTCTCTTCACGGTGGCCTGTTCGTCAATCGTGAGTGGCAGAGCCGAGGTCACTTCGGCAGCCCCGCCGCCGGCCATACCCTCGAGCACAGTCACCTTGCCGGCGCTGATGCCGCTGAAGAACTCCCCAATCAGTGAACGCGCGTAAGCATCTTCCTTCTGGAGGATGCCGCCAATCACTTGTTGGGAGGCGGCCAGAGCCAGGGCCGTCACCTGCGGGCGCAGATCGGCCAGGGCGTTTTGCTTGATCTGCTCGGCTTCAGCGGCGGCGTTTTGCAGAATGCGGGCCTTTTCGGCGTCGGCGGCGGTGCGCACGGCCACGGCGGCCTGCTCGGCGCGTTGGGTGGCTTCGGCCACTTTCCGGGCGGCTTCGGCCTGCGCTTCGGCGATGATGTGAGCCGCGTCTTTCTCGGCGTTGGCGCGCGCTTCACCGGCTACCCGCGCGTCTTCCAAGCCTTGCGCGATTTTGGCTTTGCGCTCGTCCAACAGTTTGAGGATCGGCTTGTACGCCCAGGCATACAAGACGACCACCAGGATGACGAAATTAAACAACTGGACGAGGAAGAATCCTAAGTTAATGCCTAGTGCTTCCATGAGTTACTCCTTAGGCGGCGAAGACAATGATCAGGGCCACGGCCAGGGCGTAAATGGCGACGGCTTCGGCGAAGGCAATGCCGAGAATCATGTTGGTCTGGATGGTCGAGGTGGCGTCGGGGTTGCGGCCCATGGCCTGCACCGCGCCGTTAACCACGATACCCACCCCGGCGCCAGCGCCGATGGCGCCGGTCATGGCCAGGCCGGCGCCGATGAAGCGCATTGCATGCAAAAAGGTTTCAGGGTCATTCATGATAGTAAGTCCTCCAGTGGTTGGTAATCAGTAATTAGTGATTAGTAATTGGGTATTGGGTATTGGTTATTGGTTATTGGTTATTATTAGTGATGTTCTTCGCCGCCGCCATGACTGATGGTTGCCTGGCTGATAAAGACCAGGGCCAGCATTGAGAACACGTAGGCCTGAATAGCGCCGACGAAAACTTCCAGCAGGTACAGACCGGTTGGCACAACAACTGCCGTGAGCGCGCCCAGGATTGAGATGAGGAGCGCCCCGGCGAAGATGTTGCCGAAAAGACGGAAGCCAAACGAGAGAATCTTGGCAAACTCCGAGACGAGTTCCAGCAAACCCACGCCGAAGTCAATGACGCCGAACATCGGCACGGTAAACATTGTCTTGGTGTTGAAGAATTTGGTGAGGTAGCCCGCGCCCAACGCCCAAAAACCAAAAACCTGAATCGCCACTACGGCGATAACGGCCAGAGCAAAGGTGAAGTTCAAATCAGTCGGCGCGCCGCGCAGGAATGGGATGACTTCACACGAGGTGCACAGGCCTTCGTGCCCGCCTTCAGCGGCGGCTTCACCACCTGTTTCGTGCGCCACCGGCTTGGTCTTATCAATCGTATACAGTGAGCCAAAGAGGTTAACCGCCTCGTAGCCTTTGGTCTGGCCGTGCGCCTGTTCCAGCCGGCCAATGCTCTCAAAGCCGGGGATCAGCTTGGTCATGTTGGCGGCGAAGACGAGCAGGAAGATGGTGGCGGTGATGGGGAAGATTTTCCGCGCCCACTTGCCCGCCGCGCTTTCGGCGGCGTTCCACAGAAATTCGATCAAAAATTCGGTGAAGTTGTAGAAGCCTTCCGGCACCAGCTTGCCACTGCTGACAAATCGCCATGCGCCGATAGCGACGGCAATTAACACAACGTCGGCAAAGAACGTAGCCCACAAAGTGTTAGTGATCGGGATTTCGCAGGGCGCCGATCCCACATTAAAGAGACCGCAAACAAGGCTAATCGGCATGGGTATTGCGAAACCGCTCGGCTCACCCGGCAAAACGACCGCCGGGCTGACAGGCCGTAGAAACGTCGGGCCGAGGAAGGCGCAGTAAATACCGATCAGGATTAAGGCCAGCACGATCCAGCGTTTGACCGGCATACGTCGTTCAGTCGTCTCATGAGTTGTGTCACTCACTAGAGTTTTCCTCCTTCTTTTCTTGAGTTGCTGTTCCTTTGGGGGGAACAACGGGTTTAATTTTAGCAATGGCGCTCATGGCGACCCGAAACATGACAAAGATCGTGATCGGCACGGAGCCAAGTAGAAACAAGATTGTAAACAGCGGCTTGACGCCCAATTGATTGTCGAGCCACAAGCCGCCCACCAGGGCGCCAATGATGATGACCAGCGTCAGGCACCCCACCTGCCCGGCAAACCCGGCCAGGCCCAGGTTCAAAGCGTACTGGGTGTTATTCGTCGGGGTTGTATCTTTGCCGGGCGTCATCGAAATTGTATCACGAGCAAAAGAGTTAGAACAATGCCGTTGCCGCCGTCGTCGCCCAGTTCAACAGCGGGGTGACAACAATGCCAACGGCCAGGATGCCCAGACACAACAAGCCCAGGGCAAACGCGTACGCCCGGGGAACCGGAATGGTGGTTGCCCCTTCCGGCGCGGGTTTGACGTACACCATTTTCAGCACAATCAGATAGTAGTAGAGGCCGATGATCGAGTTGAGCACGCCCACGAAAGTGAGCCACACCAGGCCGGCCTGCATCGCCGCGGCAAAGATAAAGAACTTGCTCACAAACCCCACCAACGGCGGCATGCCGCCCAGCGAGAGAAACGCTACCAGCATCACCAGGGCCAGCCCCGGCGAGCGGCGGCTCAGGCCGGCATAGTCGGCAATTTCGTCCGAACCGGCGGCCCGGGCGAACAAGACCACCACCCCGAAGGCGGCCAGGTTAGTCAGGACATAAGCCATGAGATAGAGCATCGTCGCGGCCACACCTTGTCGAGTGAAGGCGACGATGCCCATCATGGCGTAACCGGCGTGAGCGATGGATGAATACGCCAGCAGGCGCTTGATGTTGCGTTGCGGCAGAGCCAGCAGGTTGCCCACCGTCATTGTCACGGCGGCGATGGCCATCATCATCGGCAACCAGCCGGTGCCCAGGGTGGCATTAGCCACGCCGTGCAGGCCGACGATGAAGACCCGGATGAGGACGGCAAACCCGGCGCTCTTGGAGGCGACCGAGAGAAAGGCCGTCACCGGAGTGGGAGCGCCTTCGTACACGTCGGGCGTCCAGAAATGGAACGGCACAATGGCAACCTTGAAGCCGATGCCAACCACAATCAATATTGCCGACACGATCAGCGTCAGGGCCGGAACCTGGCCAGCATTGATCGCTTCGGCGATGGCGTAGAGGTTGGTCTGGCCGGTATAACCGAAGAGCAGGCTGAAGCCGTAGAGCATCACTGCGGCCGTAAGCGCCCCAAACAGGAAATACTTGAGGCCGGCCTCGGCGGACTTGTCGTCGTCGTGCAGAAACCCGGCCAGGGCATAAAGGCCGATGGAGGTTGTCTCCAGAGCCAGGTACAACATGATCAAGTCGGCGGAGGCGGCCATGAAGTTCATGCCAAATACACAGCCGATCAGAATCGCGTAGTATTCACCCTTGCGCCCCAACCCTTCCACGTCCAAACTAATCAGCGCCGTGATCGCGCCGGCGAACATGAACAACATGCGGAACAGGAACGCCGCCGAATCATTGCGGATCATGCCGCCGAAGATCAGCGTGTTGTCTGGCCGGGAGAAGATCAGGCCGGCGGCCATGGCCACAAACAGGCCGATGGCCGTCACCAGCCCAAGCTGGCGGCGGCGGCTTTCGGGCAGAGACAGGTCGAGGCCCATGACGACCGCCGCCAGCAGGACAAGGATAATTTCCGGCGCTAGCGCCAGCAAGTGCGCGGTTTGAAAAGTCTGAATTTCCATTTATGCGCCTCCCAGTAACCGGAGCACGGCATTAACGCCTGAGGACACCATCGGCCCCATCAGGAACGGGAAGACGCCAACGGCGATGATGACCGTTGACAACACGGTAATCGCCAGTTTGTCCAAAACGGTGACATCGCCAACGTGGTGGTCGTGCTCTTCGGAAATATCGCCGAAGAACACCCGCTGGACACAGATCAACAAGTAGGCCGCAGTGATCACAATCGCAATCGCCGAGACGACGGCGATGAGCGCATAATAGCTGGCAACGAAGTCCGTCGTCTGGGTTCCGGCCCGCCACAAGCCCATGAAGATAGGGAACTCGGCGACAAACCCGGCGAAGCCGGGCATGCCCATCGACGACAGCGAGGCAATGGTGAAGCCGACGAGGACGAACGGCATCTTCTTGGCCATGCCGCCCAGTTCGGGCATCATCCGGGTGTGCGCCCGGTCGTAGATCATGCCGGTGGTGGCGAAGAGCATGGCCGTCATCACCCCGTGAGCAAACATTTGCATCGCGCCGCCGACGTAGCCGGTGTAGTTCAAGGTGGCAAAGGCCATCGACACCAGACCCATGTGCGACACCGACGAATAGCCAATCATGTACTTCATATCGGTCTGGCGCATGGCAATGAAAGCGCCGTAGACGACGTTGATGAGGGCCAGGACGACGATCCACGGCAGGTGGGCCCGCGCGCCTTCAGGCATGAGCATGATGCCCACGCGCAGAGCGGCGAACGCGCCCAGCTTCATCAGCACGCCGGCGTGGAACATGGAGACGGCCGTAGGAGCCGCCACGTGCCCGTCGGGGCTCCAGTTGTGGAACGGGTAGATGCCGCCCAGGACAGCGAACCCGAAGAAGACGATAGGGAACCAGACCCATTCAAAGGGGCGGGCGCCCAACAAAGGCACGGTGATGTTGAAATTGAAAGCCCCGGCAACCTGAGCTTCTGAAATCTTGAGCATATCGAAGGTGTACACGCCCGTAGCTTTGCCGACAGCGTAGTACATGGCAAAGCCGCCGATGAGAGAGAACACCGAGCCGATGAACAGAAACAACGTCAGCTTCATGGCCGCGTATTCGCGCGTCACTTTCCAGCCCCAGATGGCGATGAGCAAGTACATCGGGAACACGGCGATTTCGTAGAAGAAGAACAACTGGAAGAGATCGAGGGAGACGAACACGCCGAATACGCCGGTGGCCAGGATGAACAGGAAGGCGAAGAACTCGCGCGGGCGGTCGTCGATGCCCCACGAGATCAGCACCCCGGTGAAGATGACGATGCCGGTCAGCAGAACCATCGGGTTGCTGATGCCGTCCACGCCGAGATGGTAGGAAATGCCAAACTGAGGAATCCAGTCGAACTTCTCTATAAACTGGTAGCCGCCGGCGGCCACGTCGTAGCCAAAGTACACGAACAATGACAGGCCCAAGCACAACGAGGCTCCGGCCAGCGCCGCCGCCCGGATTTCAGTCTTACGCTCTGCCGGGATGAGCAGGAGCAAACACCCGACGATCAGAGGAGTGAGAGAGATGACACTGAGAAAGGGAAACTGCATAATGTCCTCAAACGCTCAATCTCTAATCTCCAATCTCCGGTTGCGAGAGATTAGAGATTGGAGATTAGAGATTTATCCAATCAGTCTCTTGACTGCTTCATTGATCACACTCGCCAGCCACCACGGCCACACGCCGATGAGGAGCATCAGCGCCATCAGCGGGGCAACGGTCATAACTTCCCGGGTACTCATTTCCATGCCGTGTCCGGCCCACTTGGGATTCTTGGGGCCGTGCAGAACTTTGCCGATGGCCTTGAGAATGTAGGCCCCGGTGAAGAGCAGGCCCAACATGCTGATGGCGGTGATCACGGTAAAGATCGGCCAGGCGCCCCGCACCACCGCAAACTCGGACACGAAGCCGTTGAGGCCGGGCAGGCCGAGCGAGGCCATGGCGCTGAAGATCAAAATGCCGCCATACATCGGCGCGTATTGCCAGATGCCACCGCCGATCTCGTTGAGGTCGCGGGTGTGGGCCCGCTCGTACACGACGCCGACCAGGAAGAACATGGCCGCCGCCGACAACCCGTGATTGAACATTTGCAGAACCGCGCCCGTTCCAGCAATGACGGCGCTCTCGCGGAACACCTCGCTGGAAGTGCCAGCCGCCCAGGCGGCCACCGCAATGCCCAGCACCACAAAGCCCATGTGATTGATCGACGAGTAAGCCACGAGGCGCTTGAAGTCGTTCTGGCCGTAAGCGGCGAACGCACCCATCACGATCGCCAGCACGGCCAATACCGCCAATACCGGCGCAAAGGCCTGCGCCTGCTCCGGGAAGAGCGGCAGAACCAGGCGCAGGAAGCCGAACGCGCCCAGCTTCAATAACACGCCAGCCAGGATCATCGAGCCGGCCGTGGGCGCTTCGGTGTGGGCATCGGGTAACCAGGTGTGAAACGGCCACAACGGAATCTTGATCGCGAAGGCCAGGCTGAAAGCCAGGAACGCCACCGTTTTGATCGTCGCCGTCGAGAGAATGCCGGGCAGTAACTCTTTATTGAATGACGGCCAGATGTTCATCAACCGCACAATGTCGAACGTTCCAGCGCTGAGGCCAATGAGCTGAATGGAAAGCAGAAGGCCCAGCGAACCGGCCATGGTGTAGACAATGAACTTGAACGAGGCGTAGCGCCGATCCTTGCCACCCCACTGGTTGATCAGGAAATACATCGGCACCAGGCCAACTTCGTAGAACAGGAAGAATATCAGCAGGTCGAGCGAGGCGAACACGCCGAACATGCCGGTCTCGAGCATGAGAAACAGCATCATGTACGGCTTGATGCGCTCCTGGATGCTGAACGAGGCCAGCAGGGCCAGAGGCGTGAGCAAGCCGGTGAGCAAAATCATGGGCACCGCCAACCCATCGACCCCAACGTGGTAACTGGCGCCAATGGCTTCGTACCAGGTCGCCTGCTCCTGAAAACGGAAACCGGCGCCGCCCCCGGCATAGGCGAACCACAACGCAATCGAAAGCCCGGCCGGAAGCAGGCTGGCCAGGAAGGCCGCCCAGCGAATGGCTTGTTTCTGGTCATTGGGGATCAACCCCACTACCACCATTCCCAACAGGGGGGTAAAGATGACCAGCGACACAAGATGATCTTGAACAAAATTCATTTGAGTGCTCCTATCGCGCCAGCATGAAGTAGTACACGCCGCTGAATGCCAGCACGATCAGCATCCCGATCAAAAGGTAGTTCTGGACACGGCCCGTCTGGATGACGCGGAACGACTTGCCCACCCACTGGATGCCGTTGGCCAGGTAAATCGGCGGATTGTCGATGGTCTTCTTCTCCAGTTGATCCTTGAAGAAGTTGCCTATCACCACCGCCGTCCGGGCAACCGTGTGCAGGAAGCCGTCAATGATCGTCCGATCCATCACTTGATACACCAACACCGACGAGATCCACTTGGCCGGGCGGACGAAAACGGTGTCGTACAGTTCGTCCATGTAATACTTGTTCTGGAGGAAGGTGTAGAGCGGGCCGAGAAAAGCCATCGGGTCTTTGTCGTCGGCTTTCTTCCAGGCGTTGCGGTAGACCAGCCAGCCGATCAGGATGCCGCCCAGAGCGACCACCAACGAAGTGATGAGCGGCACCCACTGGAACGGGACGGCCTCACCGCCCGCTTCTGGCAAAAGTGTTCTCAACACGAAGTGCTTGAACTTGAAATCAATGTTCAAAGCCGCCGCAAGCGGGCCAAGCACCGGGAACTCAGTTGGAATATTCAACCAGCCGGAGGTGATGGCGAAAAATGACAAAATCACCAGCGGCGTCGTCATTGTCCAAACGCTCTCGTGAGCATGCTCGGCGGCGTGGGTGCGCGGCTCGCCGAAGAAGACCATGATGATCTGGCGGGTGGTGTAGAAGGCGGTCAACAAGGCGGCAATCGCCAACATCCAGAACACGGGCTGGGCGTGGAGCCAGCCGTCGAGCAGAATTTCATCCTTCGACCAGAAACCGGCGGTGATGAGCGGGAAGCCGGCCAAGGCCATGCCGCCGATGAGGAACGTCCAGAACGTCCACGGCATCTTGGCGCGCAGGCCGCCCATGAAGCGCATGTCCTGCGGATCGATATGCTCATTTGAGCCATGCAGGCCATGTTCCATGCCGTGAATGATGGAGCCGGAGCCGAGGAACAACAGAGCCTTGAAGAAGGCGTGGGTCATCAAGTGAAAGACCGCCGCGACGTAACCGCCGATGCCAAGCGCGGCCAGCATGAAGCCCAACTGCGAAATCGTCGAGTAGGCCAGCACCTTCTTCACGTCATTTTGGGTGAAGGCGATGGTGGCCGCGAAGAGGGCGGTGAAAGCGCCGATCGTGCCCAGGGCTATCATCGGCGGCGTCAACGGCCCGCCCTCGTGCCAGCCCGCCGACAGCACCGGGAACAGGCGGATCATTGCGTACACACCAGCCGAGACCATGGCCGCAGCGTGGATCATGGCGCTGACCGGCGTAGGGCCTTCCATCGCGTCCGGCAGCCAGACGTGGAGAGGAAACTGGGCGCTCTTGCCAATCGTGCCCACCAGCAGGAGCAGGCCGGTGAGGCCGGCAATCGTTAAGCCAGCAATGAATGACGGTTCGCTGGCGATGTAGTGCAAAAACTCTTCGTTGTAGAACATGGCCCGGAAGCTCAAGGTTCCGGCGGCGGGGCCGAGGATTTCTCTGGCCTTCTCGGTGGCGGTGGCGAAATACAGATAGACAATGCCGAGCATCATCATCACGTCGCCGACGCGGGTGGTCATGAAGGCTTTGACCGCCGCCTGCCGGGGGGTGATCTTCTTCGGGTCATCGTAGTTGCGGCCATACCAGAAGCCGATGAGGGCGTAAGAGCAGAAGCCCATGACCTCCCAGCCGATGAACATGAGAAGCAGGTTGTCGGCCACCACCAGGGTCAACATGCCGAAGGCGAAGAGCGAGAGAAAGCAGAAGAAGCGCGAGTACATCGGCTCCACGCCGTTGTGAGAAGGTGAGCCTGGCTCATCATGAGGGTCTTCGGGTTTGCCATAGTTGTGATACCCGATGCTGTAGACGAAGATCATCAAACAGGCCAGCGGCACGAAGAACAACATCACCGCCGTGAGCGGATCCACCAGCACGCCCATTCGCAAGACGGTGTCGCCGGTGGGCAACCACGGCACACTGTCCACGAAAACCGCCCCCGTTTTGCCAAAGCCCGGTTTGACGATGGCGTTGTAGAGCGTGAGCCAACTTAGCACCCACGAGATGCCAATGGCGCCAACAGCAACCGTGTGGCTCAGGGCCTTGCTTCGGTTGGTGAATAGCCAGATTAGAAAGAATGACAGGAGGGGGGGAACAGGGATCAACCAGACGTATTCAAGGCGCATAGTCTCACCACTTCAACAAATTCATCTCTTCGGCGACCACGCTGTTGCGGCGGCGATAGATAGAGATGATCAGAGCCAGGCCGACCGAGGCCTCGGCAGCGGCCACGGCGAAGACGATAATGGCGAATACCTGGCCGCTGATGGCCGTCGGTTGCAAATATCGCCAGAAGGCGGCCAGATTGATGATCACGGCGTTCATCATCAGCTCAATGCCCATCAAAACGGCGATGGCGTTGCGCCGGGCCAGGACGCCGTAAAGGCCAATACAAAACAGGGCGGCGGCCAGGAAGAGATACCAGCTAAGAGGAACCATATTTGTAGTCCTAAATTAGTAGTCAGTCAACGGTAATCAGTAATTTAGAGAATTAGAGAATTAGACGCTTCGCGTGGAGATTACTTCTTCTCGCCGGCTACGGCAATCGCGCCGACGAGGGCGATAATCAACAGCACCGAGGCCACCTCAAACGGCAGTACAAATTCGTCGGGCCGCACCAGCGCCAGGCCCAACTGCCGCACGCTCCCAGTCAAATCCATCGTCGTCAACGCCGGCCACGCGCTCGCGTTCATGTTGAGCAGACCGGCCAGCCCAATAAAAGCCGCCGCGACTACCACCAAACTGATCTGCCACTGGCTGTTGGCCTGGGCGAGTTCGTCGCTCATCGCTTTACGGGTGAGCATCATGGCAATGAGGATGAGCACGGCAATCGCGCCGATGTAAAGCACCACTTGCACTACTGCCAGGAAACCTGCCTCGAGCAGGACAAACAGCGCCGCCACTGTAAACAGAGTGACGATAAGCCACAGGGCGGCGTGAACCAAGTGACGAATGGTGACAACAAGCACCGCCGAGATGAGGGTGACGGCGGCGATAACAAGGAAGATGATTTGCGAAATATCCATATGAGTTCACCAGATTAGAGCAAATTCCATGTTGATTTACGGCATCCTTCAACTGCGCGGCGCAAGCACCCTGAGCGGAGTGCGGTGTAGTTCCGCACGAAGTCGAAGGGCGCGCCGCTCCGTTCAGGATGCCTGGCATAAACGAATTAGGAAACTGCCCTAGTGGGCCGGAGCGTGCTCGGCGCCGTGAGAATCATTATGAGCCGATTCTTCGTGGCCGTGGGTTTCAGCTTCCACCTTTTTCCGGACTTCCCTGGCGCCCCGGCGGATGAACTCGCCGACGACAAGCACCAGCAGAATGTTGGCGGCGAAGAGGGCTACGGCCTGCCCCGCCCCGCCTACGCCAGGGAGGAACTCCGTCACAGCCTTTTGCACCAATGCCGTCACTACCAGCGCCGCCAGCGACACCGGAACCAGAAACTTCCAGTTGAACGAGAGCAAGTGATCAATGCGGATTCGGGGAAGCGTGGAGCGCACCCAGATGACGACGAAGTAAACGGCGAATGACTTGAGGAGGAAGTAGACCATCCCCAGCACCGGCACTTCTTTGGCAAACGGCCCCTGCCAGCCGCCGAGGAAGACGACGGCCGTGAGTACGCAAATGGTGAAGGCGTGCAAGAACTCGCCCAGCATCCACATGCCGAACTTCATGCCGGTGTACTCAATGTGGAACCCGGCCACGATCTCACTTTCCGCTTCCAGCAGGTCGAACGGGGCGCGGCCAATTTCGGCTATCGAAGTGCCGAAGAAGATCAACGCCGCCAGCGGCGCCGAGACGATGAACCAGACCGTGCCTTGCGCTTTGACAATATCCTGCATGCCCATTGAGCCGGCCAACAACACCGGGATCAGCAAGGCCACGATCATCGGCACTTCATACGACACCAATTGGGCCACGGTGCGGAATGCGCCGAGCAGGGCAAATTTGTTGTTGGACGACCAGCCGCCCATCTTGATGGCAATAGTGCCCAGGCCGCTGACGGCCACCACGTAGAGAATGCCCACGTTCACGTTTGCGCCAATCATCGTGGACGCAAACGGGACGACAGCCCAAATAGTAATCACCGACACGACGGACAACATCGGGGCCAGGTTGAAAACCCATTTGTCGGCCCCGGTCGGGGTAATATCTTCCTTCGTCAACAGCTTGAACACATCGGCGAACGATTGGAATAAGCCAAACGGCCCCACCCGGTTCGGGCCGAGCCGGTCTTGAAAGCGCCCGGCCACCTTGCGCTCCAGCCAAATGGTGAAGAGGGGCAGGAGCAGGGCAAAGGTCGCTACGGTAAGAATCGCTGCCAACGTCTGGATGACCGTCACCACCGGATGGATGATCCCGAGTTGTTTCTCAAGAAACCACCCCAGCAACTCGTAAAGGTAAATGAAGATGTTGCCTGCGGCTTCCACATTGAACTCTGGCATAAATTACTCCATTGGGCTTTTGGGGTTTTGGGATTCGCGTGTTGTTCGCGGGCTGTGCCTGGGATTTGGAGTTTGCTTACACCCACTCCAGCGCGCCCTTGCGCCAGGCGTACACCAGGCCCCCGGCCAGCAGGGCAATGAAGACGACGCCTTCGAAGACCATGAAGAACGGCATGAAGTTGAAGGCGACCGCCCAGGGGAAGAGGAACACCGTCTCCACGTCGAAGATGACGAACACCAGGGCAAAAATGTAATACTGCATCTTGAATTGCACCCAGGTCTCGCCAACAGTTTCGATACCGCACTCATACGTTTCGTATTTCTTGGCGTTCGGCTTTTTGGGGGACAAGAACCACGCCGCCACAATTGGCACCGTGGGGAAAACAATCCCGATCAACAGAAAGATACCGATGAATATCCAGTCAGCTTGCATGAATTGCCTCGAATTGTGGGAGCGGTTGAGTATTTAGATGAGAGAACTCTCAAAAGTTTGTGCCAAACGTCGCAATGGTAGCATAGGACTAGAGAACTTGTCAATGAAATTTGAACAACCTTGACCAAAGCAAGTAACCCACCAGCCTCACAGCCGTTACGCCCGATTTCAATTAGCGAATTAAACAGGATTGACTATAATCAACCCAATGCTCTTCAACGCCCTGCCCGCTTCGCTTTTCAACCCCTTCACCGCCCCCGGCGCCGAAGTGTATGCGGACATCCTCGCCGATCTTTTCGCCGAGTCCCAGCGCCGCCCCCACCCGCTCTCACGTAACCTCGTCCTCGACATCATTCTGGGCCGCCTGGCTAATTCCGAAACATTGGCCCGCGCTCAAGACATCCTGAGCTACCTCGAGCGCTGTGGCTGGCTTCGCCCCGAAACGCAAAGCGACTTCACTCGCGCTTACACCCTCCCGGCTTATGCCTTCGAGCTATTGCAGACTCTAAGCAAGACGGCGACTGCTGAGCCACCGATTGAGGGATTGATGACGGCCATCCACGATCTCCTGCAAGCCGCCGCGCGCGGCGAAGGGCGTGAGGCCCGCCTGATCGAAGCGGGCCGACTCACGTTACAACTTCAGACCGAACTCAAGAAGCTTCAGCACAACCCCGGCTCACATCCGCTTCAGCCGGAGCAGTTCGCCCACTTGTATCAGGGCATCTTCAACGCCACCGCCAAACTCGGAGAGGCGGCTCAATCCATCTCCGAAAGTTTTGAGGGGGTTAACCGTCTGCTGAGAGACATCGCGTCCCGCCAGCGCCGACTCGCCCAGTCAACCCAACCCGCGGCCCAATCCGTCAGCGCCAACCTGATCCGACTTCTCAACCACGTCTCCACCCATCCCAGCGCATTGCCTCGCCTCAACCTCTTCAATCTGGAACTGATTGACGCCGAGTCACTGGCAATTCCTTCCACGCCTTCAGTTCCCTTTGTGCCCGAGGCCGCCCCTGCCCCCTCACCCTCCGCAAGCGAAATTGAAACCGCCCAACGCGAAACCGCGCGCCAACTTAACCGGCCCGTCAGCCGCGAGCGCGTGCGCCGCCTGGCTCAGAGCATCTTGCGCGACCGCGCCGAAATCCGCGCCGCCGACATCACCCTCACCGGCCCCGCCGACCCTTCGGCACTCCTTTCAGTCGCAGGGCAAGGTCTGCCGCTTCTGATCTTCTTGCGCGCTTACGGCGACGGCTCACTGGGGTATCACGTCGAAGAGCTGAAAGAATTGGTGTGGGTCGAGGCCGACGGCGTCGGCTTCCGCGATTTTTTGGTGAAAGGAGAATCACCCAATGAGCCTGAGCCAATTCGCTCAGAATTATGAACTGCTGTCGGCACTCGACCAGGCCGCCTTTGCCGAAGCCATTCAACGGCTGATGGATGAAGGCTTCGTTTGGCAGGAAGAAGAAGCCGACCGGCGCGTCTACAATTTTTTGGCCCGGCGGCGCGACCTCGCCGCCGATTATTTGCGCGTGGGCGGCTGGGAGCTTCAACACCACGATGGACTCAACGCCTTTCAACTCGTTCACCCCAAAGGCGTGCGCCGCCGCCGGCTCGATCAGAACACGACCTTCTGGCTGTTGTTCCTGCGTTTAATGTATGCCGAGCGCAAAGAAGGGGCGCTCACCCGCTACCCGGTTGTCACTCTCGGCGACATCGTCGCCCGTTGGGCCAAGCTTTTTCCAGAGCGAAGCGAGCCAGAGTCGGCTGGCCTCTATGATGCTTTGCCAACCCTGCAAGGCCTCAAGCTCATCCGGCCCGCCGGTGGCGAAGTTCTGCGCGTTGGCAACTCCGAGCAACAGATCGAGCTTCTGCCCACGCTTGAAATCATTGTGCCCGCCGGCGAAATCGCCGCCCTGGCCCAACAACTTGGGGAACATCAGGCAACTTAAGAAACCATAGATTACATCTCATGCTTTCACTAACCCGCATCTTCCTCCACAACTGGCTCCGCTTCAATGCTCAGGTGATTGACGTTGAAGATGGCCTCTACCTGGCCGGGCAAGACCATGACGGACTCGCGGCGCTGGACGCGATCCAACTGGTATTGGTGGCCGACCCGGCTCTGGTACAGTTTGGCCGCCACCCGCGTGGCGGCTTCACCTACGACGTGGATGCCTACGCGCGTGGCCGGCTCAACGAGACCCAATGGCTGAGGCCCGGGAACACCGTTTCCTATACCGTCCTTGAATTCACCGACCGACGCGGCGGCAAGCTTACCCTGGGCGTTTGCATCGAAACCGGGAGTCATCGGCCGGTGGAGCAAACGTTTTTTATCCTGCCCGAAGCTCTCAACCCCGGCGTCTTCGTCACCACCGGGCGGCCACTGCCGCGCATTGAACTGCGCGCTCTGCTTCGCAACCGGCGCGGGGCAAAACACTTCGAGCATGCCCTGGACTACCAAACTGAACTACTCAATCAACTGGGCGGCCTCGACGAGCGCTTCTTTCATCTCTTCTCGCGCGCTCTGCGCTTTGAGCCAATTCACAACATTGACGAGTTCGTTGGAACGTGGCTGCTGGCTGAACGCCCACTTGACCTCACCGCACTGCGCCGCGCCGGCGAGCGCCTCGGCCCACTGCAAACCGAGGTGGAACGAATCGAAAAGCGAATCGCCGGACTGCAAACCGTTCTCGAGCATCAGGCCGACGCCCGCCGCCTGGCCCTGCAACGCGATCAACATACCACGTTGGCCGCCCTGCTCCGCGTTGCCGCCGCCGCGAAGCAAATCGAGTCGGTTCAAGCACAACTCGCCGAGACGCAGGCGCAAATCAAAACAACCCATAACCAATACACCGATTCTCAAGCCGCCATCGCCGAGGCCGAAGCCAAACTGCGCGACGTC
>CAYSIV010000096.1:15873-18148 GCA_964431175.1 uncultured Anaerolineales bacterium
GTCGAGCGGTTGCTGTTTGAAGCCGGGCAGGCGCGGCGGCGCTCTGAGTTGCAGTTACAACTCGCCGCCGCGGCCCGCGAGGCCGATGAGCTTCGCGCGCGCTGGCTTGCTCTGCGCCGCAACTTGATGAGCGCCGCCGACTCATTGCGCCCTTTGATCGGCAAGCTGGACGATGACTCCCCGCTCCGGGCCTGGCTCGACGGTGTCGCCGCCACCCTTCCCGACCAGCCGCCTGCCCCGGCCCTTTCGACGGCGACCGAAGAGGCGGCTTCCCATTTAGAGGCGGCCTCCACCAGAATCAAGGAGATGAGAGTCAGGCTCGTCGAACAGGTCAACGCCTGGCGCGCCCGAAGCGAGTCGCTCCATCAAGAACTGGCTGGCCTGCGCGATCACCATCAGATTCCTTATCCGTCGAATATCGTCAAACTGCTGGAGGTGGTTGCGCCTGTCATTGGCCGCCGACCGCCATTGTTGTGTGAACTGCTGGAGATTCCTGATCCGAAATGGCAGGATGCGGTGGAGGCCATGCTCGGCCCGCGCCGCTTTGGGGCCATCGTCTCCCTCACCTGGCTCGAAGACGCCCAAGGCGCGTTGAACAAAGCCGGGCTGACCGATGCCGGCCTGCTGGATCTTGCCGGCGCCGATAAGGACGCGCCCCCGGCCCAACCCGGATCGCTGGCCGAACAGGTGACGACCGAGTATCCCGACTTGCGCGATTACGTGAACGCGATGCTGGGCGACATCATCACTTGCGCTGCGGTTGAAACCTTGCGCGATCATCGCCGGGCCATCACCCCCGGGGTGAAGGTGTACAGCGATTGGTTGATCCGCGATCTGCCGCGCGAACACTACCAGCCGTGGTTCATCGGCAGTCGGGCCACACAGTCGCAGGTTGAAGGTCGCGAGCGCGAACTGAAAGAGGTGGGCGGCCGGCTGGCCGGGTTGGAGAAGCAGTTGAGCGAGGCCGAAACCCTGCTCAAGGCGCTCGAACACCGGCGCCAGCTTCCGGCCTTGAGGGCGCGGCTGGAGGCGCCGCTGGACGAACGCCCGGCGCGCGCCCAGGCGAACGCTTGGCAAGCCGAACTGCGAACCATGGACTTGACTCCGATCGTCGAGCTTGAGAACCAAGCCAGAGGTTTGCGAGACGACATGGCCCGCCAGAGCAAAACGCGCGACGCCATCAGCCACCGGCTGGCCGGGCACGAGCTTGAACTACGCGGGCGGCAAGCCGACCTTGAGGCGATAAAGAAAATTCACGCCGAGCTCGAACATCAAGCCGCCGCCAGTCGGACCCAATTTCCTGAAGCTGTTGCCGGGGCCGAGGAGCTACAACCGCAATTTCTCAAGCAAGAAAATTTGGATGAGGCGGTTCGCAGCGCCGAGCAAAAGGAAAGGGAGTTTGAGACGAAAGCCAGGGAGGCGCGCCAACGCTTGACCGAGGCCGCTACTGTTTACAACCTGACCTTCCAGTTTGTGGCCCGGCCCAGCGACCCCGGCGAGGCGCGTTACGCCGAAGAGCACAAGCGCCTGACGGCCAGCGACCGGCCACGTTACCAGGCCCAAATTGCCGGCACCGAACATGATATCGAAGAAGAACTGGGTGACCATGTTCTGCGCCAACTGCGCCAACACCTGGCCAACGCCGAGCAGGCGCTAGAGCAGATCAACGACACCCTCGCCGACCTGCCGCAAGATGGGAAGACCTACCGCTTTGTCTATGAACCTGCGCCCGATTTCAAAGAGTTCTACGAGCTAATCGCCGGTTCGGGGCAGGTTGAAGGCCCCTTGTTTGAGAGCCGGTTCTACCGTGATCACCATCTGGCGTTTAGCAAGTTCTACGAGGCCCTCACCTCCCAGACCGACTTTGGTCTGATGGATTATCGCCGCTACTTGCGGCCTGTCATTGAGGTGAAAAGCGGGCCGGGGCAGACAAGGCGATGGGACACAAACACCGGCGATGACACTGAGATTGTCTTTTATCTGACGCTGGCCGCGTCGTTCACCCAGTTGTATCGCCTCACCGGGCGCGAGGGTCGCCCCATCATCCGTCTGGTTGCCCTGGGCGACGCCTTCGCCAAAATGGCTGTGGAGCATATCGGCCCGGTGCTTGAACTCTTCAGACAGTGCAAACTACAACTCCTCGCCGCCGCGCAACTTGAACGGTGCGAGTATCTCATTCCGCACACGCCCACCAACATCGTGCTCACCAGTGTTGGCAATGTGGTGTTGAGCGAGCCGTATCGAAATTACGAAGTTAGACTTGATGATTGAGCCG
>CAYSIV010000097.1:0-18129 GCA_964431175.1 uncultured Anaerolineales bacterium
CACTGGCCGGAGATAGATGAAGACTTGTCGGTGGCAAGCCTGCTGGCTGGCGCGGATTGGGAGTCGGCGTAGTGGCTGACGGCGAGTTACAGTCCAATGAAAACACGGCTCGCCTGCGTTCAACCAGGCGAGCCGTGTTCTTTTTTACTTTGCCCCCAGCTTGACCCCCCGCCTCTAAAAGCGTATTATCCTCGCTCAAATGATTCTGGTAACAGGGGCCACAGGATTTGTGAGCCGGGCGCTCTTGCCGCGCCTGGTGGAGGGCGGGGCGGAGGTGCGTTGCCTGATTCGCCCGTCCAAGATCAGCCCGCGCCTGCCCAAAGGCATTCCGCTTCAGGTCGCCATCTCCAACATCGCCGACTTTCGCGGCGTGCGGGCGGCCATGGTGGGTGTGGACACTGTGATTCACTTGGCCAGCGCCGAGTGGCGGGGGGAGCGCGGCAATCTGGACAAGGTGGACGTGGAGGGGACGCAAAAGGTGTTAGAGGCGGCCAAAGAGGCCGAAGTGAGCCGACTCGTCTACCTCTCCCATCTCGGCGCCGAGAAGGCGTCCGCGTTTGAAGTCCACCGAGTCAAAGGCCGCATCGAGGAGATGATCCGCGCCAGCGGCATCCCTTACACCATCATTCGCACCGCCCTGCTTTACGGCGAAGAGGATATTTTCGTCAACGGAATGGCCATGGCTCTGGCCACCGTGCCCAGCGTCTTCCTCATGCCCACCGACGGCAAGGTGCTTCTGCAACCGCTGTGGGTCGAAGATTTAGTCACCTGCATCGAATGGAGCCTCGACGACCTCACCACCCTCAACCAGACTCTCTCGCTCGGCGGCCCGGAGTTTCTTTCTTTTGAGCATATTGTCAAAACAGTGATGGGTGTCACCCGAATGCCCCACAATTTGGTGCGGGTGGGCGCGCCTTATTTGCGCTGGGGGGCGCGCCTGCTCGAAACATTTTTGCCGCGCTCACCGCTCACCATCCGCTGGCTCGACTATCTGGCCGTCAACCGCATCTGCGAACTGGTGAGCGTGCCGCGCCACTTCGGCCTCAAGCCCGCCCGCTTCGAACAGACAATTGATTACATGGCTGGCCGCAACTGGGGCGCCGAGATGCGGCGCTTTGTTTGGGGAAGGTGACAACGACGAAAGACGATAGACGAACGACGAAGGCGCGAAGCATTTCGTCCTTCGTCACACTTTATGATCGACATTCGCACCATTGAAACAACCGCCGACTGTCACGCCGTCGAAGCGCTTCAACGGCAAGTGTGGCAAGGCGACGATTTGGAAGTTGTGCCTCTGCACATGCTCATCACCGTGGCTCACAATGGCGGCGTGCTGTTGGGCGCCTGGGACGATGACCGGCTCGTCGGCTTTGTCTTTGGCTTCCTCGGCGCCGACGAGGGCGAAGCGCACCGGCCCGCCATGACCCGCCTCAAACACTGCTCGCACATGATGGGCATCTTGCCTGATTATCGCGACAAAGGCATTGGCTACAAACTCAAACTTGCCCAGCGCGACGCGGTGCTAAAGGAAGGCATTCGTCTCATCACCTGGACGTTCGACCCGCTCGAAAGCCGCAACGCCAACCTCAACATTGCCCGCCTCGGCGCGATCTGCAAGACCTACAAGCGCGAAGTGTACGGCCAGATGGCCGACGTTCTCAACGCCGGCCTGCCCTCCGATCGCTTTCAAGTGGATTGGTGGATCACCTCGCAACGAGTCAAACAACGGCTCAGTGGCGACCGTCCCCCGCTGACCTACCGTTCCTTCACCTCCGCCGGGATGCCCGTCGTCAACCCCACTCGCTCGAACAGTGGCGGCCTGCCGGTCATGATCGAAAACATCACCGAGCCTCTCGGCGCGCTCGGCCTCGTCGAAATCCCTGCCGACTTTCAAGCCGTCAAAGCCGCCGACAATAGTCTGGCTCGGGAGTGGAAGGCGCGAACACGCTCCATCTTCGAGACTGCTTTCGAGGCCGGTTACATTGTCACCGACTTCATCTATGAAACCATCGATGATCGCCAGCGCGCTTTCTACGCTCTCTCTCAAGGCGACGCGCGGCTGAGCGGCGAGAGTTAACCCCCGCAAACGTTCCTCCAACACCTCCCGGCGTACAATTCGCCCATGCTTCGTCTCCTCATCGCTTCACCCTTCCCGGTTATGCGCGCCGGATTGCGTACCCTGCTCAACACGCCCGACTTCCTCATTGCCGGTGAAGCCGCCGACAACGACCAGATGCTGGACTCGGCTGAACTTACTGCTCCGCAAGTCATTATTTATGATTTGGCTCTCGACGCCGACGAGGTGCTGAACACATTGTGGCAGTTGCGGCGGACTCTGCCGGGAGTGCCGGTTCTGGCCCTCAGCGACTCGCCCGCCGACCCGCGCACCATGCGCGCCCTGCAAGCCGGAGCGCGCGGTTGCCTGCCCAAGACCGCCACCGCCGACGAACTGGCTATGGCGGTGCGCCAAATCGCTCAGGGCGAACTGGTTCTGCCGCCCACCGCCACCGCCGCGCTTCTGCAACAACTGCGGGGCGATACTGCTCCCACTGAAACGCTTACCGTCCGCGAATTGCAAGTTTTGCAAGCGGTTGCCCTCGGCCAGACCAACAAGGCTATTGCCATGAAACTTGGGATCAGCGATCACACCGTCAAATTCCACCTCGCTTCCGCAATGGGCAAACTGGGGGCCGCCTCTCGCGCCGAAGCCGTGGCCATCGCCATGAGGCGAGGCCTGTTGTCGTTGTAACTCGCGGTCACACCTCACAGGTCCGCTTCGCGAAAACCTGTGAGGTGTGGCCGAGCCTACCCATTTGGACGGGGCGTCCTTGGCCAGGTGGGGGAGGGTTTGGGCCGGGGCCGTGTGCTAAAGTATCAAGTGTCAAAACTTGATTAGGAGAAACCTATGGCAAACGCACTTCAAGCTTATTCAGATGAAATGGCCGCCGCGATTGAGAAGGCGGCGAAATCAGTGGTGACGATTGATGCTCGCAACCACGTTCCGGCCACCGGCATTGTGTGGAGCGCCGACGGCGAAATCATCACCGCCGATCATATCGTCCAGCGCGACGAGAATATCAACGTCACCCTGCCCGACGGTTCGACTCACACAGCCACCCTCCTGGGCCGCGACCCGGCCAGCGACCTGGCTCTGCTCAAAGTTGAGGCGACGGGACTCACCCCGGCCGACTGGAGCGACAGGGTGAAAGTGGGCAACCTGGTCTTTGCCGTCGGGCGGCCCGACGAGGTGATGGCCACGTTGGGCATTGTCAGCGCCGTGGGCGGCCCGGTGCATGGCCGGCGGCGGCATATCGAAGCCTACATTCAAACCGACGTGGTGATGTATCCCGGTTTCTCCGGCGGGCCGCTGGTGGATGCCAGCGGGCGCGTGGCCGGACTCAATAGCAGCGCGCTGGGCCGGGATGCGAGTTTGGCTCTGCCGCTATCGGCGGTAAAACCGGTGGTCGAGTCGCTCAAGGTGTACGGCCAGGTCAAGCGCGGCTTCCTCGGCGTCCACACCCAACCTGTTCGACTCGACCCGGCGACGGCGCAGAAGCTCAAGCAGGAGACTGGCTTGATGGTGATTGGCACCGAGCCGGATGGCCCGGCGGCGAAGGCCGGCTTATTGCAAGGCGATGTGCTGGTGAGCCTGGGCGACGTGGCTCTCGCCGACATCACCGATCTGCAAGTGGCGCTCGGCCCGGGCACGGTGGGTAAGTTGCTCAAGGCCAAACTGATTCGCGGCGGCGAAGTGAAGGAAGTGACCGCTACTGTTGGTGAACGACCCTCTGAGTCGAAGTAACCTCACTCAGTATCAAACGACAGGCACAGCCCGCGACAAACACGCGGGCTGTGCCTGTCGTTTTAATCGAGCCGCTATGCTAAAATCACCTTACACTTTCCTGCCGGAGATTCTATGACTTCCATTCGTGTTGACCAAATTGAACTTCGCCATATCTCAATGCCGCTGGTTGCGCCGTTTGAAACGTCGTTTGGGGTGGAGACCGAGCGCGAGGGGGTGATCGTAACTCTGCGCGGCGACGGGTTGACAGGCTGGGGCGAAGTCGTGGCCTCGCGCGAGCCGGGCTACTCGCCCGAAACGGCGCAGACCGAGTGGCACATTCTGCACGAGTTCATCATCCCCAACGTGCTGGGCCAAGAGTTCGCCGATATTGAAACGTTGGAAGCAACCTACAGCGGTGTGCGCGGCCACCCGATGGCCAAGGCCGGCATTCAGGGTGCTTTGTACGATTTGTTGGCGAAAGCCAAGGGCGTGTCCCTGCAACAGATGTTGGGCGGGAGCGGAGACAAGGTGAGGGTTGGGGTGTCGGTTGGCATTCAGCCCAGCGCCGAGGCGCTGGTCGAACGAGTCCGGGCCTATCTGGCCGACGGCTACACCCGGATCAAAATGAAGATTAAGCCGGGCCGCGACGTGGCCGAGGCGAGGGCAGTCCGTAAAGCATTCCCCGACATCCTTCTGCAAGTGGATGCCAACTCGGCCTACACGTTGGCTGATGCGAACACGATCAAGGTCATGGACGATTTGACTCTTTTGCTGATCGAACAGCCGCTTTCGGAAGATGATATTTTTGATCATGCCAAGCTTCAGCCGCAGTTAAAGACGGCGATCTGTTTGGATGAAAGCATCCTCAGCGTCCGCCATGCGCGCTGGGCGCGCGAGCTGGGCGCGTGCCGCATTATCAACATCAAGCCGGGCCGGGTAGGGGGCTTGCGCGAAGCGATTCGCATTCACGACTATTGCGCCGAGAACGGCATCCCGGTTTGGTGCGGCGGCATGTTGGAGACGGGCATTGGCCGGGCGGCCAACGTGGCCCTGGCCTCTCTACCCAACTTCAAACTGCCCGGCGACATCTCGGCCTCGGCCCGCTATTGGAAGGAAGATATCATCGAACCTGCCTTCACTCTCAATTCTGACGGCACACTCAACGTGCCGACCGGCCCCGGCATCGGGGTAACGGTGCGCGAAGATGCGCTGGAGCGATACACAATAAAGAAAGAGGTGTATCGCGAGCCGCAGAGGCGGGCGATAGCCTTTCCGGGATTGAGAGAGCGCCAGCCTTAGAGACTGTTTCTTAAATCGCTGGCGGTTACGCACAGCGCCCCTGTGGGGGAAACCGCGCCTACGAGAGCACGAAGTCGGCCTTCGCCGACTGCATTTAGCCCGCGCAGGCGGGCTTCGTGCCTTATGTTGCCGCGATTTCAATCGCCGGAGTGAATTTCAAAACACTCTCTTAGCCAAGCAAATTACAAAATTTTGCTTATTGACACCTCCCTGGTATCTCAATATAATCCAGGTTCGCTATCCACTCATTCGACATAAGCGGCCTCTCAGCTTCTCACCTTGAGAGGCCGTATTTTGTTCGCCCGGCCACAGGAGAGTAACGAATGGCGTCTACGATTGACCGAACCTCTTACGCCCGCATCACCGACACTTACGACCTTCCTTCTCTGATCGAAGTTCAACTTGAGTCATTCGCATGGTTCAAGACTGAAGCACTGGGTCAGCTCTTCGACGAAATCACCCCGGTTGAGTCGTTCAACAAGGGGATGAAGCTGTTCTTCCCCAGCCGTTCCCCCGAGTCGAAAGAGTGGGGACTGAAATACTGGTTTGAAGATCCCAAGTACGACCCCGACGAATGTCTTGACCGCGATATGACGTATGCCGCGCCGCTGTACGTCAAGGTGCTGTTGGCCGGGCCGGAAGTGCCTGAGCCGATCACCTCCGACATTTTCCTGGGCGACTTCCCGCTCATGACTGTGAACGGCACCTTCATTATTAACGGCACCGAGCGCGTCGTCGTCTCGCAGTTGATCCGCTCGCCGGGTGTCTATTTTGAGGCTGAGGAAGATCGCTCAACGGGGCGGCGCTTGGCGGCGGCCAAGTTAATCCCCGACCGCGGCGCGTGGATGGAGTTTGAGACCCGCAAGAGCGACTACATCACCGTCAAGTTCAACCGCAAACGCACCGTTCCGGTGACCATGCTCTTCCGGGCTCTGGCGGCGGTGGATGACGGCCTGGGCGTGGAATCGCCGATTAAAAAAGGCAAGGACGACGAAATCCTGTCG
Source organism: uncultured Anaerolineales bacterium (assembly GCA_964431175.1). Taxonomy (GTDB): domain Bacteria; phylum Chloroflexota; class Anaerolineae; order Anaerolineales; family VGOW01; genus VGOW01. The sequence goes on from CAYSIV010000097.1 coordinate 6,088, forward strand.
CTGTTTGCGAGCGTGGATACCAACCCCGACCGCCAGTATATTGCCTCCACTCTACGCCAGGAGCCGACGTGGGAAATGAAGGAGAAGCGGCCCATCGCCCAGGAAGCGATGGTTGAGTTCTACAAACGCATGAGGCCCGGCGACCCGCCCACCCTCGACAATGCCAGGGAATATCTGGAACAGCAGTTGTTTGATCAGCGGCGGTACGACCTGGAGCGGGTAGGCCGCTACAAGCTCAACCAGAAACTCCAACTTTCCGAGATCATTCCCCTCGTTCACCGAACGATTACCAAGTACGATCTCATCGCCCTGGTCTCGCGAATGATCCAGATCAATAACGGTCTTGAGAATCCGGATGACATTGACCACCTCGGCAACCGCCGGGTGAAAACTGTCGGTGAGTTGATCCAGGCCAAGCTTCGCATCGGCCTGCGCCGGACCGAGCGCATCATTCGCGAACGCATGTCCATTCGGGAGCAGGGGGCGGCGTCCCCGGTGACTCTGATCAACATTCGCCCGGTGGTAGCCGCCATCCGCGAGTTCTTCGGCTCGTCCCAGCTCTCGCAGTTCATGGATCAAACCAACCCGCTGGCCGAACTACGCCACAAGCGCACCCTCTCGGCTCTCGGCCCTGGCGGCCTGCGCCGTGAGCGCGCCGGCTTCGACGTGCGCGACGTGCACCATTCGCACTATGGCCGCATTTGCCCGATTGAAACGCCGGAAGGCCCGAACATCGGTCTCATCGGCCGTCTGGCCTCTTACGCCAAAGTCAATCCCTTTGGCTTCATTGAGACGCCGTACCGCAAGGTTCACAAGACTTTGCCGGCCAGCGACAAGCGGTTGCTGGGGCGGCATTTGCGCGAGGATGTAGCGCACCCGAAGACGGGCGAAGCGCTCGCTAAAATGGGCGACGAGATCACAAAAGACCTGGCCAAGCAAATTGCCAAACTCGGCGAGGCCGAGGTGGCCATTACGCCTTACGTTTCTGAAGATGTGTTGTATCTGTCAGCCGACGTGGAAGACCGCTATATTATTGCTCAGGCCAACGCGCCGCTCAACGAGTTCAGTGAGTTTGTGCGTACTCGCGCCTCGAGCCGCTCCCATTCCAAGTTCATCTTTGCTCCGCCGGAGCAGATTGATTACATGGACGTGGCCCCGTGCCAGATCGTAGGCATCAGCGCGGCGCTTATTCCCTTCCTGGAGCACGACGACGCCAACCGGGCCCTCATGGGCTCCAACATGCAGGCCCAGGCGGTGCCACTCCTGCGGCCCGAAGTTGCCACCGTCTCCACCGGCATGGAGCGCCACGCCGCTCTGGACTCGGGGCAGGTGATGCAGGCTGACGAAGATGGTGACGTGGTCAGCGTCACCGGCAAGGAAATCATTGTGCAGTCGGGCGGCAAGAAGAAGGCCTACCGCCTGCGCAAGTATCAACGCTCGAACCAGAGCACGTGCATTGACCAACACCCGATTGTGACCAAAGGCCAGCGGGTGAAGAAGGGCCAGGTCATTGCCGACTCGTCCTCGACAGTTAACGGCGAGATCGCCCTTGGCCAGAATGTGCTGGTGGCCTTTCTCTCGTGGGAAGGCGGCAATTACGAAGACGCGATCCTGATCTCGGAGCGGATAGTGCGTGACGACCTGTTCACCTCGGTTCACATTGAGAAGCACGAGGTGGAGGCCCGCGACACCAAGCTCGGCCCGGAGGAAATCACCTACGACATTCCGAACGTGGGCGAGGATGCGCTGAAAGATTTGGACGAGCATGGCATTGTGCGCATTGGCGCGGATGTCGGCCCGAACGATATTTTGGTCGGCAAGATTACGCCGAAGGGCGAGAAGGAACTCTCGCCCGAAGAAAAATTGCTCCGGGCGATCTTCGGCGAGAAGGCTCGCGAAGTGAAAGACTCCTCTCTGCGCTTGCCGCACGGCGAGAAGGGCAAAGTGGTGGATGTGCGGGTATTCACCCGCGACGAGCACCGCGACCTGCCGGCCGGAGTGGAAAAGATGGTGCGGGTGGCGGTGGCCCAGCGCCGCAAGCTCACCGAGGGCGATAAGATGGCCGGACGCCACGGGAATAAAGGCGTTGTCTCCCAGATCGTGCCGATTGAGAACATGCCCTATATGGAAGACGGCACACCGGTCGACATCATCCTCAATCCGCTCGGCGTCCCGGGCCGCATGAACATCGGCCAGATTCTTGAGACGCATTTGGGTTACGCGGCGGAGCGCCTGGGTTTCCGCGCGGTGACGCCGGTGTTTGACGGGGCCAATGAAATTGAAATTGAGGCCGAACTGGCCCGGGCCTGGTTGATTGACCGGGCCTGGAAGGAAGTGACGGAAGTGGCCTGGGACTGGTTGCTCGATCAGGCGATTGATCCGGAAACGATCGAGTCGGATGATGAAGCGCGGCGGTTGTATCTCGAAAGCTGGCTGGGCAAGAAGTACGATCCGGAATTGCTTGCCACCGACGAGGGTTATACGCGGCGGGCGGCACTGACGGAGTGGTTGCGCGAGAAGGGGTATGACCCGGAGACGATTGTGCTCTTCGATCATCGCCGGAAAGGCCCGGCCCGCGCTGAGGCGGATGCCAACGCGATTGACGCCTGCTTGCGGGTGTGGCTGGCCGACCGCGATGTGAAGGCCGACACGCTTCGCGTTCGCCGCGAGGCTCTGCGCGCTAAAGCCGAGGAAGTCATGAAGTCGAGCGAAGAGCCGCTCCCGATATTGGGCAAAATGAATCTCTTCGACGGCAAGTCGGGTCAAAAGTTTGATCAGCCGGTGACGGTCGGCATCATCCACATGCTCAAGCTAGCCCACCTGGTCGAAGACAAAGTCCACGCCAGGTCCACCGGCCCGTACTCGCTGGTGACCCAACAGCCGTTAGGCGGCAAGGCCCAGTTCGGCGGGCAACGCTTCGGCGAGATGGAAGTGTGGGCGCTCGAAGCTTACGGCGCGGCCTACACTCTGCAAGAGATGCTCACCGTGAAGTCGGACGACGTGCAAGGCCGGGTCAAGACATATGAGTCGATTGTGAAGGGCGAAGAGATCGAAGAGCCGGGCATTCCGGCCTCGTTCCGGGTACTGGTAAAGGAACTGCAAAGCCTGGGTCTGGCCGTGGAAGCGGTGACCGATATCGGCGATCCCATCAGGTTCGGCAAGGATGAAGAGAAGCAACGCTCGCCGAGGCTGGGCAGGACAGGGTTGACGGGGTTGATGGACGAGTAAAAGTTGAATGAAGAGACCGGGTTCCAAGAAGGAACCCGGTCTTTTTTATGGCGAGCTTGAAGGATCGTATCGTGACATGGTCACGTCATAGACGTTTGTCATGATTTTGCCGGAGGGCTTGAGTTGCGGTGCATGTTTGTCGTATTATTCCAAACAGCACCGCCAACGGCAAGCAATACTTCCTGGGCACCGCGCCCTGTTAGAGCATTGAGATAGAGCGGCAAGGTGGCCACGAGCGTCTTGCCTTCGCCGGTTTGCATCTCGGCGATACGGCCGGCGTGGAGCACCATGCCGCCGATGAGTTGCACGTCGTAGTGCCGTAGGCCGATGGTGCGGGCCGAGGTCTCGCGCACCAGGGCAAAGGCTTCGGGCAGAACCGAGTCGATGGCGGCCTGGGTCGCCTTCTTGCGCTCTTCGGGTTTGGCGTCGCCGGGAATCTCCCGCAGTTCTGCCTGAACTTTCGCTCGCAGTTCGCCCGATTTGGCACGCAGAGTATCGTCGCTCATGTCCTCAAACTGCTGGGACTGGCCGTTGATCTGATCTACAACTTCAGTGTATTTGCGGACACCCCGCTTGTTGGGATCGCCGCCGATGGCTTTGATGATATTTTTGAACATCGCTGAGGATTATAGTATGGGAGAGGATGGATGGTTTGAGCGTGGGGTGGGAGAACAACGGATGCGCCGAATGTAACGGATCGGATCCGTTACATTCCACGAATCCGCTGTTATGACCGCTTGTTCGCGACAATTCAGTACATTCGCCTATGCCGTTGCGGCGATTGTCTATTTACACACCGCCCCGGAAAGGTGTATAAAGTTAGCAGAGATATCAGCAGAACACGGCCAATCTTGATTTGCAGATAAAATCTGTCGAAATTCCCGGCTTCGTTGGTATTCCTCATTTCCAACAGGAGGCTTGCCGCTGTGAAATTCACACCTCTTTCAGTCCTGTTCTCCGCATGAACTTGGTTTCACCAACAGAATCAAGGATTGACGTATTTTGTTCAACTCGCGGCCAAATTGGAGACAAACATGAAAGGCTCCCATTACAAAAAATTGCTGTCGTGTGCCCTAGTAGCCCTGGTTATTCTGTCGTCACCAGCATCATCAGTTTTATCTCAACAACCTCCAGTCGGGGTGAGTGGAGGGGTCGTAGATTTGCAGGCACTTGCAGGCTACACTTTCAATTACCGATTGCTAAAGCAAACAGTGGCGTTGTGGTCTGATGGCCGTGGGGACGTAATTCTAGAGAGAACACTACGAAATGTAGACATTTCAAATTGGCCAGCCACGACTTGGTATTTTGATTGGTACTCTGGCAACTATTCACAAATTCGCGCATGGGATGACTCCGGCCCGCTCACCTATTCAACTGTTCGGTCTGGGACACGTATCTATATTACCGTCAATTTTCGCCGACCAATACAACCAAGTGAAAGCTATCATTTCTTCCTAGCCATCACCATCGGGAATATGGCCTCAGTTTCTGGCAATAGTGGGCATGCATACTGGTACACATATCCAGGTAGCCCCGTCCAGGAATTTATACAGGGCGTGACTTTCCCATCTAATTCAACTTTTCAGAGCATTTCACCAGCACCCACAACTCAACGCCTCAACTATTTAGAGTGGCACTACACCAATACGTCAGCAAATTGGCAACAAACTATTGATGTTTATTACGCATTGTCGAGTAGCATAGCTGTGCCGCTCCTTCTGCAAACCAATCGGTGGATACAACCTCCTCAGCCCCGTCAGAGTTGGCAAGATGATCCTTATGGGCATCCTGTTAGAGGTCAAGGTTTGACCGTAGGCGGTTATGGATGTTACATGACAAGCGCGGCAATGATTATCAATTACTGGGGTCAACGTATTCAGCCGCCATTCCAGACTGATCCTGGCATTTTTAACTCTTGGCTCAGAAATCACAACGGTTACAATGAGGACAGTGAAGTTCTGCCGGGCCCCGTCCTCCAGTACGCTAAAGACAATGGCGTGACGCTAACTAATCCAAGTCCAAACATACTCTGGGGGCGTAATAGTACTAACGATGTCATTGTCGATAGTTATTTGCTTTCTGGTAATCCTGTTATCATGGGAGTCAACGAGAAGATCAGTCCTGACGGCAGACACTATGCGGGTCATTACGTTGTAGCCACCGGAAAGACTACTATAAATGGCACTCCGACTTACACTATCAATGATCCGATCTACGGCCAAACGACCTTGTATAACCAGTGGAACGACACCTATTTCTCAGTGAGGCTTTTTAGTGGAACGTCCGCAGATCAGCGCTCAATCAGAATTTCAGCCCATTCTCCTGTAGAACTGTTTATTACTGATCCGCAAGGCCGTAGGTTGGGTTATGATCCGATTACGGGAGCTTTCCTAAACGAGATACCGGACTCGGAATACTTCATCGAATCAATCGTGGCTGATGGCATAGGGTCAGAACAACTTCCAATTTCCAAAGCAGCCGAAATTCACACGCCGATCGATGGTCAGTACAGCGTGGCCGTGGTCAGCACTGGCGTTGGGGCCTATACAATCAACATAACTGCATCGAGTTGGTTAGCGTCGGTTTCTCAGCAAACAATAACTGGCATCGCCCAAGCTGGATCAGTTGACACTCAGGATTTGAATTACAGCTCATATACTGGCGTGAACCCACCACTTAACGCACCGTTTCTACTCTCACCCGGAAATAATGAACTGATTATGTCGTACACTCCTGAATTGGATTGGAACAACGCAACGCCAGCACCGGATCACTACCAAGTCCAACTCTCAACCGATAATGATTTCAGTAAGGTAGTTAGGGATGAGATAGTGACGGATTCAGCTTACACTCCATCTGTTCCACTTGATTCCAATACACTCTATTATTGGCGTGTACGCTCTGTCGATGCTATAGGCCAGTTCAGCGTGTGGTCAGAGGTACAAAACTTCCGCATAGCTTTCCTTGCGCCAGCGTCATTTTCTCCAGGCGGCCTGAGCCAGCCTTCAACCACACGCCCGCTCTTCGATTGGGGCAACGTCGGCGGCGCGTCGTCGTATAACCTGCAAATTTCCATCAACCAGAACTTCACCACGCTGGTGCTGAACCTGAACGTCACACCGTCAGCCTACATGCCAACCGCTGATTTGCCAAAGGGAGCGCTGTTGTTCTGGCGGGCGAGAGCCAACGGGACGAACGGGCCGAGCGCCTGGTCGCGGGTGCGGCATTTTGACTCGCCCAACCCGCCGAGCGTGCCAACCCCGCTCTTGCCTGCCAACAACGCCGCCACGACCGGCAAGCCGACACTGGATTGGAGTGACTCGGCACCCGGCTTAGATCACTACGAAGTGCAACTCTCCACGAGCGCCACATTTGCCACCGTGCTCGGTCGCGGGCAGGGCGGGCGAACAGCATTTTCGCAGTACACAGTTGAGACGGCGCTTGCGACCAATACTACTTACTACTGGCGCGTGCGGGCCGTGAACACCGCCGGGCAGTTTAGCAACTGGCCGAGTAATCGGAGCTTCCGCGTGCCGTAAGTTTCCTGCCAAGTATCTTTCTTCTCGCACCGCCCTCCTGCCCAAACGCAAGAGGGCGGTTGTGTTTATAACACCAAAATCCTTGCCCGTTTCTTGGCTTTGTTGTGATATTAAGACCACCGACTTCCTGAGCGATGCGCTTGGCTCGGTGCGCCAACTGGTGAGCGCCAGCGGGGCGGTGACGCTGACGAGCGCGGCCAGCACGGGGGTGAGCACGGCGTATAGCTTCGCGGGCGAACCAGAAAAATTTCACTTTTCACAATCCCTTGACGGGGCAAAATCCGCATGATAAAATCCCAAGCCGCTAACGTAATATAACCCGCGACCCATTGCTGTTTTTGGGCCGCGAGCTGAATACTAGTTGGAATATCTTGAGCGAGGCCACCGTGGCTGTATCCGGTGGCCTCGCTCACGCGAGTAGCACGGACAACACAGGAAGTACTGGAGGGCTAAGTGCCGACAATCAATCAACTGGTTCGCAAGGGCCGCCACACCAAAAAGACAAAAAGCAAAGCGCCGGCTTTGCAATATACGCTTAACTCCAACAAACAGCGCCGGATGAAGCAACCGAAGGGCGCGCCCCAGAAACGCGGGGTGTGCACCATTGTCCGCACCCAGACGCCGAAGAAACCGAACTCGGCTCTGCGCAAGGTGGCCCGCGTCCGCCTGACTAACGGCTTGGAAGTTACGGCCTACATTCCGGGCGAGGGCCACTCCCTGCAGGAACACTCGGTGGTGCTGGTGCGCGGTGGCCGTGTCAAGGACCTGCCCGGCGTTCGCTATCACATTGTGCGCGGCACCCTCGACGCCACTGGCGTGGAGGCCCGCCGCCAGGGGCGCTCCAAATATGGCAACAAGCGGCCCAAGGAAGCCAAAGCCGCCCCGGCCAAGAAATAAAGTTATAGACCTGTCAGGTTTCGGCAGAGAATGCCCCTCAAACCTGACAGGTCTTTGTGAGTGGAGATTTGAAATGTCACGACGCAACAAACCTTCCAAGCGCCCCATTCTGCCTGACATCAAATACAACAGTCAGGTGATCTCGATGTTCGTGAGCCGCATGATGTACAGCGGCAAGCGCAGTGTCGCCTCCGGCGTCATTTATGATGCGCTGACCCTGGTGGAAGACCGCACCAAACGCGCGGCCATGGAGGTCTTTGATCAGGCGCTGAAGAACGCCTCGCCGACGGTGGAAGTGAAACCCCGCCGCGTCGGCGGCGCCACCTATCAGGTGCCGATGGAAGTGCCCCAGGAACGCCGCCAGTCGCTGGCGATGCGCTGGCTCATCGCCGGGGCGCGGTCTCGCGGCGGCCGGTCGATGGCTGAAAAATTGGCCGGAGAACTGATGGATGCCGCCAACAACACCGGGACGGCGGTGAAGAAGAAAGAAGAAACCCATAAAATGGCCGATGCCAATCGGGCCTTTGCCCACTATCGCTGGTAACCATAAGGTCTTCCTGCAAGTCAATATGTGAGCAGGAAATGGTCGGTCGTATTTGTGAGAATTGCGGGAAAGAATTTGAAATTTACCTTCAAAGACGAGTAGCGTGCGCTTGTGTTGTTTGTGGCAAAGAATTTGAGCTTGCATTGTCGTATGTGGAAGATGGACGTGGCCGTTTCTGTAGCCAAGCTTGTTTCTTGCGGTTTTCAGGCGAAACGTCCATTGAGCAAATGATCAGAGAAGAACTCGAGAAACGCGGTGAACCTTTTGAACAGCAAGTGCAATTTGGCCGCTTTCATGTTGATTTTGTATTACCGATGCGAAAAGCGATTATCGAATGCGATGGAATCTATTGGCATACACAGCCGGAAGTGATTGAGCGAGACCATCGTAAGGATGCTCTTGTGACTCTTCTGGGGTACCGCGTGTTTCGATTTGATGAAAAAGACATCCGAGCTTCAGTGCAAAGGTGCATAGACGTAGTACTCAATAGTTGAGCATTGCCTCAGGAATTTGTTGAAATGTCTCGAAATTATCCGCTGGAGCGGACAAGGAACCTTGGCATCATAGCCCATATAGATGCCGGCAAAACAACAACTACAGAGCGGGTCTTGTTCTACACCGGCAAGACGCACCGCATCGGCTCGGTGGATGATGGCACGACTGTTACCGACTGGATGGAGCAGGAGCGCGAGCGCGGCATCACCATCGTCTCCGCCGCCGTCACCGCCGAGTGGAACGGTTATCTCTTCAACTTAATTGACACCCCCGGGCACATTGACTTCACCGCCGAAGTGCAACGCTCCCTGCGGGTGCTGGACGGCGGCGTCGTCGTCTTCGACGCGGTGCAGGGCGTTGAGCCGCAGTCCGAAACGGTGTGGCGTCAGGCCGACCGCTACGGCGTGCCACGCATCTGCTTCATTAATAAGATGGATCGCACCGGCGCCGACTTCTACCGCTCGACCGACATGATCCGCACCCGCCTGGGCGCGAACCCGGTGCTAATGCAAATCCCAATTGGGGCCGAGTCCAAGTTTGAGGGCGTAATTGACCTGCTGACCAAAGAGTCGATTCGCTGGACGGATCAGAGCGGGTGGACGATGGAACGCGGCCCTGTTCCGGTGGACATGGTTGATCAGGTCAACGAATACCACGCCAAGATGATCGAACATATTGTCGAGAACGATGATCATCTGATGGAGTCGTATCTCGAAGGCCATGAACCGGGCATCGAGCAACTCAAGGCCACTTTGCGCAAGGCGACGATTGCCGGCAAGACCTTCCCCGTGTTCTGCGGCTCCGCCCTCCGCAACAAAGGCGTTCAGCCGGTGTTGGACGCCGTGATCGATTACCTGCCCTCGCCCCTCGACGTTCCGGCGGTGAAGGGCATCAACCCCAAAACTGACGAAGAAGAAACCCGGCCTGTTGACGAGAACGCGCCGCTGGCCGCCCTGGTCTTCAAAATCGTAGCCGACCCCTACGTGGGCCGCCTCGCCTATTTCCGCGTCTATTCCGGCGCGATCCGAACCGGCACCACGATTCTCAACTCAACCAAAGACAAGCGCGAACGCATTGGCCGCTTGATCCGAATGTACGCCGACCGCCGCGAAGACGTGGACGAAGTATTGGCGGGTGACATTGCCGCGGTGCTGGCCCTCAAAGACACCTTCACCGGCCACACCCTGTGTGACCCGGCGAAACCTGTTGTGTTGGAAGCCATCTCTTTTCCTGACCCGGTCATTCACATTGCCATCGAGCCGAAATCCACCGCCGACCAGGACAAGATGGGCGAAGCTCTGCGCAAGCTGGCCGAGGAAGACCCGACGTTCAAAGTCCGCTCCGACGAGCAGACGGGCCAGACCATCATTGGCGGCATGGGCGAACTGCACCTGGAAGTGATCGTGGACCGCATGTTGCGCGAATATAAAGTGCAGGCCAACGTGGGCCGCCCGCGTGTGGCTTACAAAGAGTCGATCACCAAATCCGTGCCAAAAGTTGACCTGAAATACGCCAAGCAAACCGGCGGCCACGGTCAATATGCTCACGTGGTGCTCGCTCTGGAACCGGCTCCCACCGGCTCCGGCATCGTATTTGAAAACAAAATTGTGGGTGGGGCGATCCCCAAAGAATTTATCAACCCCACCGAGAGAGGTATCCGCGAGGCCGCCGAAGGCGGTGTCCTGGCCGGATATCCGGTGGTGGATGTGAAAGTCACCCTGATTGACGGCTCGTCGCACGACGTGGACTCCAGTGAAATGGCGTTCAAGGTGGCCGGTTCAATGGCCTTCAAAGATGGGGTGATGAAGGGCGGGCCGGTTCTGCTGGAACCGATCATGAAGGTGGAAGTCGTCGCTCCGGATGAATACCTGGGCGATATTCTTGGCAACCTGTCGGCGCGGCGGGGCATCATTGGGGGCATGGAACCGCGCCTGGGCGGGGTGCAGGCTGTGCTGTCTCAGGTGCCGTTGGCCGAGATGTTTGGTTATGCCACCGACATTCGCTCAATGTCACAAGGGCGGGGCGTTTATTCGATGGAGTTTGATCACTACGCTCAGGTAGCCCAGAACGTTGCCGATGAGATCATCTCCGGCAAATCCAAAAAATAATTTTTATCCCGTTGATACTGTAGGAGGCTCAAGTCATGGCAAAAGAGAAATATGATCGCAGTAAACCGCACGTCAACGTCGGGACGATGGGCCACATCGACCACGGCAAGACGACCCTGACCGCGGCCATCACCAAAGTGCTGGCCATGAAGAAACTGGCGTCGTTCAAAGCCTACGACCAGATTGACAACGCCCCCGAAGAAAAGGCGCGCGGCATCACCATCAACATCGCCCACGTCGAGTATGAGACCGAGAAGCGCCACTACGCCCACATCGACATGCCCGGCCACCGCGACTACATCAAAAACATGATCTCCGGCGCGGCCCAGGTGGACGGAGCCATTCTGGTGGTGGCCGCCCCGGACGGCCCCATGCCCCAAACGCGGGAGCACGTCCTGCTGGCCCGCCAGGTGGAAGTGCCGTGCATCTGCGTCTTTCTCAACAAAGTCGACATGATGGACGACCCGGAACTGCTGGAGTTGGTGGAGTTGGAACTGCGGGAACTGCTCAACAGCTACGGCTTCCCCGGCGACAACACCCCGATTGTGCGGGGCAGTGCGGTGAAAGCGCTGGAAAGCACCAGCACCGACCCGAACGCACCGGAGTACAAGTGCATTCTGGACTTGATGGAAGTGGTCGACAGCTACATTCCGGTGCCGGTGCGGGAGAAGGAAAAGCCGTTCATGATGCCGGTGGAAGACGTCTTCAGCATCAAAGGGCGGGGGACGGTGGCCACCGGCAAGATCGACCGGGGGGTGGTCAAAGTGGGCGAGCCGCTGGAGATTGTAGGCTTGCAGGAAGAGTCGATGTCGAGCGTGTGCACGGGGGTGGAGATGTTCCACAAGTTGCTGGACCAGGGGGAAGCGGGCGACAACGTGGGCATTCTGTTGCGGGGCATCGAGCGGGAGCAGATCGAGCGGGGGATGGTGCTGGCCAAACCGGGGAGCATCACCCCGCACAAGAAGTTCAAGAGTCGGGTGTACGTGTTGAAGAAGGAAGAAGGGGGGCGGCACAAGGCGTTCTTCTCGGGGTATCGGCCGCAGTTCTACATCCGGACGATGGACGTGACGGGGACGATCGCGTTGCCGACGGGGGTGGAGATGGTGATGCCGGGGGACAACGTGGACATGACGGTGGAGTTGATCATCCCAGTGGCGTTGGAGAAGGGTTCGAAGTTCGCCATTCGCGAAGGCGGCTTGACCGTCGGCGCTGGCGTTATTACGGAGATTCT
>CAYSIV010000098.1:0-18116 GCA_964431175.1 uncultured Anaerolineales bacterium
CGATAGGGTGTGCCGTGGCTGTAGCGATGCTCCGGGCCGTACTCGTGATCCCAGGTGTCGGGATGCGAATCGAAATGCACCACCGAGACGGGGCCGAACTTTTTGGCGTGGGCGCGCAGGAGCGGCAGGCTGATGGAGTGATCGCCGCCCAGGGCCACGACGGTGACCCCTGAGTCCAGAAGCGCGCTCACTTCTTTCTCAATGTTGGCGTAAGTGTCCACGATGGAGGGCGGGATCACATAGGCGTCGCCGTAGTCCACCAAGTTCAATACCTCCAGAGGCCGGACGGCGAGCGGGTTGTTGTAACCCCACAGCAGGAGCGAGGCCTCGCGGATTTTGCGCGGGCCGAAGCGCGCGCCGCTTCGATACGATGTGCCGCTGTCGAAGGGAATGCCGACGATGGCAACATCCACGCCGGCCAGATCGCGGGTGGCCGGGCGGCGCATGAAGGAAGTGATTCCGGCAAAAGGCTCTTGATCGGCGCCGAAAGCAGAAGCAATGGAGTTGGACATGGATCACCTGTTGGGTTTGGAGATGGCGCAAGTGTAAACGGAACCAGGGTCTTTGGCAAAGCCGAAGGTTTGCCGGCCACGTTGCCGGGAGAGAGCCGCCCGGTTACAATACAGCCATGCCCGCTCAAAAATCCATTCTTGTCCTGCACGGCCCGAACCTCAACCTGCTCGGCGCGCGCGAGCCGCAAGTGTACGGCTCGACGGCGCTGGCCGACATTGATGAAGCGCTAAAGGTTGAAGGTGAAAAATTGGGGCTTGAGGTGCGGACGTTTCAATCGAACCACGAGGGTGCGTTGATTGACGCTCTGCACGACGCCCGGACGTGGGCGGCGGGCGTCATCATCAACCCCGGGGGACTCACCCACACTTCGGTTGCTCTGCGCGACGCCATCAGCGCCATCGGCCTGCCCGTTGTCGAGTGCCACCTCTCCAACACCGAGGCCCGCGAGGAATTCCGCCACAAGTCGCTCATCGCGCCGGTGTGCGTTGGCTCGATCAAAGGATTTGGCTGGCGGTCGTATTCGCTGGCCCTGCAGGCGTTGGGGTACCTGCTGGTAAAGTAGCTCCTCGCCAGCATTTCCGGCTATGGCACCGTAAACCGGTAAAAGCGTGATCCGGCAAGGCCGCCGTTCGGGCCACTAGCACCCATTCCCCAATCACACGTGACACCACCGGGGAGTGGAGGCGTGACCGTCCATTGGGTTGTCGTAATCCCATGTTCATGCACCTCCCCGCTACGCGCGCCCCCGGCATCAGTGCAAAGTATCACCACATCGTATTCTGTCGCGCCGGGGTAAGCCTTCCAAGAGAGGGTCGGCGTGGTGCTGTTGACTGTCGCGCCGTGCGCGGGCGAGATCAATAGCAGGTCTTGCTTGAAAAGCGGTGCATCTTCCACGGTTGTGGTCTGCCCGGCGATGACTTTGATCACCTGGTCACCGAGGGGCGCGACCTCCCCTATTCGGTCAGGCATTTTGACTCTGTGGTAGTAATCGCCCGGCGGAATCCCGGTGATGGTGTAGTTCCCCTCGGCATCGCTGACGGCGCTGTATTCGGCGGTCTCGCACCTGTTCCAGATCCCGTTGCCGGTCAACTTCGTACACAGCTTCACAGTGACTCCGGCGAAGGGCTGGCCATTCCAGATGGTGCGGCCCTCAACCGTGCCCGTGTCAGGCGAGGCGGCAGAGGTGGACGTAGTAGTCGGGAGTTCAGGCGTGGGCGTGGGCCGGGGCGTCCGGGTGGGGGTGATCGTCGGCGTCAGGGTAGGGGGCAGGGTGGGCGTTGAAGAGATTGTGAGAGTCGGCGAAGGCGAGGCCTCCACAATTGCCGCGCTCATCGCGGTCGGCGTCCCCGCCGCTGTGTTGAAGAACCCTGGTCCGAACACCGCACCGCCCACAATCAGTAAGGCGATCACGGCAACACCCACGGCTGGCAACGCGAACCGGGCCAATGGGCGCGGCGCTCTTTGAGCTACCGGTCGCGCCGGGGGCGTCACGACCGTCGACGTTCGCGTCATCGGCTCGATTTCGGCAGTCAGTTCGGATAGGGCAGGGCGCGCCTCTGCCGTGACCGGCCCTAAACCTGTCAGGTCTGCAAGACCTGACAGGTTTTCAGATGCCTCCGGCGCAGCCTCCGCCGGAGGAACTTCGACCTCGACAAAAGGTGTTTCCAAAAAAGGTGTTTCCAACGGCGCGGCCTGAATGGGCGCACCCGCTTCCGCCAGAGGCGCTTCGACCTCGGCCACGGGCGCGACGAGCGGTGCGGCCTCAATTGGGGCGGCAATGGTCGGAGGCGCTTCCAGTATTGGTTCTGCAACTGCCTCGATGGCTTCCGGCGCAACGGCAACGGGAATTGGCGGCGGCGTTGCCACCACGGTGGGCAGCGCGATGGGTGTCTCTGTCGCAGGCGATTCTTCAATAATGGTGATCGGAGCGGGCAAAGGCCCTTCAGGCGCGGCGACTGCTTCGGCCTCGACCGCCTCGGGCGTGATCTCCGCCGGGGGCGGCGTGGCGACCTCAATCGGCGCGCCCCGAACGGCGGTTTCCAGCGCCCGCGCCATTTCCCCCGCAGTCGGGAATCGCTCGTCCCGGTCTTTGGCCATCGCCCGCGCGATGATGGTTTCGAGCATCGGGGAAAGGTCGGAGATTGTGTCCAGCAAACGCGGCGGCGGCTCCATCAGGCACTTGAACATCACCTCGGCCGGGGTGGACGCTTCGTACGGCAAGCGCCCGGAGAGCATTTCGTACAACATGCCGCCCAGGGCGTAGATGTCACTGCGCCCGTCAACTTTCTCGCCGCGCCATTGCTCCGGGCTCATGTACACCGGCGTGCCCACGAGCGCGCTGCCGCTGAGCATGGTGCTGCCTTGCGTGAGTTTGGCGATGCCAAAATCTGAGATATACGGTTCGCCGTCACCGTCGAACAGGATGTTGCCCGGCTTGAGGTCGCGATGGATGATGCCTTGCGCGTGGGCTTTGTCGAGTGCGGAGGCGAGCGGGGTCATGAGGCGCGCGATTTCCGTCGTCGAGAGGGGGCCGCCCCGGACGTGGTCGGCGAGCGAGCCGCCGGTCATGTAGCGCATGACGAGGAAGAGCTGTTCGTCCTGCTCGCCGTAATCGTAGATGGGGACAATGTGGGGATGCTCCAGCGCGGCGATGATCTCGGCCTCGCGCTGGAAACGCGCCCGAAACTGCGGGTCGGAGGTGAACTGGTGCGGCAGAACCTTGACCGCGACCTGACGTTTTACGTAGGGGTCGCGGGCCAGATACACTACCGCCATCCCGCCTCGGCCCAGTTCCCGTTCGATTTCGTAGCGGCCAAACTTCTGGAACGTCACGGTGCTTCTCGGCAGAGCAGGTGCGGGCGGCTGATTGCCGCCGTTGAGGCTCCACCTTGTTTAGAGCATAAGAGGAAGGCAATGTTTTGGGCAGTGAGAAATGTCATAAAAACGATAGGCAAAGGGCATTGTGTTTATAGGCGTTGGCGTATATCGTGAAAAGTGAAAAGTAATTTGCCGTTCGCTATTGTTCACTTTCCCGTTTGTCGTTTGGCGTTTCTACAGGGTAGAATCTCCAGTCACAGGAGATTCTTCATGTCTGACCTAACCCCCATTAACTTCACCCGCGGCGTCCCGGCCACCGAGTCGTTTCCCACCCACGACATCACCAAAGCCGCCGTGGCCGCCATGCTGGATTACGGCGCGGCCATCTTGCAGTACGGCCCGGCGCTCGGCTTCGCGCCCTTTCGCGAGTGGCTGGCCCAGTGGTACGGCGTCCAGCCGAATCAAGTGCTGACCACCAACGGCTCACTGCAACTGATCGAGTTCCTCTCTTATCTCATGATCCAGCCCGGCGACGCCGTCTACACCGAGTCGCCCACCTACGACCGCGCCATCACCCTTCTGCGGCGGCATCAGGCAAACGTCGTCGGCATCCCCGGCGAAGCCGACGGCCCAAACCTGGAGGCCCTGGAAGCTGAACTTAAGAAGCGCGTCCCCAAGTTCTTCTACATCAGCCCCGACTTTCAAAATCCGTCCGGGGCCATGCACTCCTCTGAAAAACGGAGGCGGGTCGTCGAACTGGCCGAGCAATACAACTTCCTGCTGGTCGAGGACGCGCCGTACCGCTGGTTGCGCTATCGCGGCAAAGAAGAGCCCACTCTGTTTGAGCTGGCCCCTCATCGTGTTTTGCACATGAGTTCGTTCACCAAGATCATCGCGCCCGGCGTGCGCATGGGCTACATGTTGGGCGAGGCTGACACGCTGGCGAAGATTGCCAAGATCGCCGAGGACACTTACATCTCGCCGGTGTACGTGGCCCACGGCATCGCTTACGAATGGTGCCGCCGCGGCCACCTGCCGGAGCAGATCGAAAAACTCAGGAAGCTGTACGCGCCACGTCTCGATGCCTGCCTGGCCGCGATTGACAACTACATGCCCGACGCTCAAGCCACGCGGCCCGACGGCGGCTTCTTCATTTCGGTGACGTTGCCCGAGGGCACGCAGACGACTGCCGTGCGAACGGCGGCGGCCAAGCGCAACCTCAACCTTGCCGACGGCCTGGCCTTCTTCCCTAACGGCGGCGGTGAGCGCTTCCTGCGCCTGCCCTTCTGCGCCCTCACCCCGGAGCAAATTGACGATGGCATCCGGCGGCTGGCCGACTCGGTGAACGAAGTGAGGGCGTAGTACACCCCGGCGGAAATCCCTCGCCGGTTTGTCATGCTGAGCGAAGCGAAGCATCTCTCTGCCGGGCCGGAGACCCTTCGCTCCGCTCAGGGTGACAACCGGTGGAAGACTTCTGCCAACGTGTAGTAGCTTTAAACGCGAAGGCACGAAGACTCAAAGGCGCAACGACGCAGATAACCCCGATTAAGATCTGCCGGGTTTGCCCTCGGCGGCGCGCCCCTTTGGCCGATCTCTGCCCAACACGTCAATCACTCTAACGACATTGCCGGTTTCAGCCAAGCGAATGATTTGAAAAACGGGATGGAAGATCATCTGCCGGTTATAGATGAGATGGGCTAAGGTTGTGACAATATTGTCCAGTTGAGCGATTTCTGCCACTTGTTGTGGCGGGGTCATCGCCGCCAGCCTGACGCTCGCCTTCCAGGCGGCGGTTCGCGCCTTGCTCATGCTGAAGTTGCAGATCGCTTCGTCGCTGTGGCCCGCTGCCCAATCTATCCACCCGAATAGCGGCGACACAATGCCGATCTCTTGTTGCACCTCATCCAGCAAGCTCGCTAGCACGTTGTTGATTTCTTCAAAATCGCGCTTGAGGGCGGGGTGTTGCCCGCCGGGGCAGGCCTGGGCGGCCGCTATACTCAAATCCAAGTTAATGTGGGCGCTCATGCCCAGCACCAAGTGTTGCAAAATTAGCGCCTGGCCGTTCGCCGCCGTTTCAAATGAATACTGCCAGCACTGACTCGGCGGCTGGCCCTGCCGAAATTGCTCCCAGGCATTGAGATAACGGTTGGCAAAAATCACATCGAGCTTCTCCAGGCGCGGGCCATCCTCAAAACGTCCGGCGGCGATGCCCTCTTTCACCTTGACCGTCACTTTGCGGTAGAGCGCGGCGAAGTAACCGGCCCGACTCTTTTCGCGCCGGGTAGTGGCGATGATGTCGTCCAGTTGGTTGATCACTTGGTCAATGTTTTCGGCTGTCATGAGAGAACCTTTTCCAACCACACCTTCAAGTCGCGCATGCTTTGAGCGCTGAGTTTGTGACCGACGGCATCTTCGTGATAACTCACGTTCGCGCCAGCCAGTGCCAGCGCCTCGCGGGCGCGAACTGCTTCTTCGACGGGGACGGCCGTGTCGTTGAGACCGTGAGCGATGAAGACCGGCTTCCCACTCAAACGACCGGGGACGATCCATTGGCGGGCCGAGTCGGGCAAGAACCCGGCAATGGCGGCCGCCGCCGCCGCCATTGCGGGGGAAGCCAGCGTCAACGCATAACACATCGCCGCGCCCTGACTGAATCCCATCAACACCACTCGACTCGGATCCACCGGATAGACTTCGGGCAAGCGCGTCACAAACTCCCGCAAAGCGGACAAACCTTCGTCAAAGGTGTCACTGTCACTGCGAACCGCCGTCCAGCCGAAACCCTCGCCTGCCTCAAACGGCCCGCGCGGCGTGACCGCAACCGCGTTTAGCGGCAGGACTCTGTCGAACGCCCACATCGCGTTCTCGTCGCCCAGCCAGCCGTGAACCATGACGATGGCCGGGGCGGGCGAGGGTGTTTTGGGCAGGCGGACGCGATGGAGGAGGTTGAGGGAGGACATAGGGAAATTGTAGCGCGAGTTTGGTACAATCGCCTGGTGCGCGTCGCCCACCTCTCCCTCACCAACTTTCGCAACTACACCCGCCTCGAGGCCGACTTGCCCGCCAGGCCGCTCATCCTGGTGGGCAACAACGCTCAGGGTAAGACGAGTCTACTTGAAGCGATTTATTATCTTGCCACGGCCAGTTCACCGCATGCGACGACTGACCGCCAACTGATCCACTGGCTGGCCCTGCGCAACGACCCGCGCCCGTTCCTCAAGATTGTAGCCGAAGTTCACACTGCACGCGAAATTCGCCGGGTGGACATTCGCGTTGAAGTTGAGGAGGTGGGGGCGGCGCGTGAACAACGGCTCAAGAAGACCGTGCTCATCAACGGCCTCAAGCGGCGGGCGGGCGACCTGCACGGCGCGGTCAACGTGGTGCTGTTTCTGCCGCAAGACATGGCTCTCGTCGAAGGGTCCCCCGGCGACCGGCGGCGTTACCTGGATACCACGCTCTGCCAGGTTGATCCGGTTTATGCGCTGGCGTTGGGTGAGTACGGGAAAATTCTATCGCAGAGAAACGCCTTGCTCAAGCAACTGCAAGAGCGCAATGGAAATGGCAATGGCGTTGAGTTGGAATTTTGGGATCAGGAGCTTTGCCGGCACGGAGCAATGTTGATCGCGGCCCGGGCGCGGGCGCTGGAAGAGATTGAGCGCTTCGCCGCCGCCATTCATCGCGAGTTGACTGAAGGTGCTGAACACTTGCGGCTGGCCTATCAACCGGCCTTCGACCCGCTGGCTGACGACACCCCTCAGATCGGCCTCGGCCTCGATGTGCCGATCACGCGCTCCGGCGTCACCCCCGAGTCCATCGCTCAAAGCTTGCGCGAGAAGCTGGAGGCTACGCGGCGGCAGGAGATCGAGCGCGGCATGACGCTCATCGGCCCGCACCGCGACGACGTGCGCTTTCTCGCCAGCGGCATCGATCTCGGCATTTACGGCTCGCGCGGACAGGGGCGCACGGCGGTGCTCTCGCTCAAGCTGGCCGAGCTGGCCTGGATGACCGGCAAAGTTGGTGAGCCGCCGATCCTTCTGCTCGACGAAGTGCTGGCCGAGCTTGACCCTCAGCGGCGGCGCGACCTGCTCAAGCGCCTCGGCGGCGTGGAGCAATCGGTGATGACCACGACTGATCTGAATCTGTTCGAGCCGGAGTTTGTGGAGAAGGTTGAGAAATGGAGAGTCGTCAGTGGAACAATCACAAAGGATGAAGGATGAATTATGAAGGATGAAAACGGCGCTTTCATCCTTCATCCTTCTGCCTTCATCCTTTACTTCAGCGGTTCTTTCGACGGCGCCCCCGGCCTCCGTGGATACTTCCCCGGTGTGGCCGCCACTTTATCAAAGACGACCAGATACCGCGCTTCGACCACACCCGGCAGTTCCACGGGCGTGATCTGGGCCAGGCTTCCACCCAGAATCTTCGCCGCTCGCTCTGCGCCGTGAGTCTCGGCCGGGGCGCTCTCCCCTTTTTGGGCCAGCATTTTTCCGCCAATCTTCACTAACGGCAAAAGATACTCAAGCAGAATCGGCATCTCGGCCACGGCCCGCGCCACCGCCCAATCGTATCGCTCGCGGTGTGTCCGATCCTGGCCGACTTCCTCAGCCCGGCTTTTGATCACGATTACATCCTTCAACTCCAACTTGCCGACAAGGTGTTCGAGAAACGCCACCTTCTTGCCCACCGACTCGACGAGTGTCAGTTTCATTTCCGGGCAAACGATCTTGAGCGGGACGGCAGGGAAACCGGCGCCAGTACCGATGTCGATGAGAGAAAGGCGATGGATAGGGGACGAAGAACGAAGGACAGCCAGACACGAAAGCGAGTCGGCAAAATGTTTGATCTCAACATCGCCCGGATTCTTAATTGCGGTCAGGTTGAACTTTTCGTTCCATGTAGCGAGTTCGGCGGCGTAAGTGCGGAAGGCGGCAAGATGGGTGGGGGTGAGGTCAAGCCCAAGCAGTTGTTTGACGGCAGAGGAGAGTCGGTTCATTGGTGGAAATTATAACTGGAGTGGCGTGTAATTGATCACTGACGCTTGCACCGGTCTTGGGCAATAATGAGTGAAACAATTCAGATTGAAGCCTGTCTAAAAATAAGGCCGGAAACGTCCGGTAAAACTATGGAGGACAATATGTCACACCGAACAATGCATTGGAAAAACATCTCGTGGCTGTTGTGGCCGTTCATCGCCATCTGGCGGCTGGTCACCACCATTCTGGAGATGGTGGGGCGATTTGCGGCGATGGTGCTGGGGCTGGTGTTCATGCTTGTCGGCGCCCTGGTCAGCCTGACGATTGTGGGGGCAATTGTCGGGATACCGCTCTTCATCATTGGCCTGATGCTGGTGTTGAGGGGGATTTTCTAACACCGATAAAAGGAGTATAAAAATGGAACGCAAACTTTATCG
The DNA here is from genome assembly GCA_964431175.1 of uncultured Anaerolineales bacterium. Classification (GTDB taxonomy): domain Bacteria; phylum Chloroflexota; class Anaerolineae; order Anaerolineales; family VGOW01; genus VGOW01. Next base: position 8,741 of record CAYSIV010000098.1, read on the forward strand.
AAGCCAGACCGACATGCGGCTGGGCGGCGTGTGCGGCGGCCTGGGCGAGTATCTGAACGTAGACCCGACCGTCATCCGCCTGTTGTTTGTCTTACTGGCGATCACTGGCGGGCACGGGATTCTGCTCTACATCATCCTGTGGCTCCTCATGCCGTTCAAGCCCGCGCAAACTCTCTCCGCCGAGCCACTCAATGCGGCTGCAAATACACCTCAGTAAGGCATTAGCAGATGAATGATCAAGCATCTCATACCGAAGAGTTCAAAGTTCAAGGCGAAGCCGTCATCGCCAAAATCAAAGAACTGATACACGCCGGCAACATTCGGCGCATTATCATCAAAGATGAAGAAGGCCGGACGCTGATCGAAATTCCATTGACCCTCGGGGTGGTCGGCGTGATTTTGGCTCCGGTATGGGCCGCCATCGGCGCCATCGCTGCTCTGGCGGCCCGGCTCACAATTGTGATTGAGCGAGTGGACGACGCACCCAGGAAAGAAGACGAGCCGAAGTAGCCCAAAGATTCGCGCAATACGCCCGTGTGCAAAAGCGCTTACAATTGGCACACGGGCGTGTTCTGTTTAATCACCCTTCACCTTCCATCCTTCCATGCGTCTCCGCATTTTCCTCACCGCTCTCCTCATTTTGCTCATTGCCTCATTGTTCATTGTTCATTTGCTCTTCACCGATCTGCCTTCCCTCTCCAGCCTCACCGAAGCCCTCATCGTCCCCTCCACCAAAATTCTTGCCCGTGACGGGCGTCCACTCTACGAAATCACCGACCCGGCGGGCGTGAATCACACCACTTTGCCGCTCGATGAAATCCCCCTCGCTTGCCAGCAAGCCACCATCGCCGTCGAAGACGCCAGCTTCTATTCCAATCCCGGCGTGGACATCGTCGGCATTGTTCGGGCGCTGTGGATCAACCTGCGTGGCGGCGAGGTGCTGGCCGGCGGCTCCACCATCACCCAGCAAGTGGCCCGTAACATGTTGCTCGATCCGCAAGAGCGGGCCGAGCGCACCCTGCTCCGCAAACTTCGCGAAAGTATTCTGGCCTGGCGGCTGTCGCAAGCCTACGCCAAAGATCAAATTCTTGAACTCTATCTGAACCAAACTTACTACGGCTATCTCGCTTATGGCCTCGAGTCGGCGGCGCAAGCTTACTTCGGCAAGAGCGCGCGCGACCTCGACCTGGCCGAGTGCGCCCTGCTGGCCGGCCTGCCGCAAGCGCCGGCTCTCTTCGACCCGCTCACCCAGCCGCAGGCCGCCGACGATAAGCAAGTCATTGTCCTCGACCTCATGGCGAAAAACCACCTGCTCACCGAAGACGAGGCCAAGCTCGCCAAAGACGAAGCCCTGCAATTTGCTTCTTCGACTTTTCCGATCAACGCCCCGCATTTTGTGTTTTACATCTGGAGCCAGCTTGAAGCGACTTACCCGCCCGAGGTGTTGTACTCCGGGTTGACCGTCACTACAACCATTGACCTTGATCTCAACACCACCGCCGAGCAAATCATCAACCGCCGACTGCAGTTGTTGGTCGACTCGACCGACGTTCCCCACAACGCCACCGACGCTGCCCTCGTCGCCCTTGACCCACACACCGGCCAAATCCTGGCTATGGTCGGCTCCCCCGACTATTTCAACGCCGAAATCTCCGGCGCGATCAACATGGCCGTCGCCCCGCGCCAACCCGGCTCGGCCATCAAACCCATCACCTACGCCGCCGCCTTTGATCCCGCTCTCTGCAACCAATTACCAATTACCAATAACCAATTACAAAATCCTGACAATTCGGGATCAGTTATTGGTTATTGCCCCTGGACTCCCGCCACCCTGCTCCTCGACGTGCGCACCGCCTTCGTCACCCAAGAAGGCTACTCGTATGTGCCGCAAAATTACGACCGTAGTTTTCACGGCCCGGTACTGGCCCGCGAAGCGCTAGGTGGCTCACTCAACATCCCGGCGGTCAAGGTGCTCGATCATGTCGGCATCAATAATATGCTGGCCCTCGCCGGTAAGATGGGCCTGACGACTCTCTCGGACGCTGATCGCTTCGGCCTCGCCCTCACCCTCGGCGGCGGCGAAGTGCGCCTAGTCGATCTCACCTCAGCCTTCGGCGTATTCGCTGCCAGCGGCAATCACCAATCACCCATCACCATCCTCAAAATTACCGGCTCAAACGGCAACCTCATTTACGACTGGCAACCCCGCCCCGCTGAGCGCGTCCTCGACGAGCGCGTAGCTTACCTCATCACCAACATTCTCTCGGATAACAACGCCCGCTTGGCCACCTTTGGCCCCAACAGCGTTTTGCAAATTGGCCGCCCCGCCGCCGTGAAGACCGGCACCACCACTGACTTCCGCGATAATTGGACGGTGGGCTACACCCCCGAACTCGCTGTCGGGGTGTGGGTGGGCAACGCCGACAACACGCCCATGGTCAACATCAGCGGCGTGGCCGGCGCCGGGCCAATCTGGCACGACTTCATGCGTGCCGCCCTGACCGGCAAACCCGAAACACAATTCGTCGAGCCGCCCGGCCTCGCTCGCGCCGAAGTGTGCGCCCTCTCCGGCCTCCTGCCAACTGAGTATTGTCCGCTCCGCAAAGTTGAACTGTTTATTGATGGGACTCAGCCGACTCAGCCCGACACGTTCTACCAACCCTTCCAGATTGACACCGCCACTGGCCAACTGGCTGACGCTTCCACCCCGCCCGAACGCATCACCCCCCAGGTTTTCTTAGTCCTCCCACCCGAAGCGCAAGAGTGGGCGCGGCAAAAAGGCTTGCCGCAAATCCCAAATCCCAATTTCCAAAATCCCAACTCTAATTCCCAGCCCCTCACTCTAACTTCTCCCGACGACGCCACCATTTACACCATTTCCCCGCGCCTGCCTCTCGCGAGTCAGCAGATCGTCTTTAGCGCCGTGAGCGCCAACGCGATGAAAGAAGTCTCGTTTGTATTGGACGGGGCTGCCGTGGCAACGCTGACCGAGCCGCCATATCAATTCTTTTGGCAACTTGCGCCTGGGCGGCACAGGCTAGAGGCAGTGGGGGCGACAGTGGGTGGGGAAGAGGTGAGAAGCGAGGCGGTAATGTTTACAGCGAATCCGTAACCCTCACTGCCCGGACGACCGAATTGATTACTCACCTTACGCAACGTCACACCCGCGAAGCTTGTCCCCGTGCAAACGGGGAACGGGTGTCCAACCTTGCCACTCCTGGATTCCCGCCTACGCGGGAATGACACCAGAGCGGTTTGCGTAAGATGAGTTGATTATTTGACATCCCGCAACTGCAAATCTGAAAAAGCGATGATGAGGGCGCTGTGGACGGAAGGGGAAGCGACGAGGCGGATGACACCGGAGCGGAACTTGGAGTCGTGGAGTGAGGTGGCGAGCACGCCGTTGAAGTAGATGCGGAGTTGATCGTGGCGCATCATCACCCGCAGACGGTTCGCCTCGCCCAGGCGCTGGCGCAATGACGGGTGTTCTGTCCAGTTGACGATGGCCCCGCCCCAGTCTGTCTTCCTGTGCCAGCCCAAATTGAAGGTGCCCTGCGCCGAAATACGGACGATGTAGTCGCCCTCGTCGCCAGAGCGCATTTCCAACCCGGCGCTGACGTGATCGTAGGAGCCTTTCATAAAGCGAAAAGTAACGCTCACGTCAAAATCGTCGAACGGGCCGGGGGTGCGAATGATGGGATGGATGCGGTCGGAGGCGGGCAGGGTGGCCCACACCTCGGCCGGAGTGCCGGGGCGGAACTCCAGCTTCTCTTTGTTGAGCATCAGCCAGCCGGGCATGGCCGGGTCACGAAAGTCTGCGCCCAACAACAGGCCGCCCAGATCGGGTTCGGGCGTGATGGAAGTTGGAATGCGGAAGCTGGTGTGGCAGTAATCGCAAGACACCACCGCCCCGCGCATGGCCATCACCCGGATGACGGCTCCGCAGTTGACACAACTGAGTTCGTGGAGTAAGTTCATGTCGTGAATGCCTGTCAGGTAAAGCCACCGCCAGGAAAAGTATAAACCAGTTTCCCGTTCTCGCCAAAGGCGGATATACTTCTATCTCATGATCTATCTTGGCATTGACCCCACCGCCGGACGCCGCCCGCTCAACTACGCCATTCTCGACGGCAAACTCAATCTCCTGGCCGAGGGAGAAGGTCAGGCCGCCGACTTGCCCGATTTGCTTTCGGCGCACCCCGAAGTGCTGTGCGCCGTGGACGCGCCCCTCATGCCCAACACCGGCCTCATGGCTCAGGCCGAAGTGCGCGCCCGATTCGGACTGCCGGCCCACACCAAAGCGTGGTCGCAATATCGCGTTTGCGAATACGAACTGCGGCGGCGCAACGTCAAACTCTACAGCACGCCCGGCGAGGTAGAGAATGCCCCGACCTGGATGCGGGCCGGCTGGAAACTCTACGAGTTGTTGCGGGAACACGGCTTTGAGACGTTCACCCCGGCCTCTACTGCCCCCCGCCAACTGTTTGAAGTTCATCCGCACGCCATCTTCACCGCCCGCCTCGGTCATGTGCCGTACCGCAAAGACACCCTCGAAGGCCGCCTGCAACGCCAGCTTTTGTTGAGCGATGAAGGTATTCGGTTGCCAGATTCGATGGGCATTCTCGAAGAAGTGACTCGCTATCACCTTCTGCGCGGCACACTTAATTTCGACGGCCTGCGCACCCACGATCAACTCGACGCGCTGGCCTCAGCCCTCACTGCCTTCTATGCCCACGCCAGGCCGGACGAAATCACCCTCGTCGGCTACCCGGCGGACGGGCAAATTGTGGTGCCAGTGGCAGAGTTAAAAGCGCATTACGAATAAAACCCCAAATCCCAAGCGCCAAAACCCCAAACCCGCAATTTTGGGATTTTGGACGCTTCGCGGGGGTTTTGGATTTTGATGTTTATGAAGCTCCATTACACCCTCCACTCCCCTGAACATTCCGAAACTGCCCTTTTGATTCACGGCATGGGCTCGTCTGGCGATGATTGGGTTTTGCAATTGCCGGCCCTCGCCCCATCCTATCGTGTGCTCACTCCCGACGCGCGCGGCCACGGCCAGAGCGAGAAGCCGCCCGGCCCGTATAGCATTCCGCAAATGGCGAACGATGTGATTGAACTGCTTGATGAACTCAAGATCGACTCGGCCCACGTCGTCGGCCTCTCGATGGGCGGCTGTATCGGTTTGCAAATGGCGATTGCCCATCCCGATCGAGTCCGGTCATTCGTCGGCGTCAACAGCTTTGCCAAGATTCGGGCGGCGGGGTGGCAAGGCCTGGCGCGCTTCGTTCGCCGCGTGTGGACGTTGAACTTTGGCAAGATGGAAGATGTGGCCGAGCCGGTGGCCCGGGCCATGTTCCCTAAGCCGGAGCAGGATGAAATTCGCCGTCTCACTGTCCAGCGCATTGCCAGCAACCCCAAAGGGCCGTATCGGGCCACTCTGCGCGCCTGCCTCAACTTCAATGCTCTGCCACACCTTGGCCGGGTGAAGTGCCCGACCCTCATTGTCGCCGGAGACCGCGACCTCACTGTCTCAATGGCCGTGAAGAGGGAAATGCATCGTGGCCTCCCCGGCGCCGAAATGGTCATCATCCCCGACTCGGGCCATGCCACGCCGATAGATCAGCCAGAGAAGTTCAACGAAGTTCTGCTGGGATTCTTGCAAAGGCAAGCTGTTTTCTCGCCAACGGACTAAACGGATTTAGCGGATTACAAAAAGATGAATCCGTTGACGAATCAAAAGCGGTCAGCAAGTTAGCTGGCCGCCTTTGGAATTTGGGGATTGGGGTTTTTGGCTCTCCCGACTTTGCGGTGCAACCGAGGAGGCAGGCATCCCTTGATGCCGGATTACGCCGTGAGAGCCGCATCCTTCGACAAGCTCAGGACAAGTTCTGGGGATGCTCTCTCCGCAATTTGTCACGCTAAACCCGGTAGAGCCGGGGTTTTCCTAGTGCTTCGCCTTCTTCACCGCATCGTTGAACTTGTTGAGCGTCTCGTCGATGTCCTGCTCCGAGTGCGCTTCGCACATGAAGAACGGCTCACGCGGATCAGTCTCGATCTCCACACCCATGTCGAGCATTTGCAGAGCGATTTCCTCAAAGAGATCTAGGTTGCTTCCTATCGCATCGCGGTACTCCCTGGGTTTTTCCACTCTGGGCTCTAAAAGCAAACCAAACATGGAGGGGTGGCCGGTAGTGGCATGTGAGATGCCGGCCTCGGTCAGAATTTCGCTCAAGCCTTGCATCAGCCGCTGGCCGCGTTTCTCCACCGTCGCCAGGGCGTCGGTGGTTTCGAGGACTTCAAGCGTGGCCGCCGCCGCCGCCGTGCCGACGGCGTTGCCGCAGTAGGTGCCGCCCTGCGCCACCTGGCCGGGAGCGATGATGCCCATCACTTCGTTCGAGCCGCCAATGGCGGCCAGCGGGTAGCCGTTGGCCAGGCTTTTGGCATAGGTGTACAAATCGGCCTTCACTCCGAAGTATTCCGCCGCGCCGCCTTTGGCAATGCGGAAGCCGGTCTTCACTTCGTCCATGATCATCACCACGCCATATTGCGTGCACAGGTTGCGGATGTGCTGGAGGAAGCCCGGCTCAGGCATCAGCCCGGCGACGTTGCCCAGCATCGGCTCCACAATCATCGCCGCCACCTCGTGGGCTTTGTCTTTCATCAACCGCTCCAGCCCCTCAAAGTCGTTGAAGCGGGTAACATAGAGCAGGTCACGCACCGGGCCGGGCAAGCCGGAACTGAGCGGAACCGGGACCGGACTGCGCGGCGAGCCGCCCGTCCCGGTGGGCATGTTGGCCGTTGACCATAACATGTAATCGTAGAAGCCGTGATAACCGCCTTCGAACTTGATAATCTTTTCGCGGTTGGTGTAAGCGCGGGCGATGCGCAGGGCGTGCATGGTGGCTTCGGTGCCGGAGTTGGCATAGCGCACCTTCTCCACGCCGGGGCACATGCGGATGATGCGCTCGGCCACTTCAATTTCGAGCGGGTGGGTGTGGGCGTAGAGGTTGCCGTTTTCCAGCGCTTCAACAATGCGTTTGGTAACGCGCTTGTCGGCATGGCCGAGAATGATCGGGCCGAAAGCCAACCGATAGTCAATATACCGGTTGTCATCCATGTCCCAGAGGTAAGCGCCTTCGGCGCGTTTGGCGACTAAGGTGTCGTCGCCGTTGTAGCGGAAGTTGGAACTGACGCCGAACGGCATCACCTTGAGAGCTTTTTGAAATGTTGCGCGGGTTTGAGCGTATGGGCGATTCATGATTTGTCCCTTGTCTCTTATATTCAATTGAAACTGATGGCGAGTCGAACAGAGAGGCTGGCAGTGGGAGCCACTGCGCGAGAGGGGAACTCAGGCATCGCCGGTAGTCCACTTCTTCCTCGCGAAGTCGCGGTGAGTGAAGGGGCTACCAAAGAGGGCTAACAAGATATCATGGTTACGCTTAAAGGCGGGTTGAGGAACCGGCCCGGATTAAGGCTGAGCAAATTTTACCCGAAACGCGGCAAAAACAGTAGGGACGACGCCTGATCGCCCCCATTTGTAATTTATTCCCGATCAATTTTCTGCATAATCGCCCATGCAAATCTCTCCGACTTGTCCAGCAGTTCAGGGTCAACATTGTCGAAGTCGTCGCGGGCGGTGTGGAAGTACGGCGGTATTTTGGTCTTGGGGTCGAAGTTCAGCAGGCCGAGCGCCTTTTGCCCGTAGCGAACGCAGGTAGACAGTTCCGAGTCCAGGCCGCGATAGCTGAAAGGCCTGGCCGGCAGGTCGGCGTTTTCTTTGGCCACAGTCTCGGCAATGCCGATCAAGCCGCTATCGGACTTCTTCGAGAAGAAAAGCGTTTCTTCGACCACGTAATTCAGATCGGAATTTTTGCCGCCGATGTTGTCCAGCACCAGGTAGCTGGCATCGGGCGCGTCGGTGTCCGCATGTCTCTTGATCCAGTCAGCCATGCCGTAATGATGGACTTCCTCACAGCCGGTGTTGACAAAAAAGACTTCGGTGTTCGCTAACGGCTCGTCCTTGAGCCGCGCGGCCAGGGCCAACACGGCGGCGGCCCCGGTGGCGTTGTCGTTGCCGCCCTTCACAAACGGCGTCGTATCCGGCTGGATCGTGAACACCAAGCCGGCGACAAGTATCACCGAGACGTAGAGCGCAATGTCGCGCAGAAGCGGAACAGGACTGAAGATGCCGTAGATGAATAAAGCCAATAGAACCAGATTGACCACGCCCGCCAGATTGGTGAGCACCTGAAAGACCTGCCACAGCCCGACGGATTGCATCGCCAGGGCGGTGCGATGGGTGTCTACGTGGCCGGTGACGACGACGCGCTTTTTCACTTCGCCCGTCGGTTTGGCGGCGGCCCACACATTCTGACTCTTAGCCACCGGCAAAAACCAGCGCAGAGGGTTGTCGTATTTCAGAAGTTGCAGGAAGAAGGAGCTGACGGCGATGAGGGCGATGATCGACGCCGCCAGCCCGCCCATTGAAGCGTTGGGCGAACGGCCGGTGAAATAGAAAATGATCACCGCCAGCGCCATCATACCGAATGCAAGCGCGAACGGATGCCAGCCGGACAGGGCCGAGTAGTATTCTTCCCAGTGCGCTTCGTAGCCCATCTGCTCGAACGTGGCTTGGCAGTATTCGTGGGCTTTCTTTTCTTCGGGCGTGGTGCTTCCACGCGGGCCGATGGTGTTGGTGAGATAGTCAACGTGTTTGAGGGCGGTGTCGGACATTCAATGCTCCAAAGGTTCAGTTTTCTGTATTGGGCAGCCACATGGTAGACACTACACTGATCGCGGCGGATGGTCACGTCCGCCCCAAAAGCCGCTGGATTGACAAATGAGCGGTGTCCACCTTGTCGTTGACCAATACAAAAAGTTCAGTTTTCTTCTGCGTCAATCTGTTCAAGCAGGGCGCAGAAAGACTCAAGGTCTTTCACGAGCAAGGCAATCACGTTGTCTGCAATTTGCAACAACGGCCCGATGTCTTTCCACCCCAGATCAAAACCGTATGTGTGGCGGGCGCGATGCCGAAACTTGCGAAAATCTTCGAGCGCTTGTCGTGTTTGATTGCTGATCGCGAGCGGGCGTACTTTAGGCACGCCTTGTGTCATTTGGTCAAGAAGCAAGCGGTGCCACTCGCCGCCTGACGGTATCCCTTCTTCAGTTGTTCGGGCGATACGCTGAAACGCCTTTTCAGCGCCCTGGTAAATATCGGTCAGAGCGCCAGCGATACTGCGCAGGTCACGCACTGTTTCCGCTGGACGATCTGCAAATTCCGCCTGATAGCCTGAGACTTCCTGCCTGATCTTCAGCAGTTCGTCTATCTCATCGCGCAGTGTTTCAGCCAGCAACAGACGCGGGTTGTCGC
>CAYSIV010000099.1:0-14165 GCA_964431175.1 uncultured Anaerolineales bacterium
AATCACCACTGCGTCCACACCGTTCATAATGCCTTTGTTGTGAGTGGCGGCGCGATAGGGATCGGCGGCGGCGAAAGCGTAGGCCTCGATGATGCCATCGCGCACGCGCTCGCCGGTAAAATCGTTGAAGGCTAACGAGGCAACCGGAATTGTACATCGGGCGCGGGCGAGTCGGCGGTCGGCCAGGTTGGACAAGATGCGCAAGTGAACGCGCCCGCCCGTGATCTGCTCGATGGTCGGGGCCAGAGTCTCGCAGGCGGTGTTGACGGCGTTAGCGCCCATCGCGTCGCGCGTGTCGTAAATTAGGTGGGCGACCAGAAACGGGCCGATGGGCGACTCGTCAATCATCCGCACTTCGAGATCGCGCGCACCGCCGCCGGCCTTGATCAGCACCGGGTCAATTTGGTTTGCCAGTTCGAGAATGTAGGCTTTCTTTTCGAGCAGAGACAGCCGCGCCGCGCCGAGATCAGCAACGCCAAGAATTTGCATCTGGCCGATCATCAGCGGCTCGGTAACGTGAGCGTGGAAGCCGCCAGTATCTCGCGCCAATTTGGCCATAAAACTGGCCCCGGCCACCACCGACGGCTCCTCAATTACCATCGGCACAAGCACATCCCGGCCATTTACCAGGAAGTTGACGGCCACCCCTAGCGGCAGATTATGTAGCCCAACCACATTCTCGATCATGTGGTCGGCTTGTTCCGGGTTCAGTCCGCCACTGCCGTCAATGGCGGCTTTCTCTTTGGGCGAGAGTCCGGCCCAACTAGAAACGGCGTCCGCCCGTTCGGGCTGGGGCTTATCGTAGAAACCGGGAATGCGAGAGGATGGCTTGTTGCTCATAGCGCGTGAAAAATAGCGTCGTTTGGCTGGCAAAAACTATCAGAGTTGAGTTTTTAGCACTTCGGAGAGGAGAAGCAGGGAATGATCCGAGAAATTGAGTCAAGTTTCACGGATACTTTTCTCCCAGCCGGTTTGCCAAATCGGCCAGCACTTCGTTGCCGCTCATCCGGACCCGGCCCCACTTGTAAGCGTTCACCAACCGGTGAAACTGCCCTGCCTCGGTGGTAACGGCCCCCCAGTAGCCAACTTCCTTTAGAATCTCAATTGCCTTGTCGTCATACTCGCCGGCCGGGTACGCAAAGAATCGCGGCTGATAGCCAAGATGGTAGCGAAGCGTTTCCATCGAGCCGTAAATTTGATAGACTAGATAATCGCGCGGGCGGTTGCGAACTTCCACGTGGTCTTTGGTATGCGGTTCCAGCCGCCACCCGGCGTTGAACATTTCCGTGGCCTCATCCCAGTTCATATAATCAGCGCGGTTGTCATCAAGAAACTGAGTGGGCACAAAGATCGTGCCGGTGAAGCCGTACTTTTTCATCAGCGGGAAGGCGAACTGATAAACGTCTTCGTAAGCGTCGTCGAAGGTGAAGATGACGGCTTTGGGCGGCAGGGGCTGGCCGAGTGTCAACGCGGCCTGCATTTGATAAAAGTCAATCGAAGTGTAGCCGCATTCCTGAAGGAACTTGAGTTGCGCTTCAAAGTTATCTGGCAAAATAGTGAGGCCAATGCGAATCTTGTCGGGCGAGTTCGGCAAGGGGCCGACGTGGTGATACATCAAGATCGGCGCTTTGACTTCGCGGGTGCGGGCCTGAGAATCGGGCGTGGGCCAGGGCATTGGGGTTGGAGTTGCGGTAGCGGTTAGAGTTGGAGTGGGCGAGAGTGTCGGCGTTGAGGTGGCAGTAAAGGTCGGTGTTGGCGAGGCCGTTTGAGTCTCGGTGCTCACCAGCGAAGGCGTGAGCGACACCAGCGCGATCGCTGGCGTTAGCGTGGATTGCAATTGGGAGCGAATGGCGTTGGCGTCGACGGCCAGAGCGAGCCAGATCGCGGCAAACAAAAGAATCAGGGGCAGACGGCGAAGTTTCTGCATAGGCGGATAGAATACCACATGAGGAAATCCAAAATCCAAAATCCCAAATCTCAAATCCCAATGTGGTTGTGGCGAACCGTGACTTGGGGATTTGCTGTATTGGTGATCGGAGTTGTTGGGTTGACGGTCGCAGTTGCGTTGGGCGTGGCCGACCCGAAGACAGCGGGGCCGTTGAAGTGGGAAGACCATTTTTCAGTGGAGCGATGGGAGAAATTTGGCGAGGCGCGGTTCGACGGCGGCGGGCTGGTGATCACTGCCAGCGGGGGGGCCGTTACCCCGTTGGCCGCCGCCGATTACACTTTCGAGGCCGCCGGGGGCCAGTCTGCCGGATCCGTTGGCGCGGCCTATGGAATCGTCTTTGGCTACCAGGATGAACAAAATTACACGGCCGTGTTGATCAACGGCAATGGCTATGTGGAAGTAATCTCGGCGGATGGCAAAGAGTGGCTGACCTGGCAACAGTGGCCGAACATTTTGCTGGGGGTTGAAGCCAATCGGCTGAGGGTGGAGGTGTCGGGTGGAGCAGGGTTGATTCGCATTAATGACGAAGTTTTACTGCGCGTGCCAGCGGCCGCGGGCAAGGCGGGCGTGATCGCTCACGTTTTGGAAGCTGGACAGGAAGTGCGCTTTGGGTGGGCGAAGTTGTGGGGGAAATAAAAAAGCCCCAGGCGGGGCTTTGGAGGAAGACCAAAGACGAATGACGAAGGCGCCTTGATCTTTCGTCCTTCGTCATTTCGGCAACATCTGGGTGCCCAAAAAATAGTCGAGCCAGACCCAGAACAGCCCGGCAATCGAAATGGCGAGGAAGAAGAAGTTATTCCAGCCAGAAACTCCGAAGCGATCAAGAGTAGTCTTGAATACTAGAAATACGACAGCCAGAGCCAGGCCGGTGCCGATGACCAGGGATGCGACCCAAACAATCGTGCGTCTTATTCTCATGTCCATGTTGAATGTCTCCTGAGGAGTGAAGGTTGGGGCAAATTTTAGCGCGGAGTGGGAGAAGCGTCAAACTCAATACTCAATACCCAATACTGAATACTCAAGAGGTCAGGGCTTGGCTTGCTTTGCCTCCCTCAAGTTTTTTCGGGCGGTTGATACAGTTTTGGCAAGTATCTTTTTGAGCTCCAAAGCTTCTTGAATCAGCGGCCCGATTTGTTGGGATTTGAAAATCTCTGAGTCGCGGATCAATCTTAGCCAGTAGTGAGTCTCCCCAGCCTCTTTTTGGGCAATGTTCATTTTGTTAGCGAATTCCCGCTTGGAAGTTCCGCCGACGGCTTCTTCAACATTTGCGCCGATGCTTGTGCCGGAGCGAAGGACCTGCCGTCCCATCGCCCTGCTGGCGTAGTCTTTCGGCAAGGCTCGGGCCAGCCGGACGATTCGGAGAGCGAATTTATAGGTGCGATCCTCAATCCTCTGAATTGGTTGCGACATTTTACTCTCCTATTGAATTGTGAATTGAGAATTGTGAACTGAGAATTCGATTGGTGAGTAACTTGATGAGCAACGATACCCTCCAAAACGCCACCGCCGCCATGCCGTGGGCCAGCACCGCGAACACGGGCGGCGTTTCAAAAGTGTAGTACGTCCAACACTGGCGAGTTGTGCCCCACAGTTCTAGAAAGTAACCCAGTCCGGCTCCGGCCAGGAAGGTGAGGGTTGCGCCACGGTAGTCGGTTGGGCTGAGAATGAGCAGGGCGCACAGGGCAAGTGCGCCAATGGTCAGGGATTTGTCGAGAGTCGGCCAGACGAAGGTGAGCATCAAGGCGCAGAAAATGGGAAAGAGGAGCCAATATAGGAGCGTGAAGTGTGAAGCGGGGGCCGTGAAGGGAAGGAGTCGGTTGAGGAAGCGATAGAGGCGATCAATCGAAAGGCTGGCGATGGGCCAGGCGGGGATGATCCACAGTGGCGGGCGCTCGAGGGTGAAATACGTCCACAGGTGAGTCTGCGTGCCCCAGCTTTCGATGACCAGCCCGCCGGCAAGGCCGACGAACACGATCAGGGCGTCGGCTTTGAGGTCGGCTCCGGCCATGATCAGCAGCGACATCACCACAAAGTCGAATAGCAGAAGCCAGTCCATCTTGCGAATGATTTCGAGCCACAACGGCTGGCGCCAGTCAATGATCGCCAGGTTGGCTTCTACCAGCGGCCACCACACCACACCGATGATGAACAACAGGGCGGCGAACATGCTCACCATGAAGTAGCTGGAACGAGTCCAGCCCAGGGTGTTGGAGACGGCCATTGCCAATTCTCGGACGCGCCTGATGTTTTGTTGAGCGGGTTGGGCCATAGGTAATAATGCCTTTGCCGGGAAATGTTTTGGCGAGTCGTGTTCTATGCTTTGAACGTTCGCGCCGGGTGTAAAGCCCACACCACCCACAACTGCCAGCGGAGCTTCAACCACGTTTGCACGGCGCGGGCGCGTTCGTCAGCGGTGGGCGGGCGCGGGCTGTAGCTGGCGCGCTTATACAACTCAATTAGCCAGTCTGACTCTTCGGCGGCCTCGGCCAGCGACTCTCGCCAGCGCGGGTTTGCGGCCAGGGCGGCCAAACGGTTGAGGAGCGACTCGGCGAACTCGTCAGCGGTATCACTTGTTTCGGCGACGACGGCCAGTCGTTTGGTGTGATGACGCAAATGTTCGTAGATGATCGTCAACGCGCTTGCCGGCGACAGACGGTTGAGCCGCCAGCCTTCGGTGGCGGCCCACCCCACCCCCAACCCAATCAGCACGCCAACGCTTGTCAACAGAATCAACCACCCCTGCGGAGTCGGCCTCGCTTGTTGAGCCGGATCGGGCTGGGGCGTGGACTCTAATTCGGCGAAGGCGGCGACCGTCGCCTCCGACGGGCGATCCAACTCCGCGCGGCCTCCGGTTGGCTCAAACTCGATCCAGCCATAACCCGGAAAGAAAACCTCAACCCACGAGTGGGCGTCAGCCTCGGTGACGACGTAGCGGTTGTTGGCGTTGTCGTACGTGCCGCTTGCGTAGCCAATGACAAGCCGGGCCGGCAACCCGGCGGCGCGGGCCAGCACCACCATTGAAGTAGCGTAGTAGTCGCAATAGCCGCGCCGGAGATCAAAAAGGAAGTAGTCGGCTACGTCGCGATTCGGCGGGGGCGCGGCAATGTCCAGCGTGTACGTGTAAGTGCGGAGATATTTTTCAATGGCGCGGGCGCGATCGTAAGGCGTGCGTTCGGTGGCGGTCAGATTACGGGCCAGGTCGAGTACGCGCGCTGGAACCTCATCGGGCAGGGCCAGGTAGTGATCGATCACCCACTGCGGATAATCAGTCCCCGCGCTTTGCAATTGGTCTTCGCTGTAAACCGGCGTCATCGAGAGGGCGCGATACGTTGTCGTGCCGAGGCTGATGTTCGCCCCAAAGTAGTCTTCGTTGGAGCGCCAGGCAATACTGTAATCCTGGTTGGTCGTGAGGAGTGTGCCGGCCGTGTACAACAGGCCGCCCTGATCGCTGATGATTCTCACTTCTTGATCAATCGTCCGGTGGCCGGGACTGGCGGCGAGGGGCGCTTCATTTGCCGCGTACTCAATAGTCTGCGTTCCGCTCGTCGCCCAGCCGCGCCCGGTGTAGATGTTATATGAGACACTGCGCCAGTAGAAGCGCGGCGGCGGTTCGTTCGCAGGCAGGCCGCGCACTGTCACCAGCATTGCCACTTCGCGTGCCAGTTCCGGGCCGGCCGTGAGCAGATGACTTCGCGGCAGGCCGGGGGCCCGAATATAGTCGAGCGCGAAGGCAGAACCCGGGCCGGCTTGCCGATTTAACCCAAGCGCTTCAGGCACTGGGTTGGTGGTGTTTGCCGACTGCTGTTCGAAGAGCTTCTGGAAGGACCTGGCCGCGTCGCGAATCGAGATTGAGGGCAACAGCCAGGCAGTGATCATCAGGGTCAGAGTCAACAGGATAGCCGCCTTGGTTACGTCCTGCCACAGGTCTTCGGGGAAGTCAAAACCATCAATGCGCCAGTGGGCGAGGCGGGCGTTATATTGAACCAGAGCCGCCAATAACAGAGTCGCTCCCACCGGAATCAATATCGCGTTGGCATTCGCGCCCGCATAATAGCGAACCGTGATTACCAAAGCGATGGCGGGGATCAATCCTTGAAGGGGTTGCTCGCGGCGGCGCACCGCCCAGCCAGCCCAGGCCGCCACCAGCCACACCGCCAGGCCCCACATCAATGCCGCCGACACCGGGTCAAATGCCGATTGCCCGCGCGAGACGGCGAGCACCCACTCCGCCAGCCGGCCCAGCAACGCGCCAATGCCGATCAGTAATTCGAGACTCGCGATAAGCAGTGGACTCGCGTCCGGCGGGCCGGCGGCTCGCCAACGGAACAGGCCGACAATGATCGGCGGCGCGGCTCCGGCCACGGCCAACAGCTCGTCGCCCAATTGCGCCACGCGAACGATGAGAAAGAAGACACCGCCGATAACGATGGCCAACCCGGCCAGCCAGCCGCGGACATGCCCGTCGCTGGAGAGTTTGCCCAATAGCCAACCGACGAACATAGCCACGACAACGACGGTTAGGGCCAGGTTCGCATCCAGGCCGCGCGTCACCTCGGCCAGGCCCAGGGCCAGGCTGCGCAAGGCGAGGAACAACAGCAATAGCATCAGCAGGGTTCGCAGTCCGATCTTGCCGACAACCCAGCGCAGGAAGCGAAAAACGTAATCGCTCACGAGAGCACCTTCCACGATAGGTCGCGGCGGGTATGCGAGGCGATGGCCTTGCCGTGCGGCGACACTTGCCATTCCCATTGACCTTGCTTGCCGGGGCGCAGTTCAGGCTGGTCAAGCAGGTCGCGGGTGATCACGTAGTGAGCGACGCCCAACTCAGAGAGCATCGCCATCGTCGCGTCGAGAGGTTCGCGACTGGCGCGTTTGCCGAACGAGATCGTGTCCATCAGTAGAACGGTGGGGGCCACGCCGCGCTGCAATAGCGGTAGGATCGACTCGATCCAGCTTCCATCGACAGCGGGGGTGATGATGATGACGCTGGCCAGTTGGCGGAACGAAGGCCGGGCCCGCGACAACAACTCCGAAAGGGGTTGAGGGCCACGGGCCACCAGGGCCAGCCCCCGCAAAATTTCCCAGCGCTGGCCCTCGCCCGCCTGAGGCGGCAACCACAATAGTTGATCGCTGTGGGCCACCAGCCCGACGGCTTTGCCAGAGCTCACGCCCCGGTCGGCGAGCGAGGCGGCTAAAATCACGCCGTGCTCGTCGGTCGAATCCATGCCATGCCCGGCCTGGACGCGCCAGTCCATATCCAAAAAAATCCACCAGTCGCCTGCCGGCGTGCTGTCGAAGAGGCGGACGAAGAGCGAGTCGCGCCGGGCGGAAGTGGGCCAGTGAATCGAATGAAGGCTGTCGCCGGGCGAGTAGTCGCGCACGCCGGCGGCAGTCACGCTGCGTTCGAGGGCATTGGCCCGTGGGCGGCCCTCGCCGGCGCGGCCACCGGGCGAGACTTCGATGGCGGGCAGGGGGACGATGGGCGGCATCACCATCAGGGTGCTGGTGGCCGGGCTTTGCAGGGTGACGGTGTAAATGCCAAAGGGGTCGCCGGTTCGCAAACTGGTAGGGCCGATAGTGAACACCCCGCGCCGACTGCACATGGCTTCGACGTACCAGCGCAGAGAGTCTTTGCCGCTCACGCCCGTCACCCGGCTGGCGTGCGCGCCGGGCAGAGTCGAGTGATCGGTGATCTCGATCCAGGGCGCAGGAGCGACGCCGTCGTTGGTGAGCGTGAATCGCTCTTCGAGCCGGTCGCCCACCTGCGCCCAACCAAACCGCATCTCGCGGGTGAGCATGAGGCTACGCGCCAGCAGGAGAGCCGACACCCAACTTACCAGCCATGCGCCGCCCAGCGCCACCAGCAAAATTACCCAACCCTTGTACGGCGCGATCAATTGCAGAACGATCAACAGTCCAGTGAGGATCGGAAGCAAGCGGTTGTTGAGTCGTAGTTCAGGTTTCATTCTATGCTTTCGAGTCCCCGCCCGGCACGGGGAGTTGTTTAAGAATGTCCTGCACGATGGCATCCGCCGTGATGTCTTTGAGCCGGGCGCTGGGGCCGAGAATGACGCGATGAGCAAGCGCGGGCAGGACCAGCGCTTTCACGTCGTCAGGCAAAACGTAGTCGCGGCCAGCCAGGGCCGCCCGAGCTTGCCCGGCCCGGTGCAGAGTCAAACTGCCCCGCGGGCTGGCACCCAAATACACCGCCGGATGTTTCCGCGTCCGGCTAGTGATCTCGACGATATAGCGCTTCACTGCCGGCGAGACGTGAATGGCGCGCACTGTCTCCTGTGCCTGAAGCAGTTCTTCGGCCGAGACCACCGGCGCCAACGTTTGAAGCGGGTGACGAAGTTGTTGGCGCTCCAGGATGTTGATCTCATCTTCCATGCTCGAGTAGCCGAGCCGAATGCGCATCAGAAAACGATCCAGTTGCGCTTCGGGGAGCGGGAAGGTGCCTTCGTGTTCAATGGGGTTTTGCGTTGCCAGCACCATGAACGGCTGAGGCAGAGGGTGAGTGACGCCATCCACCGAGATTTGCTGTTCTTCCATTGCCTCCAGCAGAGCGGATTGAGTCTTGGGCGTGGCGCGGTTGATCTCGTCGGCCAGCACGATCTGGGCCACGATCGGGCCGGGGCGGAACTCGAACTGGCGCGAGACCTGGTTGAACATCGACACGCCGGTCACATCGCTGGGCAACATATCGGGCGTGAACTGGATGCGGTTGAACGAGCACCCGAGCGAACGGGCCAGGCTTCGGGCCAGCATGGTCTTGCCCACGCCCGGCACGTCTTCGATGAGCAAGTGGCCCTGAGAGAGCAAGCCGATGACGGCTAACTCTACCGCTTCGCGCTTGCCGACGATGACGCACTCGATGTTGGAAACAATTTTTTCGGCAAAAGGTTGGACTTGAAACATGAAGGCTCCGTGGGAGATTGATTTGCTGGGCCAATGATAGCATGGCCGCAACTTGTTAATTAGAGAACTTCAGCGGCGAAAACCTTCATGGCCTATAATTGGGCTTGCTGGCCAACAGGCAAAGCCTCCATACGCCTCCTGAAGAAATCTTAGATGGATCTACTCGTTTATATTTTCGTGACCCTGGCTTTCCTCTTCACCGCAACCTCCCTGCTTGGCTGGAGAAAGGTCAGGCGCGAGATCGCCGAGCGCCACCAGGCCGAGGCCCGCATTCGCATCGCGGCGGCGCACGCGGAGACGCTGGTGCGAGTGGTATCTCGCCTGAGCGCGCAACTCGATCTCGCCACTCTCCTCGACTCCGTCACCGAAGAAACAGCTCATGCGCTGAACTCGTCCGTTTCGGCGGTGAGCCTCTACGACGACAAGCAGGCCGGGTTGGTATACGTTGCCGCTTTCGGGCTTTCGCCGGAAACTTATAAACAAACGCGGCCCTCGCCGCGACCGCTTTACGATCAACTCCTCCAACGGCGTGAAACATTGGTGGTGCTGCTGGACGCGCAAGCGCACACAGCAATGCCCGAGGAAGGCATGTACAAAACATTGAGCGTGCGCACCGTGCTGGCCGCAGTCATGATCAGGGGCGGTCAATTGATCGGCACGTTGGATGTAATGACTCTCGGCCAGCCGCGCTACTTCTCTTCCGAAGAGATGTCGCTTTTGCAGAGCATTGCCACTCAGGCGGCGCAGGCGATTGCCAACGCCCGTTTATTTTCTGACAGCTTGTACCGGATGGAAAACCTGGTGGCCTTGTATTCCAGCGCTCAGAAGCTCACCCTGGGACTCAACCTGCAACAGTTGGCCGAGGATGTGGTTCGCACCTGTGTCAATGCCTTCAATGTGCAGTTGGCCTGGCTGGGCCGCGCCGAGCCGGATGGCCGGGTGCGTTCACTGGCCCACTTCCCCACGCACGTCCGCCACCCAAGCCAGATCAACGTCCGGTGGGATGACACGCCTCAAGGGCAAGGGCCGAGTGGCCGGGCAATCCGAAGTGGATTTCCAGTGGTCATCGCCGATTTGAAAGAGGAAGCGGAAGCCATGTTGTGGCGCACGGCGCTCGTCCAGGGTTTTCAAGCCAGCGCCGCTTTCCCCTTAATCAACCGCGACCGGCCTTTTGGGGTCTTGAATCTATATAGCGATCAGACGGGCTTGTTCACGCCGGAGCGCGTGCAGTTTTTGCAAAGCTTCGTCAACCAGGCCGCCGCCGCGCTGGAGAACGCACGTTTGTTGGAAGAAGCCGAGCGCAGTGCCAGTGAGTTCAGTGTGTTGTATGAAACAGCCAACGATCTGGCGCTAGAGCGCGACTTGCCCCGGCTGTTGCAAACCATCATCGGCCGGGCCACGCAACTGCTCAATGCTTCAGGCGGCTCCATTTTTCTCTACGACCCGGCGCGGAATGATCTGGAGCTTGCTGTCGAAAAGAACTTGGCGCTTGAGAATGGGGGCCGGATACAAATGGGTGAAGGATTTGTGGGGCGGGTAGCGAAGGCGGGCCAGTCGTTGATCGTCGAAAACTATGGCGCCTGGTCAGGCCGCGCGGCGCGGTTCGCGAATCTGGTGCTCTCGGCAGTGGCCGGCGTGCCAATGCTCCACAGCGGCCAGTTGATCGGCGTTTTGACTGTGGCCGAGCGCGGCGACTCCAAGCGCAAATTCACTGAAGCCGACTCTCGCCTTTTGACTCTGTTCGCCGCCCAGGCCGCCAGCGCCGTGCACAACGCCAAACTGCTTAACGACCTGCAACGCTCAAACGCCGATCTGGCTCTGGCCTACGACTCAACGCTGGAAGGCTGGTCGAACTTTCTCGATCTGAAAGACCGGGAGACGGAAGGCCACAGCCGCCGCGTCACCGAAATAACTCTGCGCCTGGCCCAGGCGATGGGCATTCACGACGCGAATACGCTCCTTCACATTCGCCGGGGGGCGCTCTTGCATGATATTGGCAAGATGGGCGTCCGCGACGCCGTCCTGCTCAAAACCGGCAGTTTGAATGATGAAGAGTGGACGGCCATGCGCCGTCACCCGGTATACGCCTACAACATGTTGTCGCCAATTCCGTTTCTGCGCCCGGCGCTCGACATTCCCTATTGTCATCATGAACATTGGGATGGCCGAGGCTACCCGCGCGGACTCAAAGGCGAGCAAATTCCACTGGCCGCCCGTATCTTTGCCGTCGTCGACGCGTGGGATGCTTTGCGCTCCGACCGGCCGTATCGCAAAGGCTGGCCAGAAGAAGAAGTCCGGGCCCATCTCAGCACCGCCGCCGGAACACATTTTGATCCGCAAGTGGTGGATGCGTTTTTGAAACTTTTGCGTTCGTGACATACACTAATGACCCTGCCATGACCGACACCTCCTCCTCCATCCCCTCGCGCCTGAAAGAAATCGTCGAAGACTTTAGCGTCTGCGAAGGCCGCGAAAAACTCGACTTGCTGTTCGACTACTCCCAACGCATGCCGCCCCTGCCGGACTGGCTGAAAGGCAGTCGCGGGCAGTTTGAGCAAGTCCACGAGTGCATGACGCCCGTCTTCATCCACGCCGAGACCAAAGATAACCGGATGAAGTTTTACTTCGACGTCCCTGAAGAGTCGCCCTCGGTGCGCGGCTACGCCGCCCTGCTGGGCGAAGGCGTGGACGGCTCCACCCCCGAACAAATCCTTGCTATCCCCGGCGACTTTTATTACGCGATGGGTTTGCAAGAGGTGCTGACCGGCCAGCGGTTGAACGGGATGAGGGCGATCTTGGCGTATATCAAGCGACTGGCCCAGAGGGAACTGGCAAGAACCAATACGCGAAATTAGGAAGTTGGATGTGCTTTTACCCGCACAATTTTCTTGCCGTAAAGAGAAGTAGAAACCCGATCCATAGTTATCAAACCCCTCATTGCCAACCAGGGTGAAATTGCCCTTTGTCATTCATGCCTCTAAAACGTCACAAGTGTAATAGAATCCACTTATGGACCCGTTGAGCCTGGCAACCCTCCTCGGCACGGCCATTGCTGTGTTAGGATTCTTATACCTTGTCCTCATCGGCCAGAAGAGCCTGCCCGAAGTTCTGCAGGAGCGGCGTGAGAAGCGCAAGGCGGCCACCCCTTTGCCGCCGATGACTTCGTCACCTGATCCACTGGCGACCCCCAAACACGAACCGGCTCCAACACCCGAACCATTGTCACCGCCCGAGACCAGGCCCGAGCGGAAAGATATTCTGATCGGGCAAACGTTGGGGCAATATCGTATTGTCAAGTTCGTAGGCTCGGGCGGCATGGCCACGGTGTACAAAGCGCATCAGCCCAGTATGGATCGCGACGTGGCGATCAAGGTTTTGCCGCCCAACCTCTCACACAACGAACAGTTCCTGGAGCGCTTTCGGCGCGAAGCCAAAGCCATTGCCAAATTGGAACACCCTCATATCCTGCCTGCCCATGACTTTGGTGAGCAAGGCGGCATCACCTACATTGCCATGCGCTACGTGGATGGCGGCACGCTCAAAGAGAAGATGGCTGAAGGCATGTTGCCCTTGAGCGAGATCAACCGCATCTTCGGCCAAGTCGGCGGCGCATTGGGTTACGCCCATCGCCGGGGTGTGATCCATCGCGACGTCAAGCCCAGCAACGTGCTCCTCAGTTCGCAGGGCGACGCCTTCCTGGCCGACTTCGGGCTAGCGCGCGTTTTGGATGTGTCACAGCAAATGACCGGCTCCAGTGTGATGGGCACACCCACTTACATGTCGCCGGAGCAGGGGCAGGGTCTCAAGGCCGATCACCGCTCGGACATTTACTCGCTGGGCGTGATGCTCTACGAATTGGCGACCGGCCAGGTGCCTTACGATGCCGAGACGCCGATGGGCGTCATCCTCAAACACATCCGCGACCCACTGCCACTACCACGCACCATCTTCCCCGACGTGCCAGAGGCGGTGGAAAAAGTGATCCTCAAGGCAATGGCGAAAGAGCCAGATAATCGTTACCAGAGCGTGGCCGAAATGGTGGAGGCTTTGGCCGCCGCGGCGGATCCATTGGCGACTCCCAAACTGCAACCGTCTCACAATGGGGAACCGCCGGCGCCTCCTACACCGCTAGCTGACGACCCACCTAACATCATCCACACCCCCAGCAGTGAACTGCCGTCCTTCATCGCCGGGCCGCCTATCATCCACCCGGCTCGCTTCTTCGGGCGCGAGCGGGAACTCAAACGTCTCTCGAATCTGTTGAAACAACTGCCCCTGCAAAACGCCGCTATCGTCGGCCCGCGCCGCAGTGGCAAAACGTCGCTTCTGCACTACTTGAAAAACATCGGCGCTGCCGGGCCGGAGCAGTTGCGCTCCGGCCAGCGCGCGAGCTGGATTCCGGAACCCGGGCGCTATCGTTGGATCTTCGTTGATTTTCAGAATACGCAGTTGGGAACCAGAGACGGCTTGCTCCGTCACATTTTGAACGGGTTGGGGTTGACGCCCCCTCAGCCGTGTGACCTGGATCGATTCATCGACGCCGTCAGCCGCAATTTGCGAACGCCCACCGTCATCTTGCTCGACGAAGTTGGCGTGGCCCTTGACCGTTATCGCGCCGAGTTGAACAATGCCTTTTGGGAAAGCTTGCGCTCGCTGGCCACGAATCAAGCCGGCGGCAACCTGGCGTTTGTGCTAGCCACCCACGAGCCGCCAAGCCAGTTGGCTCAACACGGCGATCTCGGCTCGCCCTTCTTCAACATCTTTGGCTACACAGCCATGCTGGGGCCCCTCACCGAGCCTGAAGCTCATGAACTGATTGCCAGTTCACCCCTCGCTTTCTCCGATGATGACGCGGCCTGGATTCTGGAGAAGAGCGGGCGCTGGCCGATGCTGTTGCAGATTATGTGCAGAGAGCGGCTCATCTCTCTGGAAGACGGCGAAACCGGCGACGCTTGGCGCGCGGATGCATTGCAACAGATAGGGCCGTTTCAACATCTGTTGGGTCAGTGATTTGAAGAAATGGATTCTCAACCTACAATCCAAAATCCGAAATCTAAAATCGCCTTCACCGACTCGCCCGCCCAGCACTCCAACCTGATCCTCGGCAGTCTGCAAGTGCTGTTCTGGCTGTTCTTCCATCCCTTGGCTTGGCGCAACCACGTGGCCCGTCTTGATCCCGATCTTCGGTCCGACTTCTGCCTGGCTGAGTTGACTCAAGAGCAATGGCGCAGTCCGGTTCTGCGGCGACTCTTGATGGGCTATCTCATCTGGCCTCTCCTCAGCGCTACCCTGGTCGGCC
>CAYSIV010000099.1:14175-18113 GCA_964431175.1 uncultured Anaerolineales bacterium
GTGCTGGCGCTCGTGGGCATTTTGTTATTGTGGAATGTGCCGCTCATTGCTATCCTGTTTTGGATAGCCGCCAGCGTTTTGTTGAGCATATCAATCAGCTTGACAGTCGCGATCTCGGCCAGCTTCGGCGTTGGGCTTGCCCTGGCTGTTCTGGTTGGCATCGTCAGCGGGCTGACTCTTACGCCCATTGCTCGCGGCAACCCCCTTTATATTGGCCTGATCATTATGACGGCTTCCGGAATTGCCGGAAATGTAGCCGCCCACATCGCCGACCAGCAGCACACTCACTCGCTGGCCCGGCGAGTCGGCGGGGTGCTGGTCGGCCTGGTGATCGGTTTTGGCGTGACAGTGATCGCCGCCGGAGTGGGTGTGGCGATCGTGGTAACAGGCCTGAAGATCGGCAATCTGGCGCGCGGCGTGGTGAATGGCATTGTGGGAACAATCGCCGGGGCGGCTGTGGGCGGCGTGGCCTTTGGCGTCCGCCTCAAACGTTGGCGATGGGGAGCCGTCATCGCCGGGGCCGTCAGCCTGACGTTTAGCGTGTTATCCGGCTTGTATCAAGGCAATGGCTTCATCATTATCGGCCTGTTGTTAGCGGCCTTGTTCGCCTTGCCTTATCTTTTGGCCGGGCAGGTTGGCGGCGGGCGGGCCGCGGCGGTGGCCGGATCATTGGGCATCGGCGGCCTGGCCTTTGTGCTGGTGACCGCCGGCGCTGTTCAACTCCTCGTCGTGCCATTGAGTCTCGTTAACTTGCTATTCATCCTGGGTTGGGATCGAGTTTTGCCCATCCTGCTTTACCCGTTTACATTCGTTTGGAATCTGCTCCTCTTGCGTTTGAGCGACCGCCGCCCGGGCCTTCTGCGCTGGCAATCGGCCTTTTGGGACGAGCACCAACGAATGCCCCTCATCGGCCTCGACGAACACCTGGTGCTGGCGCTTGAGCGATGGCCTGACGAAGGCCGGGCCGACGTTGAGTACCTTGCCACCTCTCGCCAGCGTTGGGCGGCGCAGGCGGCGCAGATCGAAATAGATGCGCGCTCGCTCGAACGTTGCGCCGATGTCAATGCGATCAAGGATGCGCACCGCTCGGTGAATGCCGGAGAACTCGAAGGTCCGGCCAGCGCCCTGCTGCGTAGTTTCAGCCGCCTCAGCCAGGACGCCTCCGCCGCCCTCGAACAGGAAAGCGCCTACAATCAGCGCCTCGCTCTGAGCGCGGTAGAAGATCGCCTGGACGGCCTCTTGCGCGAAGTCACCCGGAGCAGTGAACGGTACGCCGTCCGCTTCCGTCCCATCGCCAGCCGCTGGCGCGGACTTGTCGCCGCCCACATCCGCGAGTTAGCCGAAACGGTGGAACAACGGCAGGAGATCGATTCACCTTACGTCATCGGTGTGCCGCTCACCGAACAGCAGGAAATTTTCGTCGGGCGCACCGACATCAGCGCCCGCATCGAACAACTTTTGCTCGATCGCCGCCGCCCGCCGCTTCTGCTTTACGGTCAGCGGCGCATGGGTAAAACCTCTCTGCTCAATAACCTGGGGCGGCTCCTGCCCAGCACCCTCGTGCCGATGTTCGTAGACTTGCAAGGCCCGGCCTCGCGCGCCAGCGATCACGCCGGCTTTCTCTACAACGTGGCCCGGGGCATGGCCGACTCGGCGGCCAAACAGCGCGGCCTCATTTTGCCGCCCCTCGCTCGTGAAATGTTGATCGCCGATCCATTCACCCGCTTTGACGAGTGGCTCGATGAGGTTGAAAAAGCGTTGGGCGATCATACGGCCCTGCTTTCGTTAGACGAGTTCGAGGTGCTGGAAAGCGCTTTTGCCGAAGGGCGTTTCAACGAAATAGCAGTGCTGGGCATGTTGCGCCACTTGATTCAGCATCGCCCCAAATTCAAAGTCTTGCTGGCCGGGTCGCACACCCTCGACGAAGTGCAACGCTGGTCGAGTTACCTCATCAACGTCCAGGTGGTGCACATTGGTTATCTGGAAGAGTCCGAGGCCCGTTTGCTCATCGAACAGCCGGTGAAAGGCTTTGCTCTGCGCTACGAACCGGAGGCTGGTCTGCGCCTCTATACTCTCACCCGCGGCCACCCGTTCCTCACCCAACTGCTATGCGCCGAGATCGTAGCTCTCAAAAATGAGCAAGACCCAACCGTGCGCCGCCTGGCCCGCCTGCCCGACGTAGAAGCCGCTGTGCCCGAGGCCCTCAATAGTGGCAGTTTCTTCTTCGCCGACATCGAACGCAATCAGGTGGACGCCGCCGGTTTGAAAGGGTTACGCGCTCTGGCGGCAAGAGGGGAGGGGGCAGTGGCCGGCCGAGACGAGTTGGCGGCCCAGCTCTCCGATCAGCTTGATGGGACTCTGGCCGCGCTGAGTCGGCGCGATCTGATTGAGTCCGTCAACGGCGGGTATCGTTTTCAGGTGGAGTTAATCCGAAGGTGGTTTGGGCGGTGAAGTCCAGCACAACAACGAATTTGGGGAAGGAACGAATGGTTGAAGGGTGAAATTCGTCGCGAAGCGTCCTTGAATTCGTTGTAGTGTTGCTTACGCGGGAATGAAATATACATCCGTCGGCTTCAACTTGCTGTTCCGCAAATACTCCGCCCTCACCTTCATCCCAATCCAATCGAGCGAAGCCGCGCTCGGGTCAACGCCCATCAGCCGCGTGAGGAAGAGCGTGTTTGCGCCCTCGAACTCGATCAGCGCCAGAACGAACGGGCACTCCGGCAGAAACTCCTCTGAACCAAAGTAACAGACCGTGAAGGCGTGCACTGTGCCTTCGTTTGGCAGAACAATCCACTGCGTCTCGTCGCCCGTATGCATGTCGTGCCCGCGCGGGTTGGCGTAGGTGTAGCCGGTCTTCGGGTCGCGCGATCCTAGAAAGACTTCGTTGGTCAGTCCGGCGAAAAACGGCGAGTCTTGCCCATACGAATGCAGATAATTGATCTGATAGACCTGCTCGATCTGGATCGGCGACATTTGCTTGAGCAGGGCCAGCGTCTGCTCGTTCAGCACTTTGGGAAACGGAATGTTGTGAACAATGGCGCCGCCGAGGGTTTCAGGGCGGCGGTCCGGCAATTTGGACATGATGACCTCCAGGTAAAAAAGAGGATTGGACGCTTCGCGTAGAGAATTGTCCACGCGAAGCGCCCAATTCTCTACTCTCGCTCCAACACTGATACAGTAACATACGTGCCCGTCCCGGCGTGGGAATGGATCGCCCCACGCTTGGCATCCCTTACTTGCGAAGTGCTGTCGCCGAAGTGCTTCTTGATTGTGCTCTGCAACTGCCAGATGGCGAACACGGCCTGCATCAGTCCCGTCGCGCCAACCGGATGGCCGCAGGCGATAAGGCCACCAGAGGGGTTCACCGGGCAGACCGGCTTATCGGGCAGATTGAGGCCGTATTCAATGCCGGGCATGAAGGCTTTGCCCGAGGCGGCAAACGGCCCGCCTTCGCCGTAGCGGCACAAGCCCAAGTCTTCGTAAGTTTGAATCTCGCTTGAGGTGTAAGCGTCGTGTAGTTCGATAAAACTCAGTTCGTGGAGGGGGTCGGTGATGCCGGCGTGCTTCCAGGCCATGTTGCCGGCCGTGCGTCCGGCCCGGAACGAGTGAACGCCCGGATATCGGAAGCCGTTATCCCACAACAACTTGTAATAGGCGCGCGTTTCGTCCGACGACTTCTCTTGCTCGGTGGCGTAGTGAGTCAGGAAGGTGTCGTAGTCCAGGTGAGGGCGGTCGGCCATGCGCATCGCGTCGGTGCCCCGCCCGATGCCAGTGACTTTGACCAGCGGTTGGGCGATTTTCGCTCCGGCCTTCTCCAGTTTTCGCAGACCTTTTTCGGAGCAAAGAATTGTCACTGCCGCCCCGTCGGACATCACGCAAATATCAAGCCGGGTAAGCGGCCAGGCCACCATCGGCGCGTTGCGAATGTCGGCAAT
>CAYSIV010000100.1:0-17883 GCA_964431175.1 uncultured Anaerolineales bacterium
GTCGAAGCGCGCTGACGCGAAGCGGTCGAAGCGCGCTGACGCGAAGCGGTCGAAGCGCGCACTGGCTTATTTTCAATAGAGTCCATTATTAAGGAGATGAAGAAATGATTCGCCAACTTCGCTCACCCCTCAAAGTTGCCATTGCGACCCTGGCTTTGGGAGTAGTCGCCTGCACGTGTGGCAATATCACCAATCTCACCGCCACCTCCACACCCGCCCTGTTACCCACCGACGTTCCCGTTCCAACCGCTGTCGTCAACATCCCGGCCCCCATTCCCACCAAACCTGTCATCGGCGGTGGGGGCATCGTCGCCGGCGACCTGCAAGTGGTCAACACTGGCGTTGTCCAGCGCAGTGATGGCGGCTGGCGGCTGTTGGGCGAAGTTGTCAATGGCGCCGAAGCCGCCGCCGTCAACATCAGCCTGCAAGTCGAATGGCTCGACGCCTCAGGCAACTCGCTTGGCACAGATACGACTTACATTCTCACCAGCAACATTGCCCCCGGCGAAAGCGCGCCCTTCGTCTACAACATCTACGACGCTGGCGTGCCGCTGGCCTCCTTCACTGCCATCGTCACCGACTACACGTCCTCGCCTGACCTGGCCCGCGCCACACTTGATCTGGAAAACCCATTATTCACGATTGACGACTACGGCGATTTCCACTGCACCGGAGAACTGGCGAACAACACCAATGATCCGGTGCTAATCGACAGTTTGGCCGCCACCATCCTGGACAACAACCGCGCCCTGTTCTCCGCCGACTCTTACTGGGCTGTCACCCGTTATCTCGCTCCGGGCGAACGGACACCTTATCGCATCTCACCCCTTGGAACCGATGGGGCCAACGCCTCTGATTACTTTTGCTACGTTTACATTGACGCCGTTGCGGCTGAACCTCTACCCGCCAATTTGGTTGTCTTCAACGACACCAATAACGACGGCGACAACACCAATGACGTGTTGTACTTCGTCGACACCTTGGGCTATAGCCACCTGGTGGGCGAGGTGGTCAACACCGGCGACGAAGCCATGAGCGTCAAACTCATCGGCGGTTTGTACAACGCCGAGGGCGGCGCCATTGACGTGGACTT
This sequence comes from uncultured Anaerolineales bacterium, assembly GCA_964431175.1. Classification (GTDB taxonomy): domain Bacteria; phylum Chloroflexota; class Anaerolineae; order Anaerolineales; family VGOW01; genus VGOW01. The sequence goes on from CAYSIV010000100.1 coordinate 1,094, forward strand.
TGACTCTATTCCGGTGTCGGTCGACCCCGGTGAGGCCATGCCCTTCGACTTCACCACGTTCTCGGCTACTAACTATAATGCCGCCCTCCGCGACGGGACGGTCAGCTTCACGGTGCAGGTCGATCCTTACTGGACATATGCCTCGACAACCGAATTCGCCCCGCTCGAAACCCGCAACGGCTCGGCCACTGAAGATAACAGCGTCATCACCGAAACGGTCGAGGTGGTGAACACCCAGACCTTCAATGTGGATTACGCTTACGTCATTGCCAGCGTCACCGACGCAACCGGACAGGTGGTGGGGTACAGCTACGCCACCACCGACCCGATCACCGCCGGGGCCACCGTCAAAACCCAGATCACCATTTACATCGACCCATCCCTCGACCCATCCACGTTGCAAGTCAACCTCATCGCCAAAGCCCCCAAACCCTGAACCAACTCTCAGCCGGAGTGGCTAGCGCCACAATCATAGCCAGCCGCTCCGGCTTTTTCTCTATGCGCCGTTTCCTTCCAATTCTTGTCGTCGCGCTGTTTGCCCTCTTCACCGCCCAGCCGCTCTTTGTCAGCCAACTCACTTGCTCCGACGACAACTTTTTCGCCCTCACTCGCGCCATTACCCTGGAACAGATGATCAGCGCTGGGCACGCTTTTAGCCGTTGGTCGCCCTATATGGCGCACGGCTACGGTTTCCCCTTTTTCAATTTTTACGGACCTCTCAGCTCTTTGTTGTTGGCCGCCATTCACAGTCTGGGCTTTATCTATCCGACCGCCCTGCACATCCTGTTTGGCCTGTGCCTCCTCGGGGCAGGGTTGGGCGCCTATGCCTTCGCCCGCGAGTGGTGGGGCGATGCTGGCGGCGTTGTCGCCGCAGTGGCCTACCTGACTGCGCCTTACCTGGCGTTCGACATCCTCTTTCGCGCCGCCCTCGCCGAAACCGTCGCTCTCGCCCTGCTTCCCTTCATCCTTTTCAGCCTCCACCGCTCCCTTAACCTACGAACAGACACTTCGCCCTCTTCACTTCACCTCCCTCGCTTTTCTCTCTCTGTTACCCTTTGGGGCTTGGAGTTTGGGGTTTGGGATTTGCTCGCCGCCATTTCCTTCGCCGCCCTGATGTACACCCACAACACCTCATCGCTGGCCGCCCTTCCGCTCATTATCAGCTACATTGCTTTGATGGCGCTCCTGCACCGGGATTGGCGCAAACTTGTGCGGGGCGGCGTCATTCTCGCCTTCAGCCTCGCCCTCTCGGCGCGGTTCTGGCTTCCTGCTCTCGCCGAAAAAGATTTGGTGCAAACCGATCGGCTGCTCGTTCCACCCATCTTCACCTATTACACAAACTTCCTCAGCCTGCGCGAATTGTTTGCCCCGCCCGCCCTCATTGATCCTTTGCTCATCAATCCCTCGCCAGCCAAAGCGCTCGGCCTCGTCACCACTCTGCTGGCCCTGGCTGGTTTTATGGCCGTCGTCTGGCGCGCCATGCATGGCGCGCGACAAGAAAACGCTACCCCTTGGGATTTGGGGTTTGGGAGTCGCGCGCCTCTCGCGGGCTGTGCCTGGGCTTTAATTGCCCTCACTGCTTACGCCCTCCTCACTCTCCCCTTCTCACAACCCATCTGGGATCACGTCCCGCTCGTGCCCTTCATCCAGTTTCCGTGGCGGCTGCTCGGTCCGGCGGCATTGTGCGCCGCCTTTCTCGCGGGCGGCGGCGTCGGTTGGCTCACCAAACATCAATGGGCGGCCGCCGCTGTCATCGCCCTCGTCGCCACGCTCGGCCATCTGTCGTGGTGGTATCCGCGTTACTGCGAACCGTTCAAAGAGATCACCATTGCCAGCACGCTTGAATACGAAACCAACACGTTCACTCTCGGAAGCACTGCCAAAGGCGAGTATTTACCCAAGACCGTCAAGCTTTTGCCTGAGGACAACTCCATTGCCGAAGCCGTCATGCGCGGCGAGCAACCCAATTACCTCACCGGCCTGCCCGCCGACTCCCAACTCACCCTCCTCAACCCCGACCCGCTTGACTACCGGGCAACCGTCACTGTTTTGGCCCCGGCGCGTTTCACCTTCAACCAGTTCTACTTCCCCGGCTGGCAAGCCACGCTCGACAATCAACTCGCGAAAATTGAACTTACGCCCGATACAGGACTCATCACCGTTCTTGTCCCACCCGGAACGCACCACTTGCGCTTCTACTTTGGCAGTACACCGGTTCGCGTTATGGGCGATGGCATTTCAATAGTCGCCCTCATTGCAATTTTGACATATTGCCTGTTTCGTTTAAGAACGACCCGCCCCCTGGCTCCCCAGCCTCCAAACTCTCCCATCTTCGGTTTGGGATTTTGGGCGTTGGGCGTTGGGATTTTATCTTTTATTCTCCTTCGCCCTCTGGTTATTGATCGAACTTCAACTCCGCTCCGCCACTCCCTCTTTGACGGCCAAACGATCAGTGCCGGTCGACCCGTCAACCTCAATCTGGCTGGCGGCCTCACCGTTCTCTCCACCGAGTATCCATCTTCAGTTGATTCCGGCTCGCAGTTCGATGCCGTCCTCTACCTCACCATGCGCATTCCAACACCGCCCGACTTTCGCCCGCGTTTCGATCTCGTATCTGCTGGCGGCGCAATGTGGAACAGCGGCAAGGATGCTCTGCCGCCGCGCTGGCACCGCGAGCCGCCCGACACGCCTTACTGGCCGGTTGGGCAATACGCGCAGTGGGCGCGACACGAAACGGTTCTGCCCGGCACGCCGCCCGGCGAGTATCACCTCATGGCGACTGTCTTCGATCGCCAGACGCTTGCGCCCGACAGTGTGATTGACGCCGCTGGCAACGCCACGGCGCCGATCATTTCGCTGGGCACGATTCAAGTGACCCGCCCGGCTGCGCCACCGGCCCTGAGCGACTTCAACATTCAATATCCGGCCCATCACGACTTCGGCCCGATCACTTTGCTGGGCTACAACCTGGATCGCACCCAAGCCCGCCCCGGCGACACAGCTCTCATCACATTCTTCTTCCGCGCTGACGAAACGATGCCCGATCTCAAGTTCAACTTGCTCGACCCGCTATATCCAACGTCGCAATGGCAAGCGGGAGACATTTGGCGCTTCCAGACATTTGCCCGCCTCCCGGCCTCAGCCGAGTCCGGGCCGTATCACTTCACGTTGCGCTTGGTTGATCAACCCGGCGAGTCATTCGACTTGGAGGCGATCCAGCTGACTGCGCCCGAGCGCACGTTCGTGGCGCCCGCGGTTGAGCAGCCGGCCGCGATTAAGTTTGGCGAGGCCATTGAGTTTGTTGGTTACACGCTTGGCGCTTCCCCGGAAACTACAACGATTGATTTGCTCTGGCACGCGTTGGCCACGCCGGACGCTGATTTGATCGCCTTTGTTCATTTTGAAGATGCGTCAGGGCATATTGCCGCCCAGTCAGACGCTATTCCGGCAGACGCCAGCCGCCCCACCACCGGCTGGCTTCCCGGCGAGTACGTGCTGGATGGGAGAACCCTGCCGCCCCTGCCAGGCGGCGATTACACCATGTACATCGGTCTGGCCGACCGAGTCACCGGAGTCCGTCTGGGCGATCGAGTTAAGATTGGGGTTTACAAAGCGCCGTGAGTCGGGTAAAATCCCGCCATTAGAAAAACAACCTCCCGAAGGTTGAAGAACCTTCGGGAGGTTTCCGTGTCAGAAGCAAGGAGAACTCTCGTGGCAAATACTGCATCCGCCCAAAAACGCATCCGCTCTAATGGCCGCAAAGCCAAGCAGAATCAGATTCGCAAGTCGCGCGTGCGCTCTTCTGTTCGCGCCGCCCGCGAAAGCCTGAGCAACCCCGCCGACGCCAGGAAGGCCGTGATGGCCGCGGTGAGTGAGTTGGATCGCGCCGCCGCAAAGGCCGCTTGATGAAGAAGCTGGCGGCGCTCGAAGCGAAGAAGTAACTCAACCTGTTTCGGCCCCCAAAAGCCATTGTCGCTAATGACGGTGGCTTTTTTGTTTCCAATTTGCGTTGCCTAGTCTTCATGCTATACTCAGGCGCGATACCTCGACAGATTGCGGTCGCGAACCAAAAAGGCGGGGTGGGCAAGACGACCACCGCGATCAATCTTGGCGCGGCTCTGGCTGAGCTTGGCGCTCAAGTGTTATTGGTTGACCTTGACCCGCAAGCCGCTCTCACCGCCTCCTGCAACCTTGACCCGTACAACCTCACCCGCACCACCTACACCTTGTTAAGCCGCGACCACACGTCAGTGGCCGCCTGTTTGCGAACCGTCCGACCCAACTTGCACATCCTGCCCGGCAGTGTAGACCTGGCCGCTGCCGAGTTGATGATGGCCGGCGCCCCCAACGCCGCCTTTCGTTTGCGCGACGCATTGGCTCGCAATCGCGTGCCCATTGATTACATCATCTTCGACACGCCGCCCAATCTCGGCCTGCTCACGGTCAATGCCCTCGTCTCGGCCCAGGAACTCCTCATCCCGGTTCAATGTCAATTCCTGTCCATGCGCAGTGTACGCGCTTTGCTCGAAACCGTGTGGCTCGTCCATAAAAAGATGAACCCCGGCCTCGACTTGCTCGGCGTGCTGGCCACCATGTACCGCGAACACTCCGATCACTCGCGGCAGGTGGTGGCCGAACTGCGGAGCGTGTTTGAAGATAAAGTGTTCGATTTTGTCATTCCTGACGAAGATGCAGTGGCCGAAGCGCCGGTGGTCAGGAAACCATTGCTGGCCTACCAGCCCAACAGCGCCGCGGCCCGAGCCTATCGGCAACTAGCGGAGGTTATTCACCATGAGCGATGAAGCGAACATCGTTGGCAAAGGGCATGAGATTCTTCTGCCGCCGCAAGGTAACCCGTTCGATCGCAACAAAGGTGGCGAGCCAATGGCTAAAACCAAAGCCGCCCCGGCCGACGAGCCGCGGGACCTCTCTCCGGCAGACATCGCCGCGCGCTTTGCCGGGCCTGACCCGGCCCCGATGGGTGTCGTCGGCGATGAGATAATGGATTTGACTCCTGAAGACATCGCCGCCCGTTTCCCGACTCATCACGATGACCGCAACAGGATTCCAGGGGTGGCCGACGACGAGCCTGTGTTGCCGCCGGTTTCTCCACAACCGCCCGTCATCGCCAGCGCGCCCCCGCGCCGCATTGGCAAAATGGACGAGGGGATGGTTGAGCCGCCCGTTCCTGCCGTCGAACCCGTGGCAACCGCCGAGTCGGCCACCCCCTCAGCCGCCATTGACGACGACAGGCCCATCATCTCCACCGAGTCGCCCATGCCCGACACTGTGGCCGTGGAGCCAAGCGCCGCGCTGGACGACTCGCCAATTACCTCCACCGAAGTTCCGCTGCCGGATGCGGTAGCGGCCATGCCGTTAATGGCCGAACCGACCCCGCTTGTTCAGCCCGAAGTTGCGCCGATGGCGCCCCCGGAGAGGATGACAATGGCCGACATTACCCCCACTAGCCCCAACGATGCCGACGTATTACCACCGGCTCCTACCCCGGAGACGGTTGCCCCGCCCACTCCCGTTGTCGGCTTCAAACCGCTCAATCCTTTTGCCACCACACCCGCGCGCCAGTACAGCATCGCCCAGCCTGTTTCCGCGTCGCCGGATGATATTTCAGACTCCGAGTCTCTTGGCCTAGACGAAGGCGTTTCCACGCAAGGCGCTGCGGGCGCCTATGCCTTGCCGCCGGTGGTCGAAGACGAGTCGATGGTCAGCCGGTTGATTACCGACGAGCGTGTTGACCAGCTCTGGCAACGCATCGATGCCGCCGAGAAGCAAGCTGTGAGCGACGACAGCAGTCTGCCTCACCAGCGCACGGCCAATCTTGAAAACCTGAAAGCGGCGCGCAATTTGCTTTTGGGCGGGCGGAAGAATTACGAAGATGCCCAGCGATACGTAGTCGAAGTCGAGTCCGATGTGCTTTATGCCAACCGTGTCCGCCATTGGTCGTACAGCTTCGGTTTGCTCGTCTTGCTTTACGATCTGATCTGGCTGGGACTGCTGGCCTGGGGGGCGCTTTCGGGCCGCGCCGTTTCAGAGCGATTTGCAATTGACGCCACTCAACTGACACCACAGTTCACGCTGACAATCTGGGTGACGGTGCTGTCAGGCGGGTTAGGAGGCGTTACCAAGTCGTTCTTCTCGCTGGCTACGCACGTGAGCAAGCAGGATTTTGACCGTCAGCACATGATGTGGTATCTCACCAGCCCGTTGATGGGAGCGGTGATGGGCGTGTTTGTGGTGATGGCGGCTCAAATCGGCATCTTTACGTTGAGCGGCGGGAACACTGCCGGTGGCAATGCGGTTTACATCCTCTACGTCCTGTCCTGGCTGGCCGGCTTCCAGCAAAACATTGCCTTGAAGCTGGTGGAGCGAGCCATTGAAGTAGTCTTCAAGCCCGAAGAAGAAAAGAAGCCTGTCGCGAGTCCTCCCGCGCCAGAGGCAGAGAAGTAGCGCTACACCGATAACCGCTCATGTCATCAGCCTCCTAATCAGAGTGGTGGTGCAGGCGAAGCGCGCCGCGCAGTCGAACGCTTCGCGGACGCGAAGCGTGTCAGGTGGCCTGTTTCAGATAACGTCTATTCTGCCAAGTCATCGGGGTGGGCCGCGTTCCACAACGCAACCAACTCCGCCGTCGCCTTGCCAATATTCTCGCGGTTGACAATCTCGCCGCTGTAACTGCCTGGCTCATTCAGGCCCAGCACAATCTTGCGGTCTAACCGCTGTGAGCAATCAAACTCGCCGCTCAAGTCAATGGACGGCGAACAGGTGCTGACTCCGGCCACCCTCACCGGCCGGCCCTGCCGGGCGAAGAAGAGCACCGCCTCACTCAGTTCAGCTAGCACAGCTTGGGCTGTCCCGGCTTCAACGCCGGTTCGCCCGGCAATAAATTCGGCAAGCTGTTCAATCGTCGCCGCAGGTCCCAGCGCCAACTTGGGCCGGAGCGCCTCCACCGCTTCAAATCTTGTTGTCATCCATCAGTCCTTTAGCATAAAAATCGGACAAGCGTCAGCTTGCCCTAGTTCTCTGGCTTCACTATAATCCTACCATGTTCACTCCTGGCTACCCAGCAACATCTTTTCCGCTTTCGCGGCACCTGCCGCCGCTGGACGACGGCATTGTAGCCTTTTATGGCGACAAACATAGCGCTCCCGGCGACCTGGTCATCGACCCGTTTGCCCAGTCGCCGCGGGCCGGCCTCGAACTGGCCCGCGCTGGCCGCCGCGTCCTCCTCGTCAACAACAACTCGGTTTTGCGGTTGGCCCTCATGGCCGCCATCGATCCTATCCCGATCAAGATTCTGAAGTTGGCTCTCACCCGCCTCGCCGACGCCTCCATCGTCAAAACCCGCCTCGAAGAGTACGTTCGAAGTCTCTACCGCTCCACTTGCCCCGACTGTGGCGGCGTTGTCGAAGTGGATTACTACACTTGGGAGAAAGAAGCGCTCGCCGAAAAATTTTATCACTGTCTAACCTGCGGCGAAGATAAGACGCGCCCGACGGATCCGGCCGACGCCGAACTCGCCGCCAGATATGCGCCGAACGGCGGGCGCGGCCCGCACTACTACTGGGCGCTGGATCGGGTGGCGCCGCCCGACGACCCCGACCGCCAACTGGTGGCCGAGGCCCTTGAAGCTTACACGGCCCGCGCCCTGCACGCCATTTTCACCCTGACCTACAAAGCCGGCGCGCTCACCCTCAACCCGCCCGAACATCGCGCTCTCGATTTGCTCTTGCTCATGGCGTATGATGAAGGCGCCTCGCTCGACGGAGCGCGCCCGCGCACGCTGAAGCCGCACGCCCGCTTCCGGGAAAAAAACCTGTGGCGGACTCTGGAAAAACTTGCCGCCGACGGCGCGTTCCAGGGTGAAGCCGCCACTGGTTTAGCCACTGTCTCTTTGGCCGACCTGTTGAGCAAACCCGATCCCGCCGTCGCCATGTTTGAAGGCACGATGCGCGATCTTATCGCTTCCGGCATCGTCCTGCCCAAAAGCACTCCATTCATGATCACCGCCCTCCCGCGCCCGAATGCCGTGTTGTGGATTCTCACGGCCATTTGGGCCGCCTGGCTTTGGGGCCAAGAGGCGGCCAAACCGTTGAAAAAATTTATCAACCGCCGCCGTTACGATTGGTCGTGGCACGAGCAAGCCCTGCGGGCCGGATTCTCCGCCAGCCACAAATTGCTCACCCGCGGCGGTCGCTTCGTCGCGCTTCTGCCCGAAGCCGAACCCGGCTTTGTGGGCGCGGCCCTCACCGCCGCCGATGCCGCCAACTTCTCGCTCATCCACCACGCCATTCGCGCTGAGCCAGCCGAAGCGCAGTTCACGTTGGAACCCGATCAACTCACCATAGAGCCGCCGGGCAAGCTGACCACGGCTCTGCGCGTTCGCGCCGAAGCGTCGGCCATTGAAGTGATTCGCCAGCGCGGCGAGCCAGTGCGGTGGGCCACGCTCTCTGGCGCGGCCTTCGTGGCCTTTGCCCAGGAACATCTGCTTCGCTCGGCGGTTGAAGAAAGCGCCACCGAGCCGCTCGACATGCTCACCGAAGCGACTGAGGCCGGGTGCGTCAACTCGCCGCACCTCATTCATGTGGGCGTGGAAGAGTCAGAGGCCGACTCGCCGCGCGTCGGGCGTTGGTGGTTGGTTGACTCTGAAGAGGCGGCTGATCCGCTGGCCGACCGGGTGGAGCGCGAAGTGGCGCACTCGCTGGCCGACACGCCCACCGGGCGCAACCCCGACACGACGACGATGGAGCGCCACCTATGCGCCGAGTTCCCCGGGCTGCTCACGCCCGGTTCTGCCTACTTCCGCCGCTGTTTGGAATCATACGGCCTGGAGAAAGATGGCGTGTGGCACTTCCGCCCGGAAGATGATCCGATGGCGCGCGCGCAGGATTACGAACGCATCTCGACAGAATTGAAATCGCTCGGCCAGCGGCTTGGCTATGAAGTAATAACCGGCGCGGTAGATATTAACTGGATCGATCCTGAAGCCGAAGCCGCTTCGTTTCGCTTCATCATCTCCGACACCGCGGCCGTGGCCCACTACGTTCTGCCGCCGCCGCCCACCCGCGCCCGGCAGGTAATGGTGATTCCCGGGGGACGGGCCAGACTGATCGAATACAAGCTGGGGCGCGACGCTCACTTGCGCGAAGCCGTGACTGGCGGCGGCTGGCTCTTCCTCAAGTTTCGACATGTGCGCCGCCTGCTGGAAAAATCCAACCTCGACCGCGCCGCCTTTCTCTCCGCCCTCGGCCTCGACCCAATTGTGGATCAGAGCTCAGAGCAGTTGCCGTTGTTATAATCGAATTAAAGGCGGCATCCTGAGCAGAGACCAGCGCTTCGCATTGACTGCGCAGGCACCCCCTCGGGCCGTTGCAGTTTGTCGACATAAACTTCAAGGAGACCTATCTTGTCCGAACCCATCAACAAACGTCCGTGGAGTCAAATTCTGCTGTGGACTATTGCTGTCACTTCTCTTGCCCTCAACGTGTTCGTCATTGGCGTTCTGCTGGCCGCGCGGCAACAAGCCGGGCAGGCCTTTGGCAGGGCGGCAAGCATGGTCGGTGATTTGAAATCCAGCCGCTTCGATTACACCGTGACTCTTGACGACGACTTGCCAATCGCGGCCAACATTCCAATTGACTTCACCGTGCAAGTTCCCATCAGCCGAACCATTCCCATTGATACAATCGTCAACGTGCCAATCCAATTCCCGATCATTGGAACACGCATCATCGAAGTGCCCATTTCCACCCGCATCCCCATCAGCCTGACGGTGGAAGTGCCAATCCAGCAAACGATTCCCATCGCCACCAACGTCCCGATCAAATTCGACGTGCCGATCAGCATCAAGATCGGCGACACCCCTCTCGGGCAAAGCCTGGATGAAGTGGAGTTGATTCTGCTGAAGCTGGCCGACGGGTTGGGGGCAACCGACCCATAGGAAGGATGAAGGAAGAAGGAAGAATTATGAAACGTGAAAGGCAAAGGATTTTCATCCTTCGTAATTCATCCTTTGTTTACTCGCGCTCAAACTTGATGAGGATGGCTGGCTTGGCTGAGTGGATTTTGTAGGCCAGGCCTGAAGGGACGACGGTGAGGTGCCCCGTCTCCAACAGCGCCCCGCCGGTGTCGAGATCAATACTGACCGCGCCGCGCATGGCATAAAGCAGTGTTCCGCCAGGCCGGGTCGTTTCTGCAGGCCCGAAATCGCGCGCCAAAAACACTGACAACCGGCAGCCTTCCAGCATGGCCACGGCCTGCGGCTCAAATGGAATCGTGAGCCTGGCCGCCATCGTTCCCAGACGGGCTTTTGCCAGCGGCGCTTCGTCGCCGGTCATCAGATAGTTGCGATGGCCGTTCTTTCGCTCCGGCAAAACCTGCTGGCGGAAGAGGATGACGACCGAGCGCAAAGCCGCCTTGGACTGGTGGCCGACGCCCTTCGGCACCAACATCGCCTCTTCGCTGTACAGCACCGTGCTCCCCAACTCGGTGTCCAACTCAATCGCCCCGTCATAGACGAGAAACAATTCGTCTTCGTCGATGTGCTTGTGCCAGTCGATCTGGCCCTGAGCCACGTATAAGTTCACGCCAATGTCGCCCACCAGGCCCAAGGCAACCAGCGAGAACGGCTGATCGATTCTTGCGGCAACGGCGGCGAGGGAGTGAATGGTGAGGGGCACAAGCAAATTATAAAGGATGAATGAAGAAGGATGAAATCGGACTTCTACGACTACGATCACCCTTCATCATTCTGCCTTCATCCTTTATTCCGGCGGTTCAACGTGGACAACGACCCGCTTGATTTGCGCGACTTCGTTCGTAATGCGGCGCTCAACTTCTTCGGCCAGGGCGTGGGCTTCGGTGAGGGGTTGAGAGGCGGGCAGGGTGAGGTGAATGGAGGTCGTGAGATGGCCGTCCACGTGATGGAGTTGAATGTCATGCGCCGTGCCGGGGCCGGCGACGGAGTTGGCAACGGCGGCGATCTGGTCGGCCAGGGCGTCAAACTGAATTTCGTACCGGCCTTCTTCGCCGGGGACGGAAGCGCGGAGCGGCTCGAGGTGGGTGGTGACGCCCGTCACGCGCGGGATGGTTTCGCGGATGCGGGTTTCGAGATTGTTGGCGATGCCGTGAGCCTCGCCCAGCGAGAGATGCTCGGGGACTTCGACGTGCATCTCCACCGTGTAGTCGCCCGATGTTTCTTCATGGACGTGCAGATCGTGAATGCCAACGCCCAGGGCGTCGGCTTCGGCGCGGGCGCGCACGGTGATGGCCTGCCACTCGGAGAGGATGGGCGGCTTATGCGGTTCGATGTGAACGACGGCGTCCACGATGGTGGGCAGGTCGACCTTCAAGCGCCGTTCAACTTCGCTGGCAATGGCGTGGGCTTGCACAGTGGACATGGCCGGATCAACTCTGACATGCACATCTACGTAAGCGGCATCACTGCTTCCGCGCGAGCGGGCGCGGTGAACGTGCCGCACGCCGGGCACGACGGCGGCGGTCTTCTCGATCAATTGCGGGTCAATCACCAGCGCGTCGGTGAGCACGGCCGAGGTCTGGCGGACAATGTTGAAGGCCGCGTAAACGATTAACACCACCACGATAGCGGCCACCGCCACGTCCACCCAACCCAGGCCAAAACGGGTCGCGATGAGCGAAATGACCACTGAGATGGTGACGAACAGATCAGTTCGAGTGTGAGCGGCGTCGGCCAGCAGGATGTCGGACTTGAGGACTTTGCCCTGCTGAGTCTCGTAATTGACGACGGCCAGGTTGATGACGAACGTTCCGGCCATGATGACGATATCGAGGATGGAAATGTTGGGCGTGGTGTGAGTGGTGAGCCGGTCAATAATGCCCCGGACGATCTCCCAGGAGACGAGCAGGAGCATGCCGCCGATGGCGAAGGTGGCGATGCTTTCGTATTTGCGGTGGCCGTAAGGATGGTTGTCGTCGGGCGGGCGGGAGGCGATCCACAACCCGGCCAGGCCGATGATGTTGGACGACGAGTCGATGATCGAGTGGAAACCGTCGGCCAGGACCGAGAGCGCGCCGGTGGCAAAGCCGATGATGAGTTTGATCACGGTGACCAGCACGTTGAGCAAGAGGATGATGAACAGAACGCGGCGGATGAGTTGAGAACGTGTCATGAGATTTTACCGCGGAGCGCACAGAGAGCAGTGTAGGGGCGAAGCAGTCGGAGGCATCGTGACAAGTTCAGCAGAATATTTGCCCGACTGCTTCGCCCTTACGCAACACAATTAGGGCGGCGTGGTAGCCGTCGGCGTCTCCGGTGTCGCCGTCGGCGTTTCTAATGTCGCAGTCGCAATTGGCGTTTCGGGCGTGGGGGTGTCGGTGTTGGTGACAGCGGTTGTTGCGGTTGGGGTGTCCGTCACAGGCGCGCTAGTATCGGTTGAGAGCGGCGTGTTGGTAGGCGCGCTGGTTGAAGTTGGCAAAGAGGTGCTCGTGGGCGGTGGCGTGTCGCTAGGCGGTAGTGGCGTCGCCGTTGAATGAGCGACGTACACGCGAACCCGAAACTCAGACGTGTGCCCGGCTTTGTCGTAGAGGACGATGCGAATGGTGGCCGGGCCGTCAGGCAGGGTGGCGAGATCCCATTTAGCCAACAGGCCGTTGTCGGCCACGGGGTTGCGCACCTCGCCGCTCACAAATCCCCAGCCGCCGGGGTCGTGGCCGAGGCCGTAATCCACCGTGTAGTGATCAAATTCGCCGTTGGCGACGTTGGCAATGCCAAACACATCAATCACGCCCTCCAGCGTTTGATTCTCGGAAGGCGAAGTGATGATGGCCACCGCCCGCGCTGATTTGTCGTCGCAGAAAGCGGTTGGGGCGGGCGTGATCGGAAACGTGATTCCCAGAATAGCCGCCCATTTTTGCCCCTGCTCGTTTTTCTCCAGCCACTCTAAGGCAAAGGTGTCGGCCAGGTTGACGACGGTTTTCTCTTCGGCGGTCTCCGGGTTCTTGGCGTTGCAAACCTCGCTGGCGCGCAGGCTGGAGAACTTATCCACAAAGATTTTGGCGACGAGATCACGGTCGGCTGGCAAAGGCGGCTGACCCTGAGCAAAAAATTCTGAGCGTACGGTCGGCTCGTTGGGCCGCTTCGGATCAACAATCGCTTTGCAATAATCACTCTCAAGCGCGCCGGTCGCCGCGCAAATGTTGGCAATGGTCACGCCCGACGGTTGGGTAAACGGCGCGGGTTGCGTGTTCAGCACCGCCCACGCGCCCTCCATGACGTTGTGCCAGATGGGGCCGGCGCCGGTCACGCCGCTCACGCCTTGCGCCATCGGGGTAAAGTCGGCGTTGCCCACCCACACCCCCACCGCCAGGTTCGGCGTGTAGCCCACCGTCCAGTTGTCGCGATAGTCGTTCGTCGTGCCGGTCTTCACTGCGGCGGGGAACGAGAGATGCAGGGTCGAGTTAGGGCCGAAGGCGAGCGAGCGAGCGTGATTGTCAGCCAGGATGTCGGAGATGAGGAAAGCATGATCGGGGCGGACGACTTGTTCACCCCAGTTCGGGGGAACCGCCTGACAGGTGGGAAGCGGGGTTCCGTCCGCTCCCGTTTTTGCCTCGCTGGGTTTGGCTGGTTGCTCACACACGGTTGCGCCTGAAGGGTAAGTGATTCGCGTGATAGCAATTGGGAAGACTCGCTGGCCGCTGTTGGCGAGCGTAGCGTAAGCGCCCGTCATTTCAAGTGGAGTCACTTCGCCGCCGCCGAGGGTGAGGGCCAGGCCGTAATCGTTGCGGGTGAACGTGGTGATGCCGAGCGTTTCGGCGAAGGTGATCAGGCCCTCGCGCTCAGGCGTGGCCGGGTCGTCATACACACCGACGAACTCAAGCGCCTTGACTGCCGGAATATTGTACGAGTTTGCCAGCGCGTCGCGCACGCGCACCGGGCCATGAAAGCGGCCGTCGTAGTTGTTGGGCTCGTAGGGCGGATTCGCGCCGTCGGGGAATTTTGTCGGCACGTCCCACAGCAAGGTGGCGGGCGTCCATCCTTTTTGGAAGGCGGCCACGTAGGTCAACGTTTTTATAGAAGAGCCGGGTTGACGCGGGCGGATCGCCATGTTGATCTGCCCGTCAACCGGGTCGGCATAATCGTTCGAGCCAACCATCGCCAAAATATGGCCGGTGGCCGGGTCAATGGCGACCAAAGCCCCGTCGGTGACGTTGGAGGCGGCCAGCGAGTCCACCTGGGTTTTCACTTCGGCCTCGGCCAAATCCTGCAAAGCGGGGTTGAGAGTAGTGTAAACGCGATAGCCCGAACGATAAATTGCCTGCGCGTTCTCGCCGTTCTGGCCTTCGAGCAAATAGCGAATGTAGTTGACCCAGTGCGGGTATTTGGCATTAATCGTGGGCGCGGTGAAGGTGCGGCTCTTGATGTCAGTAATCGCAGAGATCGCATCGTTGTTGGTGACGCAAATAATTTGTTCCTGATCGGGCGCGATTTTGACTTTAATGCCGCCAGCAGCCTTGCAATTGCCGCTCGCTTCGATCATCAAAACCAGCACTTGCTTCTGTCGCGCCTCTACTGTTTCGCGATCCGTGTAAACATCGTAGATGGCGGGCGACTGCGGCAGGCCCGCTAAGAATGCGGCTTCACCGAGGGTGAGGTCCTTGGCATCCTTGTTGAAATAAACCTTCGAGGCGGCCTCAATGCCGTAAGCCAGATTGCCGTAATAGATTTCGTTGAGATAGAGTTCGAGGACCTGTTCTTTGGTGTAGCGGCGGTTGATTTCTGAGGCCAGAACGATCTCGCGCAGTTTGCGCTCGAAGGATTTCTCGTAGCAGGCCACTTCGGCATCCGGCTTGTCGCAGTCAGCCAGGCGGAAGTATAAGGCGCGAGTGAGTTGCTGGGTGATGGTGGACGCGCCCGCGAGTTCGCCGCCGGAGCGATAGGCGCGATACACCGCTTTGAGAATGGCGACGACATCGAAGCCGGGGTGGTTGTAGTAGTCGCGGTCTTCGGTGGCGATGGTGGCGGCGATGAGGGTGGGCGAGATTTGATCGAGCGGCACGTGGGTGCGGCGGCCTTTGTTGGGGTCGTTGATTTCGTAGAGCAGGTTGCCGTTGACATCGTAGATGAAGGTGGACTCGAACGATGAGGCCCGGTCGGCCAGGTCGCCTGGGTCGGGCAACGTTTGAGCAATGCGGGAGTATTCATACACGCCGTAAGAAGCGGCGACGGCCCCGGCGATGATGCCGAGCGCGACCAGAACAAGGGCAATTACTGTAATCGTCCGCAGAACTTTTCTTGCCTGTCGGCGGCGAGGGGTGGTCTTGGTGGTTCCCACTCCGCTGTCGCTACGGGGCGCTGTCGCGGGGTCGGCGGGTTGCGCGTTAGCGGTGGCTTGTCCGGCCTCACCGGCCACAATCCGGCGCTGAACGCGAGTCGCGTGCGAGTCGCGCTCTGGCACACGGTTGGGCAGGGGCATGCCGCCGGGATCAAGGTTGACTTTGGGCGAGACGGGCGGCAGTTTGGGCGGCTCGGTTTTGGTGGAAGGTGGCTGGGAATCGCTGGCAGGGGGAAGCTTCACCGTCGCAAATTCGTCCGGTGGTTCGGGCTTTTGCGGTTGCGACGGCCGGGTTGGTTCTTCGGAAGACATGAGGAGGATTATAGCGTGAAACGACAAACGACAACCGATATTGAGAGTATAATTTGTGCGGGAGGCCCATCATGGCGATAGCAGAGCTTCAACCCCGTTCAGCGCGGATAACTCAAATTCTGATTTTGATCCGCCAACTTGAATCTCAGGAGCAGTTGGCGCTGATGCAAGAGCTTGCCAATCTGTTGCAACGGCAAACGGTGCGCGCCCGGCGGAAAGTGACGGAGTTTCGAGGCGTTGGGAAGCGGACCTGGCAGGGCGTGAATGTAGATGACTATATTCGCAGTGAGCGCGAGTCATGGGGTTGATTGATACAGGTAGTTGAGTAGCGGAAGTTACAACTCTGATAAAGCGTTCCATACCATATATTGGTACGGTTTTGAATTGCCATAGACAATTTTCAGCAAATTCCGGCGATTGGAAATCGCGGCAACAAAAGGCAAAGTCGGCCTCCGCCGACTCTCTTATGGGAAAATCTAATCTTCGCTTGGGTCTTGAGTCTCACACTGTTCCCACTCTTGCCACAGGGTTTGGGTTGCGTGATGTGCCTTCTGATTGCCGATGTAGTCAATCACTCGCGGCACATCAGCCTTCGCCAAAGTAAACGCTCCATATGCCCCTTGCCATTTGAAAAACTTGTCGGGCGTGATTTCATGTGTGACGAGATGAGACGAAGCGCCTTTGACTCCCTTGAGCAAATCGGCAATCGATAGAGTCGTCGGCAGACGCACCAACAAGTGCAAATGGTCGTCCATGCCGCCAAGCGCCAGCGGATAGGCTTTCAGTTCTCGGCACTTCTCGTTGATCGCCCCATAAATTCGCAACTCAATATCAGGCGTGATGAGCGGCAACCGATCCCATGTTGCCCAAACTGCATGGAGATAAAGTTGAGTGTAAGGCGCTCGCATCGTCGTAACCCTTTCCAAAACAAGAAGTCGGCGCAAGCCGATCATAGTATAGCCCACGAAGGTGGGCTTTGCTTTTTGTTGGTGCAGTTTACAACTGCCGTCTGCCCAAGCCAGCACCGGATCCGGCGACTCGAAGTCGCGGCACGCTTCGCGCAAGGCAAAGTCGGCCTCCGCCGACTCTGCCCTCTTTAGCCCACGAAGGTGGGCTTTGCTTTTTGTTGGTGCAGTTTACAACTGCCGTCTG
>CAYSIV010000101.1:0-7809 GCA_964431175.1 uncultured Anaerolineales bacterium
GTTCGGGCGAAATTTCCTGCATGATGATGTTCATGGGGAAGAGAACGCCGAGAAAATCGGGGGTGACGGGTTCCATCGTCCCCGGGTGCAGCACCGGTTGCGGCGGCACCGGCATGTCGGCGTTGATGTTGTACCACGCCTTGGGTAGCTTGCTCTCGTCCAATATAAATTTGTGTTGGTCGCTCATGATCGGTCTCCTTTGGGTAAAGTGTGAAGTTAGAGTTAGAGCGCTCGCATACCACTCCAACTCTTCGTTTCCAACTAGCTGTCTCGCATCTTGAAGCGTTGAATCTTGCCCGTGGCCGTCTTGGGCAGTTCGGGTACAAATTCCACCCAGCGCGGGCGTTTGTACTCGGCGATCCGCTCTTTGCAGTAGGCGATCAACTCTTGGGCCAGGCTGTCCGAGGCTGGATGGCCTTCTTTGAGCACCACGAACGCTTTGGGCTTGATCAAGTTAGCGCTGTCGGCATGGCCGACCACGGCGCACTCCAGCACCGCCGGATGGCTGATGATGGCGCTTTCCACTTCCACTGGCGACACCCAGATGCCGCCGACTTTGAGCATGTCGTCTGAGCGGCCCGCGTGCCAATAGTAGCCGTCCTCGTCCACGTAATACTTGTCACCCGTGAACAGCCATCCGCCAATGAACGTCTGGCGACTGCGCTCAGACTTGTGCAAATAGAAGAGGGCAGTGGTCTCGCTCTTCACCAACAGGTTACCCACCTCGCCAGGCGGCACATCGTTGAGACTCTCGTCCACAATTCGCACTTCGTAGCCGGGAACCGGTTTGCCGCTGGAGCCAGGGCGGATGTCGCCCGGCTGATTGGAGATGAAAATGTGCCACAACTCGGTGCAGCCAATTCCGTCGATGATGTCCAGCCCCGTTCGCTCTTTCCAGCCATGCCAAATGGGGGCCGGGAGCGACTCGCCCGCCGAGACGCAGATCCGAAGCGACGACAAATCATATTTCTCTTGAAAGTCTTCCATCGCCAGAATGGCGGCGTAGCCGGTCGGCGCGTTGTAGTGAATGGTCGGCTTGAAACGCTGAATCGTTTCAAGGACGTTGGTGGCAATACGCGGCGGCCCGGCCATCAGAATGCAACTGGCGCCGACGTACCACGGAAACACCAGATTGCCGCCTGTGCCAAAGGTGAAGAATAGCTTGGCGGTGGCAAACGTCCGGTCGGACTCGCGCAGGCCAAACACGTTCACCGCCCACAACTGGGTCGTGATCGGCAAGTCTTTGTGCGCGTGTAGAATGCCTTTCGGCTCGCCGGTAGTGCCGCTGGAATAATTGAGGGCGCAGAAATCTTCGCGATGGGTGGGAGCCACGCTGAGTTCAACAGACTCGCCCTTGATCCACTCCGCGTAATCCAGGTCGCCGGGCTGGCCCCCTTCGACTGCGCTCAGGGCAGGGCCACCGCCGATGACGACGATGTGCTTGACAAAATCCATCTCGGCCCGGATCGGTTCGATGGAAGACAGGAGGGCCTTGTGGATGATGAGCACCCGCGCCCGGCAGTCGCGCAAGATGTAGGCGTGTTCCTGCGGCTTGGACAGAGTGTTCATGCCCACTGCGACCGCGCCGATCTTGAGCGCCGCAAAGTAAGCCACCGCCCATTCGGCGCAATCGAGGGCGAGAATGGCCACCATCTCGCCCAGGCGCACATCGAGCCGCTTGAGGGCATTGCCCACCCGGTTAACTTCGTCCGCCGCTTGCTGAAACGTCAACTCCCGCTCGGCGGAATACAGAGCCACCTTGTCGGCGCGAGCAGTCAGGTTGTGCTCCAGGATGTTGACGGCATTGTAATAAAGTGGAAGATCGGCAGCTTTCATAGGTATCGTCTCCTGTAGTTTTATTCGCGCCCCAACAATTCGCGGGCGATCACAATGCGTTGAATGTGGGCCGTGCCTTCGTAGATTTGTAACCCCTTGATGTCGCGATAGTAACGTTCTACCGGATATTCGTTGGAGTAGCCGCGCCCGCCGTGCAAAAGCACCGCTTCGTTCGCGGCTCTCACCGCGGCCTCGGTGGCGAACAATTTGGCAATGGACGTTTCGCGAGTGGCCTTCACCCCTTGGTCGCGAAGCCAGGCCGCGCGGTATACCAACAACCGCGCCGCGTCTACATCGGCGGCCATGTCGGCTAGTGTCGCCTGAATCATCTCGAAGTTGCCAATGCGCTGGCCGAACTGCCGCCGGGTTTTGGCGAAATCCACACACGCCTCGAGGCAGGCTTGCGCCACCCCCAGGGCGCCGGCGGCCACCCCCAGCCGCCCGCCATCCAGCGCCGACATGGCCACTTTGAATCCATCGCCAGGCTTGCCAAGCAAAGCGGTCTGGGGGACTCGCATATTTTCAAAATGGATATGAGCATGATCGGACGCGCGGTGGCCGAGTTCTTTGCCTTCCATTCTTCTGCGGTGAAAGCCGTCGGTGTCGGTGGGAACCAGAAACGCGCAAATGCCCTTGTGCTTCAAATCGCGGTCGGCATTTGCAAAAACAATTGCCAGATGAGCAATGCCGCCGTTGGTGATCCAGATTTTCTCGCCGTTGATGATGTAGTCGCCGCCGCCGCCGCTGAGGATGGCAGTGCTTTCCATGCTGGCCGCGTCTGACCCGGCGTTTGGCTCGGTGAGGCAGTAACAGCCGATGAGGCCGCCGCGCGCCAACCGGGGCAGGTAAGTTTGCTTTTGCTCTTCAGTGCCCCATTGCAAAACGCATTGAGAAACAAGGCTGGTGTGGACGGTCATGAAGCCGCGCACCGACGAGTCGGCGCGGCCCAGTTCTTCGTAGCACAGAGCCAGCGAGGCGGCATCCCAACCGCCGCCGCTGTATTCTGTTGGCAGTGGCCCGCCCAGCAAACCAAGCGCCGCCATTTCCTGAATCAGCGATAACGGCATCTCACCCTGTTCGTCCATCTCGCGCGCCAGCGGCACAACTCGGTTCTGGGCAAAGGCGCGGGCCTGAGCTTGAATGTTGGCTTGAGCAGGCGTGAATGTAAAGTCCATAAGTCGTCGGGTTTTTTTCTAGCCAGCCATCACGGCCCGGTTGCGGCCAGTGTGCTTGGCGTGATAGAGCGCCTGATCGGCGCGTTCCACCAGCGCGTCGCCGTCAGGCATATCTTCCGGATAATTGGCGATGCCGAGGCTGAGGGTGAGCATGCCGCCCGGCTGGCTGTTGCCCAGCGGAAACGGGTGAGCCGCCACTGCCGCCCGGATTTTTTCGGCGGCGGACATGGAGCTGGTCTTGTTGGTCTCGGGCAGGATAATGGCAAATTCTTCGCCGCCGTAACGGGCCACGAAGTCGGTGGCGCGCACACTGTTCACCAGCACTTTCGCCAAATCCTGCAGGACACGATCGCCATGCACGTGGCCGTGTTGGTCATTGTAGTTCTTGAAATGATCAATATCAATCATAATCAATACCAGCGGCCGGTTGTAACGCCGGGCGCGCCGGATCTCGTCGGCCAGCCGGTAGTCGAACGTCCGGCGGTTGTAAAGGCCGGTCAGGCTGTCGCGGGCCGCCAGTTCCGACTGTTCGGCCAGCGACTCCCGCAGGCGAATCTCCACGCCCAGGATGCGCTCGCCCACTGCCACCCGCGCCTGCAATTCGCCGGCGTCAAACGGCTTGGTGAGGTAATCGTCTGCGCCATCCTCCAGCCCGGTGACCACGTCGCTTTTGTCCGTCCGCACGGTGAGCATGACGATGTAAGTGTAGCTGAGTGTTGAGGCGGCCCGGATGCGACGGATCAATTCCACGCCGTCTATGTTGGGCATCATCCAATCGGTGATGACCATCGGGAAGGCCTCGCGTTGCCACATCTCCCAAGCCGCCTGGCCGTCTTCGGCCTCGACCACTTCATGGTTGAGGCGCGTCAATTGCGTCCTGAGGATCCACCGCAACCAGGGTTCGTCATCTACGACCAGTATTTTCATAAATCACCGCCACCCCTTCAATCTCAATCATCGCCGCATCATCAAACAGGCTTTTCACTTCCACCAGCGTCATCGCTGGATAGTGGCGGCCAAAGAAGGAGCGATAGGCTTCACCGATCAGCTTGAGATTGGCCCGATAAAGTCTTTTATCGGTCACGAAGATGGTGAGCTTGACGATGTCGGTCATCGCCCCGCCCGCCTCTTCGACCACGGCTTTCAAGTTAGCCAGCGCCTGCGTGAATTGGGCAACCAAGTCGCCCGGGGCGGCAATCGCCCCGGTTGAGTCCATGCCGGTTTGCCCGGCGAGGAAAAGCAGGCGACCACCTTCGGCGAGAATGCCGTTTGAGTAGCCGGAAGGTTTAGCCAAGCTGGCAGGGTTAAGAATTCTTTTCATCACTCCCTTTGCAATTTATCAGGTGAAGTTACTGGGCCAATCGCACACAATCTCGCCCTTCCTGCTTGGCGCGATACATAGCCGCGTCTGCCGCTCGCACCACAAAATCGCCATCCGCCCCATGATCGGGGTAAGTGGCAACGCCCGAGGAGATAGTGATCGCCCCCAGCGGCTGACCATGATAGTGTACGTGAAGGTGTTTGATGCCGTTGCGCACGAGCTCTGCCCGCTCGCAGGCAATCTCTTGCGAAACTTCAGGCAACAACAACATAAACTCCTCGCCGCCATATCGGCAGGCTACGTCGCTCCCGCGAACAGTCACCTTCAGAAAATTGCCCACTTCTCGCAACAGGGCATCGCCCGCATCGTGGCCGAAAGTGTCGTTGAACTGTTTGAAGTGATCAACATCCAGCATGATGATGCTCAAGGAGCTTTGATGGCGCGCGGCTCGACGCACTTCTCGCTCTAGAGTCTCTTCCATATATCGCCGATTGAAAAGGCCGGTAAGCGGATCACGGATAGACTGCTGGCGTAAAGACTCGCGCAATTTGAGATTAGCCAAAGCCAGCGCCGCACTCTCGGCTACCGTCTGGGCCAGGTTCTGCTTAGTGACAAGCAAATCATTTTCCGTCACAACAGTGTGCAAGTTCAGCACGCCGAGAGCATCCCCTTGGGCCATCATCGGGATGCATATGGAAGTGCCTGGCGGCGCATCATTCAAGTGGCGGCACCTCAAACTCATCTCATTCTGCCGGATTACATGCACCTGCCCTCGCCGTAACGACCAGCAATCGTCAGGCGCAAATATCCTTACGCCGGGCGGCGAAACGCCCCATTCGGCAACGATCTCAACCAAATTTCGCGAGGCGCTGATGAGGTATATCGCGCCCGAATCATTGGGGAACAGTTGCCGCGCCGACTGGCTGAGGACAACGCAGGCTTCCTCGACGGTGAGGCAGGTTTGGAGCAAGTCGCCCATTTGGTTAAGTAGTGCGATCTCGCCTGTGCGAAGCTCTAGTTCTCCCAACCAGCGCGTCAGTTTTTCATTGGCGGCCTGCAGGGCTTCCTGTATTTGCTTGCTTTCGGTGATGTCAACCAAAAGGCCCTGATTGAAACGGGGTTGGCCTTTTTCATCCAGCAATACAACAGATTGATCGCGCACCCAGATCGCCCGGCCATCGCGCGTCACCATACGAAATTCTGAACCCAGGGGAGCACCCGTCGTGCGGGAGTATTCCTCTGCCGCAACTGCCTGCCTCCGGTCATCAGGATGCACCTGCTTGAACCATAACTCAGGATCGGCTAGCCATTCTGCCACTGTGAACCCCAACATACGTTCGATTTGAGGACTGACATAGAGGCAAGCGCCGCCGTCCCCCAGTTCCCAGATGTATACCGCCGCCGGCATTTGCTCTACCAACCCATGGTATTTGGCTTCCGTGTTTCGCATATCACCTTCCATCTGCTTGCGCTCGGCAAGTTCCGCCTCCAATTGATCGTTGGCCCGCTGAAGCTGTTTGGTAACACTTCTGACATAGGCGGTAAACATTAAGATGGTGACTGCGACGATCAACCGGATCCAGAGTTCAATCGGTCCCGGTCGGAATAGTTGTTGGGCAAGCTCGCCATCATGGAATACCAAGGCGTCTACGAGAGCATCTGCGACCCAAAAGAGCAGGCACAGACCGATCCCGATCACAATCAACCGATTCGGTCTGAGAGTATGGCGAGTGTTTTGTTGCCCATCGCTTCCTTTCATCTCAGCCATCTCTCAAGCTCTACCATCAGTTCATTGTCGTACAGTCTTTTCACTTCCATCGATGTGGGATCAATCTCGTGTTTCCCTGCTCGTTTATCTTCCTTTGAATGCTGGCTTGCGTTTCCCTTTGAACGCTTCATAAAACGCGCGATGGTCGTCGCCCATCATCATCAGCGCCTGAGCCTGGGCTTCGGCTTCAAACGCAGAGACGATGTCCATGTTCCACTCGTTGTTCACCATCATCTTAGTCAGGCCAAGCGAGAGCGTTGGCCCGGCGGCAAGGCGCTCGGCTAACTCACGAGCAATGGGAAGTACCCGCTCTTTCGGCGCCACGCGGTTGGCCAGACCATAACGCTCGGCGGTCTGCGCGTCTACATTATCACCCAGTATGAGCAATTCCATCGCCCGTCCCTGGCCGATGACCCGAGGCAGAAGAAAAGCCGCGCCCATGTCAGCCCCGGTGAGGCCCACCCGGGTGAAGAGAAACGCGAATTTGGCATTTTCGGCAACAATGCGCAAATCTGAAGCCAGGGCGATGACCGCCCCGGCGCCGGCGGCCAAGCCGTTGACGGCGGCGATGATGGGTTTGTCAAGCAGGCGCATGTTGCGGACGAGGTGGCCTGTCATCCGGCAAAACTCTAAATGACCACGCATGTCGCGATCCAAGACCACGCCAATGATCTTATGCACGTCGCCGCCGGAGCAAAACGCCCGCCCCGCGCCAGTGATGATCACCACTTTCACGCTCTCGTCGTCGCGCAAAGCTTCAAACAGGTCGCGGAGCTGGGCGTAAATCTCCAGCGTCAGCGCGTTCAGCACCTCCGGGCGGTTGAGGGTGATGGTGGCAATTGAGTTTTCAACAGAATAGAGGAAGTCATAGTCAAGCATATTGGAATCCACGAATAAACACGAATAGACACGAATAGGGTTTACCGAACAAGCCGTTTCCACTCCAGTTTTGCGCCGCTCCCGAAATTGATAAGAAGGCCCACCCGCAAGCCAGTCGCTTTGAGATAGTTGAGAAGCTGTGCATCCTCACGAGAAGTAAGGCGATCAATGGCCTTGAGTTCGACAATGACTTGCTCAAAACAAATCTGATCGGCCTCATATTCCTTATCCAACACATGGCCCTTGTAGCTAATTTTGAGTCGTTTATAAGATTCGTACGGGATATCACGCAATCGCTCTTCGATTTCCAGGGCTTCATGATAGACAGCTTCAAGGAAGCCCGTGCCAAGCTGGTTATGTGCCTCCATTGCCGCGCCAACAATAGCGTACACTTCGTCTTTCAACAGCAATTCTGTTATAGCATCCACCCCTCGATCTTATTTGTGTTCATTCGTGTTCATTCGTGTTCATTCGTGTTCATTCGTGTTCATTCGTGTTCATTCGTGGATCAACCTCTTCGTCTCCTTCGTGGATCAAAACATCACCGTCCCGCCATCCACATTAATCGCCTGGCCGGTGATGCCGCGCGCGTTTTCGCCGACGAGCATGAGAGCCACGTGAGCAACCTTTTCACTTGTAACCAGTTTGCCGCCGGCCACCGCCACCCGAATCCCCTCCCCCGCGAGCGCAACGGCAATCGCTTCGCCGACGCCTTTGCCTGCGCCAGTGACCAGTGCATTATGCCTCATACTGAGAATCCTTGTTCGGCTTCTACCTGTCCATCCAGCTTATAGATTCTTGCCCACATTTCCGTAAATGCAACGCACAAT
>CAYSIV010000101.1:7819-17872 GCA_964431175.1 uncultured Anaerolineales bacterium
GTGCGCGCGCTTCTTCGCGCCCGAGGCGGGCTTTCTTCGGCTAGTCGGGGTCGGCCAAGGGTAAAGCGGCTCGCTGTCGTGGATTCATCATCCAAATGGATTCCACGTCGTCACATGCCTCGGCTCAATCTTATAAAGGCATCTCACTTCGCCGGGGAAGCGCATACCGGCTGGATAGATGTTTTTGCCCAAATATCGTTGCGCGAGTTTGTCGAGATGCGCGTCCGCCCCCTCCTCGGTGATTTCGACGACCGGGCCGCGAACGGCGACGTAGCGATCCGGGTTGTCGGGGTCGGGGATTTCGAGAGCGACGTGTCGCCTCTGTTCCATGTTGCGATCTTTCAGCCGCCCCCGCGCCGAGTTGATCAGGATGTGCTTGCCATCGTAGTCCACCCACACCGAGGTGACGTGCGGCGTGCCGTCAGGCATCAACGTCGCCAAATGGCCGAATATCTTCTTTTGGAACAAGTCGAGATACTCGTCCGGAATCGGCCCGGATTGGGGTTGCGCGGTGTGCCAGGCCTCATACCGGGCGGCAAATTCCGGATCGGCTCGCTTAATGCGGTTGAACCCGACGCGCTTGCTCCGCGTCATCAACTTGTAGGTGAACGGCACCGGGTCAAGATGCAAATGCTCTTGCACGTCTTCCAGCCACGAAAGACTGCGCACCGCCGCCGCCTGAAACCGATCCACCACCGGCTTGCGCGTGCGCTGGTATTCGGGCAAGGCGGTCTCCACCGAGCCGCAGCGGGCAAAACAGTCGGCCAGCGCAATCGAGTCTTCCATCGCCAGCTTCGTTCCCGAGCCAATCGAGAAGTGCGCGGTGTGCAGGGTGTCGCCAAGCAAAACAATATTCTGGTGATACCAATGCCGGTTTCTAATCAGCGAAAAATTGAGCCACCGGACGAAATTGTTTGAAAGCAAAGGCCGGCCGCCAAGGTCGTCTTTGAACACCTCGGCCAGATAAGCGCAGGTCTCGTCGTCGGCCATCTTGTCGAACCCGGCTTTGAGCCATGTTTCGGGCGGGCATTCGACGATGAAGGTGCTGTGCGTGGGGCTGAACCGGTACGAGTGCGAGATGAACAGCCCGGCCTCGGCCTGCTTGAAGATCATCGTCAGCCCGTCAAAAGATTGCTCCGTGCCCAGCCAGATAAACTTGTTCTGTCGGACTTCAATGGATGGCAGGAGAAACACTTCGTATGTCTTACGAACCAAACTGTTCGCGCCATCCGCGCCGACAAGCAAATCACAATCTGCATAATCGGCAACATTGGTGACGTTGGTGTGAAAACGAAGATCGACTCCAAGCTCCCGACAACGCTGGTGCAGGATTTGCAGCCAGGCCAGGCGGGACACGCCGGCAATGGGGTTGCCGCCGATGTGAATGGTTTCGCCTTTGTGTTTGACCACCACCAGGTCGCGCTGTTGGCTATGTTTGACGAACTCTTCGTAAGTCTCACGGTCCTGCTGGCCGAAGTTGTCCAGCGTGGTCTCGGAAAAGACCACCCCCCAGCCAAAGGTGTCATTGGGCCCGTCGCGCTCCACAACTGCAATCTCGTGAGTCGGGTCCAGCTTCTTCATGAGGATGGCGAAGTATAGGCCCGCGGGCCCGCCGCCAAGAACATTGATTTTCATGATCGTTTACCTATCGGGTTGTTGCCTGCGCCATAAAAGAATTGATCCAGAACCGCATCCAGGCGGGCGTCCAAGTTACCCAGTTTTTCTTCGGCATAGGGCGCGAGTGAGGTTTCGACAATGGCGATGAACACCCAAGTCAGCCAGCGCGGGTCTTGCTTCTTTACTTCGCCGCGCCTGACGCCCTCGCGCAAAATTGGCTCCACCAGATTTGGCAACGCTTCCTGGTAAGCCCGAATGATGGCTTCGCGGGTGCGTCCCCTGAAAGCGTTAATGTCGCGGCGCACGAGGCGAATCAAGTCGCGGCGCTCGCGCGGCATGGCCAGAAAGACGCGTGTCAGGCCACGCAGTCGTTCACGGCAGGAGCCGCCCAGCGGCGTGGCCTCGGCCATCATTTGTTGTTTTTTCGCCAAGTCAGCCCGGATCATTTCCAGATACAGCTTCTCTTTGCCGGGAAAGTGATGATACAGGGCGCCCGTAGTCACCTGGGCTGTTTCGGCAATATCGCGCATCGAAATGTCGGCGTAAGGCTTGCGCCTGAAGAGTTCTTCGGCGGCGGCGAAGATGCTGGAGACGGTAGCTTCGGCGCGGGTCAGCATAAGGCTACGTTACATCTGGTCTCTCAATCGGATATTTTTCATACAGCCGTTCGGCGATCACCTGGCAAATGCGCTGTACGGCTTCATGGATATCGGCAAACGAAGTGTAGAGCGGCGCGACGCCGAGGCGGAGATTGTCGGGATAACGGAAGTCGGGGATGACGTTCATCTCTTCGATGAGGGCGCGATCAATGCGCAAGCCTTCGGCATGGCCCAGCGAGACGTGCGAGCCGCGTCGATTTGAGTCGCGCGGTGAG
This sequence comes from uncultured Anaerolineales bacterium, assembly GCA_964431175.1. GTDB lineage: Bacteria > Chloroflexota > Anaerolineae > Anaerolineales > VGOW01 > VGOW01. The sequence continues at coordinate 10,311 of CAYSIV010000101.1, forward strand.
TTGAGGGTCACCCCCAGCGGCGCCAGCAGAGCTTCCCACAGCGCAATCAAGTATTCGGTCTGCTGAACCGACTTGGCTCGCAGGCGATCCATGCCCGCTTCCAACAACAGGTCCACGCCCGACTCGACAGCGGCCAGCGAGAGCAGTGCCGGCGTCCCGGCCAGAAAACGTTGCAGGCCCGGCCCCGGTTCGTAATCCAGCTTCATGTCGAACTGCCCTTTCTGCCCGAACCAGCCCCAGATTGGGTTGAGCAGTTTCTCTTGCAGATCGCGCCGGACATAGAGAAAGGCGGGCGATCCGGGGCCGCCGTTGAGATACTTGTAAGTGCAACCGACGGCCAGGTCCACATTTGACTCATCGAGCGCCAGCGGCATTGCGCCGACCGAGTGGCACAAATCCCACAACATTAACGCGCCCGCTTGATGGGCTAATTTAGTGATCGCGTCCATGTCGTAAACATAGCCGCTCTTGAACGCAGTGTGGGTGAGCGCCACCAGCGCTGTGTCGCGGTCAATCGCCGCCGCCAGCGCCTCGTCCGACACGGTCAGGCCGTCTTCCGAGCGAACGACCTCCAGCCGGAAATCTGATCCGGCCAACTTGAGCGCGCCCTGCAAGAGGTAGAGGTCCGAGGGAAAGTTGAGTTCGTCGGTGACTACTTTGCGCCGGCCCGGTTCCGCCGCCAGCGCGGCCATGACCAGTTTGAAAATGTTGACCGAGGTGGAGTCGGCCACAATGACCTCGTCGGCCCCGGCCCCGACCAGGCGGGCAATTTTGCCGCCAATGCGTCCGGGGGTGGTGAACCAACCGTCGCCCCACCCCCGGATGAGGCGCTTGCCCCATTCCTGCTCAACCACCTCTCGTGTGCGGGAGGCAGTGCGTTTGGGCAATCGGCCCAGCGAGTTGCCATCCAAATAGATGAGGCTGGAATCATCGATGATGAATTCGTCGCGGAAGCCGGCAAGGGGATCGCGCTCGTCAAGTTCGCGGGCATACTCCAGAGAGTGCGGTGGGTGAGTCATGTGGCTAAAGTAGAATCTGCTCCCAAGAAACCTAACGCTCGGTATGTTTCGACCATGTTAGTCGGATTTGAGGAAAAGTCAACATGAAAAAACAGACCCGCCAAAATTGGAGGGCAGGATGTACCGTTCAATCAACTCGCTTTTCGTTGTCGCTTCGCCATCTCGTATTCCAGGACTTCTCTAAATGCTTGTTCAATCGGTCGCGGTTGCCAGCCCAATGCGCGTTTAGCTTTCTCAGCACTGCCATAGAAGGTGTAATCATTTAGCGAGCCAAGCGCTTCATGCGACAACGGAAGCGATAGGCCGAGCCGCTCCAACAAGCCTACCAGGGCCGACATGCCGCCCGCCACCCACAATCGCGGCGCGGGAATGCCGACAATCCTCTCCCACATCTCCATCGCTTGTCGATACGTTAACGGCCGCCCGGCGATGATGTACGACTCGCCAACGCCGCCCTTCTCCATTGCCAGAATGTGGCCGTCGGCGATGTCGTCTACATACGCCCAGGTGAGGCCGGAAGCTTCACCAAACATGACCGGAGTCTTTTGCAAATAAAAATCGTAGGATGTTGTGAGCGGGCTGGCATCGCCCGGGCCGATCACCCCGCCCGGCTGAACGATGATAACGGGCGCGCCTTTCTTCTGCAAAGGGACCGCCACTTCGTAGTGGGCGGCCCATTTTGTGCGCTCGTATTCTGACTCCAACGTCTCTTTCCCGGCGTAGTGCGTCTCGTCTGCAACCTTGCCATGGGTGTTGCCGAACACGCCGACAGTGCTGGTGTGGATGATCTTCGACACGCCAAGCTCGGCGGCTGCTTCAAGCGTATTGCGAGTCCCGTCCATGTTGATGGCTTGCATTCTGGCTTTATCAATGTTGCCAAACATATACCAACCTGCCAAGTGAAAGGCGGCATCGGAGCCGCGCATCGGCTCGCGCAGTGAGTCCCGCTGCCTCTCTACGCCTTCACTTCAATTCCGGCCAGCCTCTCCAATGCTTTGATCAACGCGTGGTTGCCCTCCGCGCCCAGGCCGTCGGCTTGCAGAGTCCGGTACAAGTTGAAGACCAGGCTGGAAGCCAGAACCGGAACCCCAAGCTGGTCGGCGGCGGCCAACACCAGGCGCACGTCTTTTTGTTGCAAGTCAATCGTAAACCCGGGCCGCCAGTCGCGCTTGAGAATTTGCGGGCCGCGATTGCTCAACATCCAACTACCCGCCGCCCCGCCCGCCACCGCCTCGAGCGTCTTTTGTAAATCGAGGCCGCCCGCTTGGGCGAATAACAGAGCCTCGCTCATCGCCAGCGCGTTGCCCACCACGAGAATCTGGTTGACCAGCTTCACCATCTGGCCGGCGCCGTGATCGCCAACATGCGTAATCGTCTTGCCCATCGCCTGCAAGACCGGCATGGCCCGCGCCACCTGTTCAGCCTCGCCGCCGACCATGATGCTGAGTGTGCCGCGCGCGGCGCCCTCACTGCCGCCGCTCACTGGCGCGTCAAGCATGTGTCCGCCTTTAGCCTTCAATTTCTCGGCAATCGCTCGCGTCGTGTGCGGGCTGATGGTGCTCATATCAATCACCAGCGCGCCGGGCTGAAGGCCGTGAATGACCCCGCCCTCGCCAAGAATAACAGCTTCCACATCCGGCGTGTCGCTGACGCAGATGATGATGATGTCGCACTGCGCCGCCAGGTCGGCCGGGGAAACCGCCGTGCTCGCCCCCTCGGCGGCCACCTCGTCCATCCGGTTCGCGGTGCGATTCCAAACGCGCACCGCGAACCCGGCCTTGAGCAAATTGCGGGCCATCCCCCGGCCCATGATGCCCAAACCGATGAAACCAAGTTGTTCACTCATTACTTGTTTCTCCAATTCAAAATAGAATTTATACAGTTGAGATAATTTCACCGCAAAGACGCCAAGGGCGCAAAGAAAAAAATAACGGGATTTTCTTCGCGTTCGCCTGCCCCGCTTCCTTTTGCGGGGTTGTGTCTTGGCGGTTCAATTGTGCGACTCTACAAAATCGATCCCGGTTGCGCGCGCGATCTCGCCATTCGCGATCAGCGCTCGCGCGCGCTCAATGTCAGGTTGATAAAACCGATCCCGTTCGACAAATGGAACATCGCGCCGGATTCGGGCCTGGGCCGCCGCCACTGCCGGGGAAGTGTGTCTCTCTGGCATGGCCCTTCCCCTGAGATCGATGGCCTGGGCCGAGGTGAAAAAGTGAACGGCCAGGATGTGAGTCACGTTGGCAATGATTTGACTCGCATGGCGGGCGGCCGTGAGCGCGTTGGCGTTGTGATCCTCCTGACCGGCCGACGTTGGTAACGAATGAACGCTGTCGGGGTGAGCCAGCGTTTGATTTTCCAGCGCCAGCGACACGGCGGTATAGTGCGGCATCATCAGGCCCGAGTTGAGGCCGGCGGCTTCGGGGCTGCCGACCAGCATCGGCGGCAGGCCAAACGAAAGCTTGTCGTTGATGAGGCGGCTGATTTGTTGTTCGGCCAGGGCGCCGATTTCGGCCATGGCAATGCCAAGATAATCCATGCCCAGCCCGATCACTTCGCCATGAAAGTTGCCGCCGGAGATGGCTTTGAATGAGTCGTCTGGCTCGCGAAAGAGAAGCGGGTTGTCGGTGGCGGCGTTGATCTCGTTTTCGATCCAGGCGCGAATGAAGGTCAGAGTGTCGAGCGCCGGGCCGATGATTTGTGGCGCACAGCGGAGTGAGTAGGAGTCTTGCACGCGACCCGAGGCATTGATGAAGGTGCTTCCTTCCATCAACTTTCGCAAGTTGGCAGCGACGGCGGATTGACCGGGTTGCCGGCGCGCCGAGTGCAGGCGCTCGTCGAAGGCGCTCGACACACCGAGCAGGGCTTCGAGGGCGAAGACAGTGGCGATCTGGGAATGGGTGATCAGAGTCGCCCCGTCAGAGACGGCCAGGGCGGCGACCGCCGCAGAAAACGTGGCCCCGTTGCTGATTGCTAATCCTTCCTTCGCTTCTAGAGTCAATCGTTTGAGTCCGGCGGCCTCCATCGCATCCTTTCCGCTCAGGCGTTGTCCGCGATAGATCGCTTCACCCGCATTCGAGTCTTCCATGAAAATCAGGGCGAGATGGCAGAGCGGCGCAAGGTCGCCCGACGAGCCGAGCGAGCCTTGCTGAGGCACGACGGGATGCACGCCGGCGTTGAGCATGGCCAGCAAGGTTTCCACAAGCGCGGGCCGCGCGCCGGAGTGGCCAATGGCGAGTGTGTTGGCGCGGATGAGCATGGCGGCGCGGGCAACGTCTTCGGCAAACGGCTGGCCTGTGCCGACGGCGTGGCTGAGGATGAGGTTGCGCGAGAGTTGAGCCGAGTCGGCGGGCGAGACTTTGCGGTCGGCGAAGACGCCGAAGCCGGTGTTGATGCCATAAACGGTTGGCGCATCCGGAGTCAGCAGAGATTCGACATAGGCGCGGCTGGCCTGCATGCGCTCGCGGGCCGCTAGCGCGAGTTGAACTGGGCGATGTTGGCGGGCGACGGCGACGACGTCTACGATAGTGAGCGAGTGGCCGTCAATGAGAAGGGGTTGGGTCACGGGCGACTCCGGGTGAGAGGTTGAGGCGAGTGTACCACAGCAACCTGACGACGGATTTGGCGAATTTGGCGGGCAGCAATTCGTTTGATCATCGAAGATTGATATACAATACGGGCGCAAGGCGAACTACCAAAGGGGGAACGAATCATGCCTGAGGTAACAATTCTACTACCACGAATTGCACGAATTTCACGAAGGGAATAAGCCAAATTCGTGTCATTCGCGCGAAGCGATTCGTGGTTAATTTTCCCGCCAAAGTCGGGAGAGCCAAGTTTATCTACAGATTACATTCCAGCCATGAGATCTGCGGTTCCTTAATTCAGGAGAGCATCATGCCTCACCCTCTCGCCGGTGTCTACGCCGCTGTCGTGACACCGCTCTACCCAAACTTTTCAATCGACTTCCCCATCATCGTGCCCTTGCTCGACCGGCTTGCCAATCGCGGCTGTCATGGCGCGCTCTTGCTCGGCACCACTGGTGAAGGCCCCTCGTTCGCGCCCGACGAGCGACTCGAATTCTGCCGCACCGCTTTGCAAATTCGCCAGGCCCACCCGGACTTCAAACTGCTGGCCGGAACCGGCACGCCCAGTCTCGAAGAAACCATCATGCTCACTAAAGCCGCCTTCGATCTCGGTCTTGATGGCGTGGTCGTTCTGCCGCCCTATTACTTTCGCAAAGTGAACGATGACGGCCTCTTCGCCTGGTTCGGCGAAGTGCTCAAGCGGGCGGTTCCTGTGGGCGGCGCGCTCTTCGGCTATCACATTCCGTCCGTCTCCGGCGTGGCGCTCTCGGTCGAGTTGTTGATGCGTTTGAAAGACGCCTTCCCCGATAAATTCGCCGGACTCAAAGACTCGTCCGCCGACGCCGACCATGCCAAACTATTAGGCAGCCGCCTCAGCCACGATCACCTGATCTTTTGTGGCACCGACTCGCTCTTTCAGGGCGCTCTTGACGCAGGCGCGCAAGGGTGCATCACCGCCCCGGCCAATCTGCTCTCGCCCTTCCTGCGCCAGGTGTGGGACGCGCACGTCACAGGCGGCGACGCTTCAGGCGCCAATGCCCTTTTGCAAAAGGGCCGCGCCATTCTCGATGGCTACCCGCCCGCGCCGGCCACACTCAAAGCCATCCTGGCCCGCCTCAACGGCTTCCCCAGCTCGGTCGTCCGCCCGCCGCTTTTGCCCACGCCTGAGGCCGCCGTTGAAAAAGTGATCGCCGAACTTCGGGAGGCAGGACTCGTCAACGGATTGAACGGATTTAGCGGATTACAAAAAAGATAAAACCGTTCAATTCGCTCGCGAAGCGTCCGTTGACCCAAAACTATGGTTGAGACTGTTGACGTTATCATCTGTGGCGCAGGGATTGCGGGGATTGCGACGGCTTACCATCTCGCGCGGCGCGGTGTCAAGCGCGTGGTGATCCTTGATGACCGCGACCCGCTCACCCTGACCAGCGACAAATCCACCGAGTGTTACCGCAACTGGTGGCCCGACGCTTCGATGGTGAGCTTCATGGATCGAAGCATTGACCTTATCGAAGAGATGGCGCGAGAGGGCGGTAACGTCTTTCAGCTCAACCGGCGCGGCTACGTTTATGCCACCGCCGACCCGGCCCGAGTCTCAATTTTTCAGCGCGCCGCCCAAAATGCCGAGGCCCAGGGTGCTGGCCCGCTTCGCGTTCACCCCGGCCCCACAACTTACACCCCCGCCCGGCCTCACGGCTTCGAAGCTCAACCGACCGGCGCCGACTTGATTCTCGACCCGGCCCTGATTCGCCAACGCTTCCCTTATCTCGCCGAAGACGTTGTGGCCGTGATTCACGCCCGGCGCTGTGGCTGGTTCAGCGGGCAACAGTTGGGGATGTATATGCTGGAGCGGGCAAAGGCCAGGGGTACAGAGCTTATCCGGGGGCGCGTTGACGGCGTCACCGTGGAAGGAGGCCGGGTCAAGGCGGTTCGGCTGAGTGATGGCCGACAAATCGCCGCCGGCAGTTTCGTCAACGCCGCCGGGCCCTTGCTCAAAGCTGTTGGCCGCATGCTGGGCGTGGACCTGCCCGTGTTCTCTGAGCGGCACGAGAAAGTTGCCTTCAAAGATTATCTGGGTGTGATTCCACGCGGCGCGCCTTTTGTGATTTGGGCCGACCCGCAGAAAATTGACTGGTCGGCTGAGGAGCGCGAGATGTTGGCCGAGTCTGAGGAGACGGCGAGCTTGCTGGGCGAACTACCGGCGGGCGCGCACTTGCGCCCTGAGGGCGGCGCGGAGGCCAACAGGGTGTTGATGTTGTGGGGCTACGATGCGCGGCCCGTGCCGGAAACCTGGCCGCTGGCATTTGACCCGATGTTTTATGAAGTGGTTTTGCGCGGATTGGCGAGGATGATGCCCGGCCTCAAAGCCTACCTTGGCAAAGCGCCAAAGGTGGAAATTGACGGCGGCTATTACACCAAGACGCGCGAGAACCGTTTGCTGGTTGGGCCTCTGCCGGTTGAGGGCGCTTATGTGATCGGCGCGCTTTCAGGCTACGGGTTGATGGCGGCTCCGGGAGCCGGGGACTTGTTGGCGGCTCACATCACCGGAGATACTTTGCCAAGTTACGCTCCGGCCTTCGCCTTGAGCCGCTATGACGATCCCGCCTATCAAAAGCGATTGGAGAATTGGGATGAGGGACAGTTGTAGAAGCGATCCGCCAAAAAGGTAGATTGAGGAGGTGTTGGCGAAGGTTTGACAGAGGGAGTTACTGGCTTATACTATGGCGATTTAGATGTGCAAGTGGGGCGGAAATTAAAAATAGTCAAATAATTTTACTCGAACCGACAGTTATAATCTGCTCATTCTATTTTAACCTAAAGCCGCCTAATGTCCTAATTGATTTAGGGGGTTAGACGGCGGGTCAGACCGTCCATAAGCCGTTATACCGCCGCCGTATAACCCCTGTTGGACGAACATTTGTGCTATGTGTTCCGTGAATAGATTAGTCGGTTGAGTATC
>CAYSIV010000102.1:0-17788 GCA_964431175.1 uncultured Anaerolineales bacterium
GCTTGCACGGCGCGGAGATCATCTTCATCCCCAGCGCCACCTCGCGCGGCCTCTCCATGCACTTGTGGGAAATCGAACAGCGGGCGCATGCCATCTTCAACGGGGTGTTTGTCGGTACGATCAATCGGGTGGGGCAAGAGGCGGAATTTGGGCCCAACGATTACTATGGCTCGTCGTACTTTTGTGACCCGCGCGGCCAGTATATGCCAGACCTCAAATCGGGTGCAAGTCAGGCCAGCGACACCCAAGAGCAGTTGGTGATTTGCGACCTGGATTTTGAGAAGGTCCGTGAAGTGCGCAATGCCTGGCAGTTCTACCGTGACCGTCGCCCTGAAATGTACGGTGACATCGCTGATCCCATGACCTCGTAAACTCTTCACCCCTTCTAACGCTAATGAAACCAGCTTCGTTTGATTACATGGCTCCCGACTCGCTGGAAGCCGCCCTGGCTCTCAAGACTGAATACGGCGACGAGGCTAAATTTTTGGCTGGCGGCCAGAGCCTGATCCCGGCGATGAACTTTCGCCTGGCTCAGGTGGCGCTTCTCGTCGACGTTAACAACCTGGCCGAACTCGACTACATCCGACGCGCTGATGACGGTGAATTGCGCATCGGCGCCCTCACCCGGCAGAGGCGGCTGGAACGTGATCCGCTCGTCGAACAATATGCGCCGTTACTGCACGAGGCCATGCCCTGGGTGGCGCATCCCCAAATTCGTAACCGGGGCACGTTGGGCGGCAGTCTGGCCCACGCCGACCCGGCCGCCGAATTGCCTGTCATCGCTATGGCCCTCGGCGCGCGTGTTCGGGCGCAAACTGCGCGCGGTGAGCGTTGGATCGCGGCTGAAGATTTTTTTCGCGGACTGTTCACCACTGATCTTGCAGCCGACGAAATGCTGGTGGAGGTGGCCTGGCCGCTTCTGCCCCACCGAACCGGCACAGCCTTCATCGAGCTGGCGCGACGGCGCGGCGACTATGCCATGCTGGGTGTAGCGGCGGTGGTGAGGCTAAACGAAGGCGGTGTTTGCGAGGAGGCGCGCTTGGTTTACCTTAATGCTGGCGATGGACCGGTGGACGCGAAGCGGGCCGCCGGTTTGTTGAAGGGACGGAAACCATCGGCTGAAGTTTTCGCGGCGGCGGCCAGCCTGGCCGCCGAACAGGAAATCAACCCCATGGGCAGTATTCACGCTTCGCCAGACTATCAACGGCATCTAGCCCGTGTGCTCACCGGGCGTGTGCTCACACAAGCATTCGACAGAGCCAGCCAATGAGCGAACTCCATCCTATCAAAATCACAATCAATGGAAAAGCCTACGAGCGGCAGGTTGAGCCTCGTTTATTGTTGAGCGATTTTCTCCGGCATGAGCTGGGCCTGACCGGTACGCACGTGGGTTGCGAACACGGCGTGTGCGGCGCCTGCACCATTCTGTTCGACGGCCAGGCAGTGCGATCCTGCATCATGTTTGCGGTGCAGACGAACGGCCACGCGTTAATGACAGTCGAAGGATTGGCGGTTAGCGCCACCGAACTGCACCCACTCCAAGAAGCCTTCCGCGAAGCGCACGGCTTGCAGTGCGGCTATTGCACGCCCGGTTTTCTGATGACTCTCATTCCGTTTCTGCAAGAGAACCCCAGCCCAACTGAAGCAGAAATCCGCGAAGCCATCTCAGGCAACCTTTGCCGTTGCACCGGCTACCAGCACATTGTGGATGCGGTGAAGCTGGCGGCAAAGAAGAAGATGAAATAACCGAAACGCACCTTATGGACAGCCTTCCCAGCCTGGCCGATGCCCTCCGCAAGGGCGAATTACTGATTACCGATTACTTGAATCGCCTTGAAACTCAGTTCAATTCGCGAGAGCCTTCAGTTTTAGCCTTCGTGCCGGAAGATGATCGCTTCGGGCGACTGCGCCGTGAAGCCGAGACCCTGCTCGCTCAGTACCCTGATCCTGTAACCCGACCGCCTCTGTTTGGAGTACCGGTCGGCATCAAAGACATTTTTCAGGTAGCGGGCTTCGTCACTCATGCCGGGAGCAAACTACTGCCAGAGTTATTGCAAGGCTTGGAAGCCGAAAGCGCCACCACCCTGAAAAAAGCGGGCGCGCTGATCATGGGCAAGACGGTGACGACCGAGTTCGCCTATTTTGGCCCCGGCCCCACGCGCAATCCGCACAACCCCAAACACACGCCTGGCGGCTCAAGCAGTGGCTCGGCGGCGGCAGTGGGAGCGGGGATGTGCCCGCTCGCGTTGGGGACACAAACCATCGGTTCCATCGTCAGACCTGCCTCCTTCTGCGGCGTTGTCGGTTACAAGCCCACTTACGAGCGTATTTCGCGCGCGGGTGTCATCCCGTTGTCGCCATCGCTCGATCACATTGGCGTCTTTACAACTGATGTGACCGGGGCGAAGCTGGCGGCGAGTCTGCTCTGCAATTATTGGCAGATCGCAACCGGCGGTTTAGCCAGGCCGGTGTTGGGAATCCCGGAAGGCCCCTATCTCAATCGCGCCTCGGCCGAGATGGTGGAACATTTTCGCGCTCTGGGCCGCAAGTTAACCAAAGCCGGTTATGAGATCAAATCGGTGAAAGTGATGCCGAATTTTGAGACGATCCGCGAGCGCCACTATTTGATCGCCGCCGCCGACGCCGCCCGCGTGCACAAAGATTGGTTCCCGCGCTTCCGTGACCTGTATCACGCCAAAACAATTGAACTGCTTGAAAAAGGCCGGGCCATTACTGATGAAGCTCTGGCAGAAGCTCTGGGCGGACGCGAGGCATTGAGAAACGAATTGATGCAGGCGATGGACGAGAACAAGATCGATCTGTGGCTGTCGCCTTCGGCCCCCGGCCCCGCGCCGCTAGGCCTCGACAGCACTGGCGACCCGGTGATGAACTTGCCGTGGACACAGGCCGGCTTGCCAACCCTCAACCTGCCATCCGGGCGAACTGCCGAGGCCCTGCCGCTAGGCTTGCAACTGACAGCTCGCTGGCAGGAAGATGAAGCAATGTTTGAATGGGCGGCGGGGCTGGAAAAAGTGATCGGTAATTGGCAATGACAGCCATTCGAAGTGAAACCCGCTTCGGCGCGTATTACGACTCGGCAATTTTGATGCAGTTACAACGCGGCCTGCTCGGCCTGCCCGGCGTGCTCGACTCGGGCGCGGTCATGGGCACGTCCGCGAATCTTGAACTGCTTGAGCAGAGCGGCCTGCTCACCGAAGAGGCGAAGAAGGCTGGCGCTAATGATTTGCTGATTGTGGTCAAAGCTGAAAACGACGGGACCGCCGCCGAGGCGTTGGGGCAGGTGGATACCTTACTGGCCAAACGCCGCTCAACAGTTGCCCAGGAGTTTCGCCCCAAAAGCTTAGAGACAGCGGTTCAGCAATTGCCCGATGCGAACTGGGTGCTGGTGTCGGTGCCGGGCCGGTTCGCCGCTGGAGTGGCCCGTGAGGCGCTCAATCTAGGCCGCCACGTTTTTCTCTACAGCGACAATGTTTCGCTGGAAGATGAAATTGCCTTGAAGAAAACGGCGCAGGAGAAAGGCTTGTTGGTGATGGGGCCGGATTGCGGCACGGCCATCATTAACGGCATCGGCCTCGGCTTCGCCAACCGGGTGCGGCGCGGGCCGATTGGCGTGGTGGGGGCGTCTGGCACGGGCTTGCAGGCCGTCACCAGCCATATTCACACCCTCGGCTCCGGCATTTCTCACGCCATCGGCACAGGCGGGCGCGATCTCAAAGCGGAGGTGGGCGCCATCACGGCTCATCAGGCTTTCGCTGTGTTGGCCCGCGATCCGGGCACAAAAGTGCTTGTGCTGATTTCCAAACCACCCTCGGCCAAAGTTGCCGCCCAATTGCTGAGCGTAGCTCAAGCCAGCGGCAAGCCGGTCGTTGTGGATTTTATTGGCTATCCGCCGCCCGCGCGGCAATTAGGAAACTTGCACTTTGCGGCAAGTTTGAGCGAGGCGGCAGAGTTGGCCGTGAAGTTATTGGAGAATTTGAGGATTGGAGAATTCTCTAATCCTCCACGCTTCGCGTCTAATCTCTACTTGCGGGGCTTATTCTCTGGCGGCACGCTGGCTTATGAAACCACACTCGGCTTGCAAGGTGTTTTGTTCCCGCTCTACTCCAATACACCCATAACGAATGACCAGTCGCTTCCGGATCCGCTAAAAAGCCAGGCGCATACGATTGTGGATTTGGGCGATGAAGTATTCATGGTTGGGCGACTACACCCGATGATTGACAACGATCTCCGGTTGCGCCGCCTCAAACAAGAAGCCGCCGATCCTGAGACAGGCTTGATTCTGCTGGATGTGGTTTTGGGTGAGGGGGCGCATCCCGACCCAGCCGGCGAATTGGCTCCGGCAATCAAGGAGATTAGAGAGCAGAGACGGGAGATTGAGTTTGTGGCCATGGTGATTGGCACGGACTCTGATCCCCAGAACTTAGAGTCGCAGATTGAACAATTGAAGGCGGTGGAGGTGAGGGTGTTCCGCACGGCGACCGAGGCGATAGAGTATGTGGCTCGACGAATGAGTCGGCCCCCAGCCAGCGGCGGCCTGCCCGTGGCCTTGGAGACATTGAACCAACCGTTGGCCGCCATCAACGTCGGTCTGGAGTCGTTCTACGAGAGTCTGATCGGGCAGGGGGCGCAGGCTATTCAGGTAGACTGGAAACCGCCAGCAGGCGGCAATGAAAAGCTGGCGGCGATTCTGGCGAAGATGAAGAAGAAATAGAGGATTGGAGAATCAGAGACGCTTCGCGTCCAATCCCCCAAATTCTCTGTGGATAAAACTATGGACATTGAACAAGCAAACACTACTGCTGTCACGCGCATGATGGACGCCCGACCGATTCTGAAAGGGGTGGCAACGGCGCGTGACGTGATTCCCGGCATGAAAGACAACCTGCTTCTGCATGCCGGGCCGCCGGTGACGTGGGAGCGCATGGCCGGGCCCATGCGCGGCGCGGTGATCGGGGCGCTGATTCTGGAAGGCATGGCCAAAGATGAGGCCGAAGCGGTTGCCCTGGTTGAGAAGGGCGCGATAGAATTTGCCCCCAATCACGAGCATGACACCGTCGGCCCGATGGCTGGCGTCACCTCGCCTTCGATGAAGGTTTATAGTGTCGAGAACGTTACCCATGGCAACAAGGCCTACTGCAACTTCAACGAAGGCTATGGCAAAGTTTTGCGGATGGGCGCATTTAGCGAAGAGGTGCTCAAGCGCCTGCGCTGGATCAACGGCGACTTTGCTTCGGTGGTGGGCGAGGCGATTGCCTTGAGTGGTGAGGGGCTGGACATTCGGGCGTTGCTGGCCGAAGCTCTGCACATGGGCGATGAAGGCCACAACCGCAATAAGGCCGGGTCATTGCTGTATCTCAAATGGCTGGCGCCGCTCATTGCCAAAGTGGCGAAGGATAGCGATCTTGAGAGCGAGGCGCTGAAGTTCATTGGCGATAACGCGTTGAGCGTGCTGAACCCGGTGATGGCGGCCTGCAAGGCCATGACCGATGCAGCCCACGGCATCGAGGGCAGCACCCTCGTCAGCACGATGGCGCGCAACGGCACCGATTTTGGCATCCGCGTCAGCGGCCTTGGCAACCGCTGGTTCACCGCCCCGGCGGAGATTCCACAAGGGCTGTGGTTCCCCGGTTTCACCGCCGCCGATGCCAACCCCGACATCGGCGACAGCGCCATCACCGAGACGGCGGGCATTGGCGGCTTTGCCATGGCGACTGCCCCGGCCATTGTCACCTTTGTGGGTAGCACGCCCAAAGAAGCCGTGAACGCCACCCTGGAAATGTATGAAATCACCGTCGCCGAGCACAAGCACTTCACCATGCCCGTGCTGGATTTCCGCGGCACGCCCACCGGCATTGACATCCGCAAAGTGATTGAGAAAAGCATCCTGCCCCGCATCAACACCGGCGTGGCCCATCGCCTGCCGGGCATTGGGCAGGTGGGCGCGGGGTTGGTGCGCCCGCCGATGGCGATTTTTGAAGAAGCGTTGATCGCATACGCGGAGAAGTATGAACTGGAGAATTAGAGGATTGGAGAATTTGGGATGCCTACTTCCTTTGAAGATCTGAAAGTGTTGAAATCGGCAGAGGCTATCGCAGACGCCATTTACAAGAGTGCGGAACAATGGAATGAGTTTGCGCGCGATGTGGTGGGTAAACAGATTGCCCGCGCCGCCGATTCCGTTGGCGCAAATATTGCCGAGTCATTTGGCCGCTTTCACTTTGGCGAGAAAGTTCAGTTTCTATATTACGCCCGGGGTAGTGTGTTCGAAACCAAATACTGGCTCAATCGGGCTGCCGTACGAAATTTGATGATCTCCACCGAATCGCAGAAATACACTAGCCAACTGACCGACATCGCCCGCCAACTTAATCTCTTTATTGCCAGCCTGAAGGGCCAGCGTTCCGGTGAAATCGCCGTCGCCAAAACCCTCCGCGAAAATTCCGTTGAATACGCCTCCCGCCTGCCAGATGACTTCCCCAACCTCCTCTTTGACGAAAGCGACTTGGCTTGGCTGGAATCCTAATCTCCAATTCTCCAATTCTCTAATTCTCTAATTCTCTAATTCTCTATTCCCCAAAGGAAACTAACCATGACAATCTACGACCTCTCTCAAGACCTCAACCAAGACTGTTCCTTCTGGCCGTTTTATCCGCCGTTTGAGGTGAAATACATCAAACGCAAATCGGAACATGGCGTCAATGCCCAGTACATTCAAACCTCCAATCACATGGGCACCCATCTCGACGCGCCACGCCACTTTGTGACCAAGGGCAAGACCATTGATCAACTGCCGCTCAATTGGCTTTATGGCCCCGGCGTTATCGTGGACTTGAGCGATATGCTCGACGATCTCGATGTCTTCACCCCGAAGGATATTGAAGATCGAGTGGAAGTTCGCGCCGGCGATATTTTGTTTATTCACACGGGCTGGCACAAGTATTCATTCCTCAGCCCCGACGGCGACGAAGAGCGCTACATCCAGCGCCACCCCGGCCCGCACTATAGCATCTGCGACTGGCTGTTGAAGAAGAAGATTCACGTTTGGGGCGTAGATATGATCTCGACCGATCATCCAATGAACCTGCCCATTGGCCGCTTCCTGGGCAAGGGCGGCCTCGAGCACTGGCAAAAAGTGCGCCGTAAATGCGAAGAGAAATTTGGGGCTGACCAAATTGAAGTGCTGTTCCCCGACTCAGCCTATCAGCTGACTCATAATGCCTTGTTCCCGCACGATTGCGTCCATGTCGAGAATCTTGGCGGCGAGATGAGCAACCCGGCTCTGCACAACCGCCGCCTCACCCTCGGCGCGATGCCGTGGAAGTTCAAGGGCGGCGAGGCCGCGTTCTGCCGCGCCTTTGCCATTGTGGACGAGGCGGCCAAACCGGCGAAAGCGGCTAGGAAACCAGCGGCGAAGAAGCGCAAGTGATCAATCCTCTAATTCTCCAGTTCTCGGCTCGCTTGAGTTCGAGAATTGGAGAATTAGAGAGAATTGAGGTTTGTATGGCAACCAATGCCGCCCTGATCGAAAAACGAGAAGAACTCAAACGCCGACTGGCGGCGGGCGAGTATAAAACGCTGGTGGACGTGTTTTTAGCATGGACCAATCGCGTGATTCAAAAGATCGCTCGCCAATCCAAGCCACTTCCGCTCTGGCTCATGACTGTATTTTTGAGTCTTATTATTTTCTTGATTACATATGCGGCAATATATATTACGGGCGATTTGTCCAATTTCCGTATTGTCGCTGAGACGTTTGGATTAGGGTATGGGTTAGGCGTCCTATCGTTGATCTCAATAGGTGTACTTACTATTGCCACTGTGATCGTAATCAATCAATCCATACATAGGATCATCGTTCTCTGGCGTGATGACATCCTAGACGCTACCGAATCAGTAACAAGTTTGCAGGAATTTGAAGATTGGCTGGGGAAGGCATGTAATCTGCGACTGCATTTTCTCGCGACAATTTTTTGTAATCTGTTAGTCAGTTCAATTATGGTGTCCATAACTAGTAGTACCTTGTTGGGGGTATTCCCTGGCTATGGTTACACATTCTGGATCATCGTTGTGAATATGTTTACCGCAGCCTTGCTTTACCAGTTCTTAGTGGTCATACTTCTACCGACGATACTGCCCCGATACGATCTGAAACTTTTCGCGGCGGACCCGGCTACCTCCGAACTCCTGTCTCGTTTGTCTAGCGAACTTAGCTTCTTCGTCTATTTTATTGCATTCTACTCAGCCCTCGCTACGTTATTAAATGTTGCATTGGGAACTTCTCAGGCTGCTGGTGTTGTTCTGGTTTTGTTCCTATGGCTGCCGATTATCGTCATGTTTGCTTTGAACCAGACCGGCCTATCCAGCATCGTTCGTCGGGCAAAATGGAAAACTCTCAACGAGATTCAGGCGAAGGTGGAGAAACTACAAGCGGCGGAGAATTTTGAAGCCAAAGAAACGATGGATGCCATCAACCGACTGTTGGACTATCATGAACGCGTCAACAGAACGCGTAGTTCCGCGCTTGATTTTAGGGCTTATCTTAGTTTTATCAACTCACTGCTGTTGCCCTTAATCGCCTTTCTACTGGGAAATCTTGATAAAGTGTTATCGCTATTCGCGAGAAAACCGTAACGGAGAATAATTCATGGCAACCCGAGTCTTTGGCGAACCCATCAGGCGCAATGAAGATGCGCGTTTACTCACCGGGCAAGCGCTGTTTGTAGACGACATTCAACTGCCGGGGATGTTACAGGCGGCGTTCCTGCGTAGCTCGTATGCTCATGCTCGAATTAAGAGCATCGACGTTTCGCAGGCGCTGGCCCGGCCAGGTGTCGTCGCCGTATACACCGCCGCCGACCTCGGCGACTATTGGAAACCGGGCCCGCTGTTGGTGTCGCCGCCTCCTGTTGCAGGCTGCATCTTCAACGAGCGGACTCAGGTTCCACTTGCCAAAGACAAAGTGCGGTTCGTGGGCGAGCCGATCGCCGTCGTCATCGCCGAGAGCCGCTACCTCGCCGAAGATGCTTTGATTGACATTGTGGTGGACTTCGAGCCGTTGCCGGCCGTCGTCGATCTGGAAAAGGCGGCGCAACCCGACTCGCCGCGCGTTCATGATGATTTGGACTCGAACGTAGCCGCTCACATCGTCCAGCGCAAAGGGCACGACTATCAAACGGCCAGAGCCAAAGCCGACGTCGTCATCAAGCGCCGCTTCCTTTACGATCACGGCGCGGCGGCAGCCATGGAGAATCGGGGCATTGTGGCCCAGTGGGAGGCCCGCGCCGCGAAGCTGACCGTGTGGGAAACCACCCAAGCGCCGGTCGTCATGCGGGCGTTCTACTCCGCGATGTTGGGCTTGTCGGAAAATCAAGTGCGAGTTGTTGCGCCGTTCATCGGCGGCGGCTTTGGGCCGAAGATCATGATGTGGTATCAGGAAGAAGCCGTCATCCCCTGGGCGGCGCTGAAACTCAACCGACCGGTGAAGTGGATCGAAGATCGGGCTGAGAATTTTTACGCCACCACTCAGGAGCGCAATCAGATTCACGACGCCGAGATTGCCTTGACCAAAGACGGCCTGATCCTCGGCGTTCACGATGTCTTTCTGCACGACTCAGGCGCGTATGATCCCTATGGGTTGACCGTCCCTCTGAATAGTCAGTGTACTCTCCTCGGGCCGTATCACATCCCCAACTACTATTCTGAATTCACGGCCTTGTTCACCAACAAACCCATCGTCACCCCGTATCGTGGCGCGGGGCGGCAACACGGGGTGTTCGTCATCGAGCGTCTGCTCGACCTCGCCGCCCGGCAGTTGGGCCTCGACCGGACGGAGATTCGCCGTCGCAACTACATCCCGCCCGACAAGTTTCCATACAACAACGAAGTGATCTATCAGGACTTCGCGCCGCTGACTTATGACAGCGGCAACTATCAACCGATCATGGACAAGGCGCTGGACATGATCGGCTACGAGAAGTTTATCACCGAAGAACAACCGCGACTTCGGGCCGAAGGCAAACACGTCGGCATCGGCGTGGTGGCTTATGTGGAGGGCACCGGCATCGGGCCGTATGAGGGAGCGCGGGTGAAGGTACAGGCCAGCGGCAAAGTGTCGCTGGCCACCGGCGTTGGCACGCAAGGGCAGGGGCACTTCACGGTGTTTGCCCAGATCGTTGCCGAGCAGTTGGGGGTGGATGTTCGCGATGTGGAAGTCGTCACTGGCGATACTGACCAGTTCTACTGGGGCGCGGGGACGTTTGCCAGCCGCGGAGCGGTGGTGGCCGGAAACGCAATCAATGAGGCCTCCAAGGATGTGCGGGCAAAGATTCTGCGGATGGCTTCCGAGCAATTTGAGTGCGCCGAAGAAGATTTGGAGTTGGTGGACGGTGTGGTGCGGGTGAAAGGCGTCCCTCAGAAGCTGATCAAACTGGGGGAGTTGGCGGTGAAGGCCAACCCCCTGCGTGGGGCGGTCAAACCGGGAACCATCCCCGGCCTCGAAGCAACAAACTATTTCGGCCCATCCAGCGGCGCGACGGCCAGCGGCGTCCATGCGATGATCGTCGAAGTTGATTCGGAGACGATGAATGTGGCGATCAAGCGCTACGTCGTCGTTCATGACTGCGGCACGGTGATCAACCCGCTCATCCTGGAGGGACAAGTGCAGGGCGGCGTGGCGCAGGGCATCGGCAATGCTTTCTACGAGCAACTTATCTTCGACGAGAATGGGCAACTCCTCAACGGCACGTTGATGGATTATCTGCTCCCGACGGCGCTGGAAGTCCCCACCGTTGAGGCCGGCCACACGGTGACGCCGTCACCGTTGAATCCGTTGGGCATCAAAGGCGCGGGCGAGGCGGGGGCGATTCCGGTGGGGCCGTTGTTTGTGCAGGCGGTGGAAGATGCTCTGCAGAATCGCATCGAAATTCTGGAGTGCCCGGTCAGCCCCAGGCGCTTGTGGGAGTTGATGGAAGCGGCCCGAAAATGATTCTGGTCACTGGGGCGGGGGGCAAGACTGGACAGGCGGTGACGCAGGCGTTGTCCCTGAAGGGCGAGACCGTTCGGGCATTTACCAGCCAAACGCAGAAGGTGTGGTTCCGACCCATCACAAAGGAATTTCACTTCGGTGACCTGCGTGATGAAGCGGCATTGCGTGAGGCGGCAAAAGGCGCCCGAGCGGTTTATCACATTTGCCCCAACGTCAATCCTGAGGAGCAGAGGATTGGAGAATTGGTGATTGGGGCGGCGCAGGCGACGGGCGTCGAGCATTTCGTCTTTCATTCCGTCCTGCATCCGCAAGCCGAAGCCATGCCGCATCACTGGGGCAAACTGCGAGTCGAAGAGGCGCTGTTTGAGTCGGGCCTGCCGTTCACCATCCTTCAGCCGACGGCTTACATGCAAAACACTTTGGCCTATTGGGATGGAATCCTGGAGCGGGGTGCGTTCGCGATTCCCTACCCGGCCCAGACACGAATCAGCCTGGTTGATCTGGAAGACGTGGCCGAAGCCGCCGCCACCGTGCTGACCGAGCCGGGCCACGCCGGGGCAGCTTATGAATTGGTGGGCACTCCGGCGCTGACTCAAACCGAAGTCGCCGAGGTGTTGAGCCGGAATCTTGGGCGGCCCGTTCGCGTGGAAACCGAGTCTATCGAAGCGTGGGAGGAAAAGGCGCGGGCTTCGGGCATGGGCGATTATCAACGCCAGACGCTGATCAAGATGTTTCGCTATTACGAGCATTACGGCCTGGCAGGCAACTCCAATGTGCTGGGCTGGTTGCTCCGCCGCCCGCCGGCCACGTTTGAGGCGTTCGTTGAACGGGCGATGCGTGAACGGCGGCCAGCATGACCTCTCTCGACGCGCTTTCCCTCACCCCTTCCGCCCGCGAGTGGTTTGCCCAAACCACCTCGGCTCGCGTCCTCAACTCGTTCGACCGCGCCTGCAACTTGATCAACCAAAACAACACCATTCTGGCCCTGGTTACCTCTGAGCGCGGCCTGACTCCATTTGCGATGGTCGTCGCTTCTGAGGATCGCTTTCCGTTTCGGGCAGTAACGGAGTCAAGCGCGGTGACGATTGAGGGCAATCGACTCGACGTTGGCTCTTTGCGAATTGCGGTTGGCAGGGCGCGTTGGTGGAATCCGATTCCGGAGTGGGCGGCAGTAAGGCGGCTGTTCGCCGACAACGCTGAACTGCCAGAGGCCTTGCTGGCGACGGCGTTGGATGTTGCGCCGGAGGGAAGCTTGCTTGAGCTTTGCCCCCACCCCGGCCCCGCTTGCGCGCCGCGAAGCGGGAGAGGGTGGCGCAAAGCGTCGGGTGGGGGCGTTCGCCAGGCCCTCTTAGCTCGCGCTCGGCAAGGGGCAACGGAACTTGTTTCTGGCCTGCAACTTGGATCGCTGGCGCAGTGTGTCGTGGGCGCGAAGATGCTGGCCGGCGTTGGCGGCGGGTTGACTCCGGCGGGCGATGATTTTATCGTCGGCGTTCTGCTGGCGGCCCGGGCCGGACTTTGCGGTGAGGGGCGGGAGCAGTTGGGGCCGGCCATTGCCGAGGCGGCGGCCCCGGCCACCACGGCCTTGTCGGCGGCGTATCTACGGGCGGCGGCGCGGGGCGAGTGCATATCGCCCTGGCACGATCTGTTTGCGGCGCTGATGCAGTTGGATGAATATGCGATTTACGAGTCGGTTCGAGCGCTGACCTCAATCGGCCACACTTCTGGCGCGGACGCGTTGGCCGGGTTTCTCTTTATTCATACGAAGGAATTGTCTTGATGAAAACGTTGATTAAGGCTGGCACGATTGTCACTGCCGCTGACACGATCCAGGCCGATGTTTTGATCGACGGTGAGACCGTCGTTTTGATTGGGCGGAGCTTGCCGGAGGACGGGGCCACCGTCGTGGATGCGTCCGGCAAATTTATTCTGCCCGGGGCGATTGACGCGCATACCCACCTTGATCTGCCGATGATGGGCACTTGCTCGGCGGACGATTTTTACAGCGGCCACAAGGCGGCGGCCTTTGGCGGCACGACCAGCCACGTCGACTTTGCCATTCAAAACAAAGGCGAGACGCTCTATCAGGCGTTCGAAGTGTGGCACGCTAAAGCGCGCGACAAGGCAGTGATTGATTATGGCTTTCACATGACCATCACCGACCCGACGGAAGCGGTGCTGAACGAAATTCCGAGTCTGGTCAACTACGGCGTGACCACCATCAAAATCCTGATGGCTTACAAGGGCCGCTTGCAAGTGGACGACACCGGCCTCTTCAAGTCGCTGATCAAAACTGCCGAGGCCGGGATGCTGTTGATGGTGCATGCCGAGAACGGCGATGCGATTGAGGTGTTGATCAACGACGCGCTGGCTCGCGGCAATCTTTCTCCTGTTCACCACGCCCTCACCCGCCCACACTGGTGTGAGGCCGAAGCGACTCTGCGGGCGATTGCCCTGGCCGCCGTCGCCGAAGCGCCGTTGTACGTGGTTCACATGACGTGTCAGGCGGCGGTGGAGCAGTTGACTTACGGGCGTGAACGCGGCCTGAAGGTGATGGGCGAGACGTGCCCGCAATATCTATTTTTCACGGCGGACAATTTGCGTCAGGACGACGGCGCAAAGTGGGTGTTCTCGCCGCCGGTGCGAACCAAAGCTGATAACGAGTATTTGTGGGGGGCGCTAGGCCGGGGCGAACTGCAAACCATCGGCACCGATCATTGCCCGTTCCCGTTTGACGGCAACAAGCCGATGACGTATGAGGGCCAGCCGTTCACGCGCGCCGGCAAGGAGCTTGGGCGCGACGACTTCACCAAGATTCCAAACGGCGCGCCGGGGATTCAAGACCGGATGCCGATTTTGTGGACCTATGGAGTCGGGACTGGCCGTCTCACCGTGAATCAACTGGTGGAACTGACCAGCGCCAACCCGGCCAAAATCTTTGGCCTTTATCCACGCAAGGGCACGGTTGCGGTTGGCTCGGATGCCGACCTGGTGGTGTGGGATCCGAAACTCAGGAAGACGATGGGGGTTGCTACTTCACACCAGCGCACCGACTATAATTTGTACGAGGGCATGGAAGTGACCGGCTGGCCGGAAAAGGTGTTTTCTCGTGGCCGCCTGCTAGTGGATGGCGACGAGTGGCATGGCAAGCCAGGCACGGGCGCGTATCTGGCGCGTAAGGCGCACGCGCCGGTCCTGTAAAGCTCGCAGAGGAGGCGGGCACGCCCACGTGCCCGACATGCCGCATCTGGGGATGCGGACTCTGCTAACTAACCTACAATCTTTGCAAGCAATTTAGGAGGCTCAACTATGAAGACCCTTATCAAAAACGGAACTCTCGTCACCGCCGCCGAAAGCTTCAAAGCGGATTTGCTGATTGATGACGGCAAGGTGGCGCTCATTGGCGCCACCTTGCCTGCCGCTGATGCTCAGGTGGTGGATGCAACCGGCAAGTACGTTCTGCCGGGGGCGATTGACGTGCACACCCATCTGGAACTGCCTTTTGGCGGCACGGTGTCGTCCGATGATTTTTACAGCGGCCACAAGGCGGCGGCTTTCGGCGGCACGACCTTCCACATTGACTTTGCTATTCAGGCCAAGGGCGAGACTCTGCATCAGACCGTCGAGCGCTGGCACAAGAAGTCCGACGACAAGGCAGTATTGGACTTTGGCTATCACATGGCGATTGCCGATTTGACCGAGGATGTGCTGAACGAGATTCCGAAGATGGGGCCGGAGGGCATTCCGTCCCTCAAGCTGTTCATGGCCTACAAAGGCATCTTGCAGGTTGACGACACGACTCTGTTCAAGACGCTGATGAAGGCCGCCGACGCCGGAATGCTGGTCATGGTTCACGCCGAGAACGGCGACGCGATTGACGTGCTGGTGAAGAAGGCCCTGGCTGAAGGCCACACCGCGCCGGAGTGGCACGCCCTCACCCGGCCCGACTGGGTAGAAGGGGAAGCTACGGGGCGGGCGGTGGCCCTGGCCGGGGTGGCCGGCGCCCCGTTGTACGTCGTTCACGTCACCTGCGCCAAAGCCGTCGATCAGCTCGCTTATGGCCGCGCGCGCGGACTCAAGGTGATGGGCGAGACGTGCGTCCAATACTTCCATTTCACGATTGACGATCTGCGCAAGCTGGACGGGGCCAAGTGGGTGTGCTCGCCGCCAGTTCGCACCCAAGCCGACAACGCTTACCTGTGGAACGCGGTGAAGACCAATGCTCTGCAAGTGGTTTCCACCGACCACTGCCCGTTTTTGTATGACGGCACGAAGGCGATTGAGTACGAAGGCAAGCCGTTCCAAATTGCGGGTAAGGAGTTGGGACAGGGCGACTTCTCCAAGATTCCGAATGGCTTGCCGTGCATTGAAGACCGGATGTTGATCTTGTGGAGTTACGGCGTCGGGCAGGGCCATTTCACCATGAACCGGCTGGTGGAGTTGACCAGCACCAACCCGGCCAAGATTTTTGGCCTGTATCCCAAGAAAGGCACATTGGCCGTCGGCGCGGATGCTGATATTGCGATCTGGGACCCGAACAAGAAGCGGACGATGGGCTTTGCCAATTCGCACCAGCGCACGGATTACAGCTTATACGAAGGCTGGGAAATTACGGGCGTCCCGGAAAAAGTGTATCGCCGGGGCGAACTGCTCGTTGATGGCGACAAGTGGCATGGCAAGCCGGGCACTGGCAAGTGGGTGCCGCGGGCGATACATGCGTCGATCATATAAGCGCATTCATTCGTGGACACCCCATATCTTCTGCAAAACGCCGCCTTAGAAGCGGCGGCGAACGGGATTGTAATCATGGATAACCTGGGCCGAATTATCTGGGTGAATTCAGCTTTCACTCGCCTTACCGGTTATACCGCTGACGAAGCCGTAGGGCAGACAACACGTTTGCTGAGATCGGGTTCTCACGATCAGGCCTTCTATCAGAATTTGTGGCAGACAGTTCTTGCCGGGCAGGCCTGGCACGGCGAAATGGTCAATCGCCGCAAAGACGGCAGTTTGTATACTGAAGAGCAGACGATTACGCCGGTTCGAAATGAGCAGGGCGGGATCATCAATTTCATCGCCGTCAAGCAAGACGTCACCCGGCGCAAGCGGGCAGAAGACGCTCTGCATCGCCGACTGGACGAACTGGCAGTTTTGCATGCGGCGGCGGTGACCGGGGCGGCGGCGACAAATATCGAGGCGTTGATTGAGCGGACGATTGAGATGATTGGCAAACGACTTTACCCGACTGGCAGTCTGGGCGTCGGGTTGGTGGATGAAGCCGCCAATGTGCTCCGGGTGCATTGCTTCTATCAGGGTGAGCATCAGAAACGCATCTCGCCGCTCGATCGAGGGATGGTGGGTCAGGTGCTGGCAACCGGCCAAACGATACGACTTTCCAGAGTGACCCGCGCAGTAGATACCGGACTGCTTCCGGGCCTTATTTCTAGGCTATGTGTGCCGCTTAAACTGGGCGAGCGACTTATCGGAGTGATCGGCGCTGACAGCGCTCAGGAAGATGCTTTTAGTGATGCGGATGAGCAACTGTTGAAGACATTCGCCGGGCAATTGGCGGTTGCTATCGAGAAAGAGCGGCTTTACCTGGATGCAGTGCGGATTGCTGAGCGCCGGGCCATTGTCTATCAAGCTACTCAGGAGATCAGCGCCAGTTTGGAATTGGAGCAGGTTTACGCGGCCATTCATCGGGCTGTTGTTCGACTGATGCCCGGCGAGGATGTGGTCATTACCCTGCTGGATGAAGCGCGACAGGAATTCCAAGACGTCTATTTTGTCGAGCCAGGCCGACGCCTGCCTTCCATCCGGTATCCAGCGGATCGCGGCCTCGGCGGTCACATTGTCAGTAGCGGCAAACCAGTGCGTTTGGACGACATTGAGTTGGATACGCAAAGCGTCGACCTTGCGTATTACGATATTGGACGAGCCCGGTCGTTGTTGGCAGTGCCGCTATCGTTGAAGGGGCAAACGATCGGAATATTGTCGGCCCAGAGCAGCCGGGTCGGCGCCTACACCGCCGACGATCAGGAAATGCTGGAACTGCTGGCTTACCACGCGGCCATTGCCATTGACAACGCGCGCCTGTTCAACGAAGTCCAGCGGTTGGCCGCCTTCGATTCTCTCACCGGCCTCTACAACCGCCGCCATTTTTTCGCTCTGGCGCACCGCGAATTTGAACGTTCCTGGCGTTATCACGAACTCCTGTCGGCGATCATGTTTGATATTGACTATTTCAAGCGGGTCAACGACTCATACGGCCACGCCATTGGCGATCAGGTTTTGCATGTTGTCGCCGAGCAGTGTCGCAGTTGCATGAGAGAGGCAGACTTGATAGGCCGCTACGGCGGCGAAGAGTTTGTGATTCTCCTGCCGGCTACTGATCCTCATAGCGCCATCGTGGGCGCTGAACGATTGCGCCGCCACATTGCGCAGACTGTGATTCAAACGGAGCTCGGGCCGTTGACTATCGCGATCAGTTTGGGCGTAGCCACGATGGATGAAACTTGTAGTAATGTGCAAACCTTGCTCGACCACGCGGATCAGGCGTTATATGCCGCCAAACGGGCGGGCCGGAACCAGACAAGGGTTTACAAGCTATCTACTTTAGAGCCTTGAGAATATCAGCGATCTCTGGAGAGTCGCCCGCGTAGTCATTGGCCTAAGCGCGAGATGGGGAGGGTTGATGGTTTGCCCGTCGGACGAACGCCATCAGAGCCAAACGTTGGGCAGGCTCTGAATGTATAATAGACATTATCGGGAATAACATTATGA
>CAYSIV010000103.1:0-12656 GCA_964431175.1 uncultured Anaerolineales bacterium
TCTGGGCCGCCCGCGCCGAGATAGGCTGTGTCTGCTGTCGCGTCGCGCCGGTGCAATTTGAAACCGAGGGCGTGTTGATAAAACGCCAGCGACCGGTCGAGGTTGGCGACAGTTAGATGAACATAGCCGAGGGAGAGACTGGACGGAAGCATATTTTGTTTAGCCAATGTGTTGCTTGAAGAATGTTAGCACGCGCCCCCAGGCGTCCGTGGCGGCCGGCTCGTTGTGTCGAGGGCATTGAAATTTACCACACGTTCGATCCCGGTTGGCAGCATCGCGGAAAAAAGCTAATCCGCGCGTGTCAGCCGCGTTAGCAAAGCGACGCTGATCGCCCAGGCCATCACGTGCATGAGCAGTAAAGCTCCAATCGTGCCTACGTTGACGCCGGGAAAGGGCGCAGAGTTTGCGTTTACCAGCAACAAGATGTCTGGCACAAATGAGACAACCAGAGCCACGGCGGCGACGATCTGATAGGTTCGAATCGGGTCGGGGGCAAAGCGGGCGACGATGGCGAAGGCGATGACGGCTAGAGTGACACCGACGACGGTGAAGGTGACCGGCTGGGCCACTGACAGCGGCAAAAATTCTGCCGGGGGGTTGAGCAAGGCCACGGCAATGAAACGCACGACGAGGTTGGCGGCGACAGAGGCAACAACTGCCAGCGGGCCGACCCAGAGCAATTTGCCTGGAGCAACTTTTTTGGACAAAGTAACGGGAGGATTCAGAGTAGACATGACTTTTCCTGATGTTGGATTTGATGCCCAAGCACGAAATAACCGCGCTTGGGGAAATATAAAACGCGCCGTGGCCTGCGACGACCCACGACGCGTTTTTTATTACGCTGAGCCTGTCAGATCGAAAGTTCAGGCGGTCGCGGCGGCGGGAGCAGTCTCAACCTGCTTGACGATTTCGAGTTCGATATTGATCTTGATTTCATCGCTGACCAGCCAGCCGCCGGTTTCGAGAGCCACGTTCCAGGTCAGGCCCCAGTCCTTGCGGTTGATCTTGGTGGCGGCGGTGAACCCGGCGTTGGTGGTGCCCCAGGGCGTCTTGCCCTGGCCGTTGTATTCAACGTTGAGCACCGCTTCTTTGCTCACGCCGTGAATGGTCAGGTCGCCGATGATGCGGCCGGTAGCGTCGCCGGTCTTCTCGATGCGCTTGCTCTTGAAGGTAATATACGGGTAGTTCTCAACATCGAGAAAATCGGCTGATTTGAGGTGGGCGTCGCGCTTCTCCTCGCGGGTGGCGATGCTGGCCGCGCCAATCTTCACGTCAACCGATGATTTGATAGGGTCTTCCTCGTTGAAATCGACGGTGCCGGTCACGTCGGTGAACTGGCCGTGAACATTGACAACCATCATGTGCCGGCCGACAAATTCGGCGCGGGTGTGGGCGGGATCGATGGTCCAGGACATGGGTAAATCTCCTTAGGAAAAATAGATTTTTAGTTTAATGGCTACATTATTACGCTTAGGCGTGACCGGAGCGTAAACACGAGCGTAAACAAAAACCCAAATCTCAAACACCAAAATCCCAAACTCCAAAAGTTAGGGGCTTTGGCTACTGGGATTCGCGTGCTGTTGGCGGGCTGTGCCAGAGATTTTCCAGCAATTCCACCTGCTCCAGCAATTTGCGGCGGCCACTGGCTTCGGCGATGGCGCGGGCTTCAGCCAGGTGGTCGCGGGCCTCGGCCGGAGGCAGAAGGGGAGCCAGCCAGAGGCGGGTTTGGGCGGCGAGGTGGCGCAGGCCCAGCGAGTCGGCGCGGGCGAGGGCGGTGGAGAGATGATGAATGGCGAGGTCAGTTTGGCCGAGCGCGCGGGCCACCAGGCCCAGGTTGGCGGTTAACCCGGTGATTCGTTCCGGGATGGAGAGCCGTTCGGCCAGGGCAAGCCCATCTTCAAAATAATGTTCGGCGGCGTCGAAGTCTTCGGCGGCCAGCGCAATTTCGCCCAATGTGGAGAGCAAATACGGTTGCAAGCTGAGCACGCCTTTCTCTTGCGCGAGAGCCAGTCCGGCGCGGGCGTACTCAATAGCGTTCGGGTCGCCGATCAGGTGCAAATGGTAGGCCAGGTTGTTGCGAGCCAGGATGCGTTGGGTGACGGTGGTCGGCATATCGCCTTGCTCGGCGATGGTGAGCGCTTCGTTGTAAAGAGCAATGGCGCGGGGCAGGTCGCCCTGCTGAGCGGCCACATTTCCCATTTCAAATTTCACCTGCGCCCGGTAGGCCACATCCGCCTCCTCGCCAAGCTGGCTCAAAATGCCTTCGGCTTTTTGCAAATGCTCGGTGGCGGCGGCCAGATCGGCGCCCTCAATTGAGAGCGCGGTTCCCCAGGTGAACTCGGCCTGCGCGGCGTGGTTGGGTCTGCTCGTGACGCGCACTTGTCGAAGGAGTTCAATGATTTCGCCGAAACGGGCTTGGATGAGAAAGGAACGGGCGAGCGCGAGACGGGCCTCGTCGGCCTCCGCCGAGTCAGGGCGGGACAGCGCCAACGCGCTCCGGAAAGCGTCTGAGGCCTGCGCCCCTTCCCCGGCCCGGAAGCGGACTTCGCCAAGTTCCATATAGATTTCGCGGCGCTGGTTGTCGTCAACATCGGCGGCGAGGGCTTGCTCAAAAAAGGCGACGGCTTCTTTCCAGGCGGCCAGCCCGGCGGCATGTTGCCCGGCGCGCAAAGCGTAAGGCGCGGCGCGGTCGGGGTCGTTGCCTTCGATAAAGTGCGAAGCGATGAGACCGGCTGCCGACTCGAGTCGGCGGCGGCTGTAGAGGCTTTCGAGCGCCTCGGCAAGGCGATGATGCAAAAGCCGGTGGCGGCCTTCGCCCACTTCGCGATAGGCCACTTCCATGGTCAGCGTATGATCAAACGTGTAGAGCCGCCCGGTCGGATCATCCCGGCTGGGCTGAACCAGCGCCACCACGCGCAATTCGTCGAGCGCATCGAGGGCGGCGCTCTCCGAGAGTCCGGCGGCGCGATAGACCACTTCAAATTCAAAGTCGCGCCCGGCGGCCACAGCGGCATCCAGCACCCGGCGGGCCGGGTCGGAGAGACGGCTTAACCGTGATTGAATCAAGCTGTAGATCGTTTGCGGCACGATGGGCGAGCCGGTCAGGGCGCTCAAATTGTTCAACAAGTTGCGTTCAGTGGCATAACGAACAAGCTCGGCCAGCACGTAAGGATTGCCCTCGGAAGCGCCGGCCAGCCAGGCGGCCAAAGGTTGAGCGTCCGCCGGGTTGAGGTGGCTGGCAATAGCGGCCACATCGTCGGCGCTGAGGCGGTGAAGGGGAAGCCGGGCCAGCCGATCTTCGCGGGTGAGCGTTTGCAAGAGCGTGGCCAGCGGTGAGCGGGGCGGCACGAGCCGGGTGGCCGCCAGGTAAAAGATGGGCGCCTGAATGGTTTGCCGGCGGCGCGCGAGGTAGCCGAGCAAAGTAAGCGATGAGGCGTCGGCCCATTGCAAGTCGTCTAAGAACAGAACAACGGGATGTTGTCCGGCAAGGGTGAGCAAGAACTGATGCAAACCTTCCCACAGCCGCGATTCATCGGCAGGGGACGCGGTCAGCGGTTCGGGAGACGTGGTTCCAAGTTCAGGCAGGAGGCGGGCGGTTTCGGCCAGCCACACTGCTGGCAAGTTGGCCTGCAAGGCGGCGAGCAGGGCCGGCCAATCGGTTCGGGCCAGCAGGCCGCGCAGGGCTTCGATAATGGGTTGATACGGAAGGGCGTATTCGAGTTCGTGGGCAACCCCCGCCAGCGCAATTGGGTTTTCGGCGCTAATAAATTCTTCAGCCAGGCGCGTCTTGCCAATTCCGGGTTCGCCTTCGATGAGGGCCAGGCGGTAAGAGGCGGCAAACCCACGCAAAGTTTGCAGTTCGGACTCGCGACCGATAAAAGGTAGGGGTGCGGAGGCGCGGGGAGCAGTGGGGGTTGGTGATTGGACACTTCGCGTGAAATTTGGGGTTTGGGTCTTGGAGCTTGGGGTTTTCAACGTGTCGTTGATGATGGAATCGTACAGCGTCCTGGTTTCAGCCATAGGCGGCACGCCCATCTCTTCATCGAGCAGGCGGCGCAGGGAGTCGTAGCGGCGAATGGCGGCGGCGCGATCGCCGCCGAGGTAGTGTAGGCGCATCGCGGCGCGTTGCAAATCTTCCTGCAAAGAGTCAAACGCCAGCGCGCGGTCGAGGGTCTCGAGCGCTCCGGCAAAGTTGCCATCCGCTTCGTGCAGGCCGCTGAGTCGAGTCAGGCCGCGCACGGCCAAGCGGCGGTAACGTTCACGGGCCACAGCGGCCCAATCGTCGAAGGCAGGCGAGTCGGGCAGGGTGAAGCCGTCGAGGAAGTCGGCGCGGTAGAGTTGGAGAGTGGTAGTGAGAAGTTGAGGGGTTGAGGTTGAAGATTGTAGGTTGGCCTCGAAGCGGCGGAGGTCTACCTCAGCGTCGAGGCCAATCGTGTCGTCGGCCACCAGGAGCGCGGGACTGTGGGTGTTTCGTAAGCCGTGCAGGGTGGTGCGCAAAGTTTGCTGGGCGGCGGGCCGATCCAGGTCGGGCCAAAAGAAGGCCAGCAGATGCTCGCGGCTGAGCGGCCTCGCCTGGGCGGCTAGATAGTAGATGATGGCCCGGCTTTTGCGGCGGGTGATGGTGAGCGGCTGGCCGTCAAGCGCGAGGTACGGCTGGCCGAGGAGTTGAATGGCAAGCATAGGGGGAGTATACACGCAGAGGCGCCGCGTTGAAGAACCTGACCGATCAGGCGGGCGGTTTTGCCTTGACAGCGCCCGCTTTCTCTTTATAATCAGCTCTGAATAGTCAACCCTGACTAAGCCAGAGGGACTCATGGATCGCGAACTATTGCTTCTTGGACTGCTTCGCCAGCAGGAAATGCACGGCTACCGGCTCCACGAATTTATCAACCGGGGCATGGCCTTTTGCACCGACTTGAAAAAGCCGACAGCGTATTTTTTGCTGGACAAGATGGCCGAGGCAGGCTGGATTACGCAAGAGGAAACTCAAACGGGCAACCGGCCAACTCGACGGGTGTACCGTCTCACCAAAAAGGGCGAAGCCGAATTTCAACGCCTCTTGCGCGAAAACCTGAACAGCCATGCTCCGGCCCGCTTCACCGGAGACATTGGTCTGGCGTTTTTAGATGCGCTCGAACCCAACGAAGCGCTGGAATTGTTGGTTCAACGCCGCGCGGCGCTGGCCGATGCCCTGGCCTCAGCCGAAGCTGTGCCAGAGCATGAGGGTACCCTGCAATTGGTTGTCGAGCATCAGGCTCGCCACCTGGCCACCGAACTAGAGTGGCTGGATGAAGTAGTGGCGCGTTTGAAACTTAAGAAGAAGACCAGGTGATGAATAGCTCATCAAGCTTGTAACTCAAAAGGAGACTTTCCAAAACGTGTACATTTTCATAATCGCTTTGCATTCGTTCATTCGCTGGCTGGTCGTCATTGCCGGCGTACTGGCCGCCGGGCGGGCCATTTGGGGCTGGGTAGGCAAAAAGGAATGGGCTAAACTAGACGACCGGCTAGGCTCCTGATGAGAGATGAAACCATGACTACTGTAAACGCCCCCGTCGCGGAGGCGGTGGAAAAATTAGACTTCAAGAAAATCATGCCGGTGTTCATTATTGTGCTGATTGACCTGCTCGGTCTCACAGTGATCATCCCGCTCATGCCGTTGTACGCCACCTCCTTTGGGGCAAACGCGGCCCTCATTGGCCTGCTCGGTGCGGCATACCCGATTATGCAATTCATTGGCGCGCCGCTGTTGGGGCGGCTCTCGGATCGTTATGGCCGCAAACCAGTTTTGATCATCAGCCAGATCGGAACTCTGGCTGGCTTCATCACCCTTGGCCTGGCGAACAGCCTGTGGCTGCTCTTTCTCTCGCGCATCATTGATGGTCTCTCCGGGGCCAACATTTCCACCGCCCAAGCTGTGATCACCGACAGCACCACTGAAAAGACTCGCACTCAGGGCCTGGGTTTGCTGGGCGCAGCCTTTGGCCTCGGCTTCATCGTTGGCCCGGTGATCGCTTTTGTCTCGCTGGCGGCCAGCGGCAACAACTATCACATTCCGGCATTTGTGGCCGCGGGCTTTTCTTTGCTCTCGATCTTGCTGACGTGGTTCTGGCTCGAGGAGACTTTACCGGTTGAGCGAAGAGGGCGGGGCGGCCACAAGACAGAGTTCTCGTTGGGTTCGATGTTGAAAGCTGTGGCCCATCCACAGGTTGGTTTGCTGTTGGTGCTCATGTTCGCGCAGCAGATCGCCTTCGGCGGCTTTGAGCAATTGCTGCCGTTGTTTACTCTGAACCGACTCGGCTTGAATGCCTCAGGCAACGCGGTGATTTTTGTGTTCGTCGGGGTCATCGTCGTGGCGGTGCAGGGCGGCCTCATCGGCCAGTGGAGCCGGAAGTTTGGTGACCGGCGGCTGGTGTATTTGGGGCTGGCGACTCTGGCGATTGGTCTGGCGGCGACCGCCATCACACCCAAGCAACCCGTGCCTTGGTATTCAAAAGCTGATCTGACGGCGGAGTTGACGTCTCGCAACGGCGTGTTGAGCCATACCAACCCCAACACAACTGGAAACGCCCCCATCGAATTGCCGAATGAGTCAAACAATAGTTGGTTGGGTCTGATCTGGATTCTGGCGGCGATGATCCCGGCTTCAATAGGCGGCGGCATCTTGCAGCCGAGCATCAACAGCCTGATCACCAAGCGCGTTGAGCCGGATGAGGTCGGCGGCATGTTGGGCGTCTCGGCGGCGTTCCTCAGCGGGGCCAATGCGCTTGCGCCTCTCATCGGCGGTGCAATCTTTCAGACGCTTGGCTCGACTGCGCCGTTCCTGGTTGGCGGGGTTATGCTGGGCCTGTTATTGTTGGCTTCTTTACAGTTGATCAGGTCGGGGCGCGAAGAGGCGGCTTCCCCTGGGCTGGCGCGGGGCGGTGCGGCACATTAATCACGTTTAAGACTTCCGAAGACGCAGGGCTTCGGAAGTCTTTTTTAGGTACAATCAACAGAATTCTGACGAGGCGACTATGATTTTGGACAGACTCTTCTACATCATTGGTGGAATTTTGGGCGGACTGGCGGTGGCCCTGGGCGCGTTTGGGGCGCACGGCCTGCGGGCGCGGTTGACC
Source organism: uncultured Anaerolineales bacterium (assembly GCA_964431175.1). GTDB lineage: Bacteria > Chloroflexota > Anaerolineae > Anaerolineales > VGOW01 > VGOW01. Next base: position 7,119 of record CAYSIV010000103.1, read on the forward strand.
GCCGACATGCTGGCGACATTTGAGACGGGCGTGCGCTATCACCTGTATCACGCGCTGGCCTTGTTCGCCGTGGCCGCCGCCGTTTCAAAATGGCCGGGTTCTAATTTGCCTGCCGCCGCTGGCTGGCTATTTGTCATTGGCACGATTCTGTTTTCCGGCAGTTTGTATTTGCTCGCCGTCACCGGCCTGCGTTGGTTGGGAGCCGTCACGCCATTTGGCGGCGTGGCTTTCCTGGCCGGGTGGGCGTGTTTGGTGATCGCGGCGGCGAGAGGATAAGAGTTTCACAAAGCTTTATGCCCCAAACAAACTCGATCAACGTTGAGAAATTTGCGGCAGAGATCGACGCCCGCATCCAGGCCCTGCCCGACTTGAAAACCGAAACCGTGCGCGCCCTCCGCCGCGAGTTTTCGAAGCGCCTTGCTCAAGCCGGGCCGGGAGACGTTTACAAACTTGCTCTGCGACTTCTTGAGTTCCCCAGGTTTGAATATCGCTTTGTTGCCTATGAGTTGGTGAGTTACCACCCGGCCGCGCTTCGTAGTTTGGGGGCGAAGGAACTCGAACAGCTTGGGCGCGGGCTGGATAGCTGGTATTCGGTGGATACGTTTGCCCCGCTCCTTTCCGGCCCGGCCTGGCGCGAGACTCAAATTCCGAACTCGGCCATCCACCGCTGGGCGCGATCAAAAGATCGCTGGTGGCGGCGGGCGGCGCTGGTAAGCACGGTGGCGCTCAACAACCGTTCGCGCGGCGGGCGCGGCGATGCCGCCCGCACGCTGCGCGTGTGCGAGATGCTGGTTGCGGATCACGACGACATGGTGGTTAAGGCCCTGTCCTGGGCGCTACGGATGTTGATTGTTCACGATTCAAGGGCCGTGCGCCAGTTCCTGGCTAAGCACAAGGATAAACTCGCGGCCCGTGTCCTACGTGAAGTGAATAACAAATTGAAGACCGGGTTGAAGAATCCCAAACACGGAAGGCTTCTATGAAACGACTCTTTTTGATTTCCCTCTTATTGACAACCCTGCTCGCCGCTTGTGCTCAAGCACCCACCGCCACTCCTACCGTGACGGTTGCCCCGTCGCCCCTCCCGCCCACCAGCACCCCGGCGCCAACTGAAGACGAAGGCCTGGTCACGGACAGCGGCCTCAAGTACATCGAGATCGCCGCTGGCACCGGCCCGGCGCCACAATCAGGCGATGTGGTTTCAGTTCACTACACTGGCAAGCTGGAAGATGGCACAGTCTTCGACAGTTCTTATGATCGAAACCAGCCCCTCAAATTTGCGCTGGGCAAGGGCATGGTTATCATGGGCTGGGAGGAAGGGATTGCCTTGATGAAGAAAGGCGGCAAGGCCAGACTCATCATCCCGCCAGAGTTGGCTTATGGTTCGACCGGCGCTGGCACGGTGATCCCGCCGGATGCGACACTGATATTTGAGGTGGAACTGGTGGATGTTCAAGCGGGGTCGCCCATCGCGCCGCAGATCGTGAACGAAAGCGATTACGTGACCACGGTCAGTGGCTTGAAATATTATGACTTTGTGGTTGGCACAGGCGCCGAGGTCAAGACCGGTGATTCGGTATCCGTGCATTACACCGGCTGGCTGGCTGACGGCGCCATGTTCGACAGCTCGCTCGACCGGGGCCAACCATTGCAGTTCGTCGTCGGCATCGGGCAGGTGATCCCTGGTTGGGATGAAGGCCTGTCAACGATGAAAGTGGGCGGCAAGCGGCAGTTGGTGATTCCGCCGGAACTGGGTTACGGCCCCAGCGGCGCAAGTGGTGTCATCCCCCCGAATGCGACGTTGATTTTTGAGGTTGAGTTGTTGGAGGTGAAGTAGGCCCCGGGCGGTTTCCTTTTTGATTTACGGTTGTGGCGGCAGTCCGCGAAGCGTGCCGCCACGCCGCAGTGCAACTGCGGCGCGAACCGCAAATGGATTAGGAATCCGCTCTAATCACGGCGCGCCTCTTTTTTTCTGGCCCGCCACAACCCGAACGAGATGACCATGCCCAGCAGGCCGATCGACGCGGCAAAGCCCATCGGGGCGCTGGGGTTGACTCGGTCGAATAGAAAACCTGCGACCAGCGGCCCGCTGATGCGCCCCAGGCCTTGAACCGATTCGGCCAGGCCGATGGCATAGCCGCGCTCATCCGGCGGCACGAGATAAGTGAGCAGGGCGATGAGGCCCGGCATTAACAGCCCATTGCCAAATGAAATGAGCGGCGCCGTGATCACCACCAGGGCAATGACCGGCGAGAAGGCCATGATGGCAAAGGCGAGGCTGCGGGCGAGCAAGCCGCCGGCCACCATCGCCCGTTCGCCAAAACGACTCACAATTGGCTTCACCAAAAAACTTTGGGTGACGATGCCAATGACCCCAACATAAGTCAAAATATAACCGACGGCCTGTTGGACGAACTTTGCCTCGTAACCGGCAAACATCACTTTTTCCGACCACAACACAAAGACGCTTTGAAAGGCGAAGAATCCCAGTTGCCCAAAAAAAGCTACGATCATCAGGATCGTCACTCCGGGCACTCTCAGCATTTCGAGAGGGCTTTTTCTTTTTGCGCCCCCTCTGGGCTTCATGGTTGCCCGTCGTTCGGGCGTGAGCGACTCGGGTAGCAGGAAATAGGTGAGCGAGACGGTAAGAACGGAGATGCCGGCGGCCGCAAAGTAGGCGGCGCGCGGCCCGAACTGGGCGGCTACAAACGCGCCGAAGGCCGGGCCGAAGAGGAAGCCGGTGCTGAAGGCGGCGCTGACGATGCCGATACCCTGCGCCCGATTTTTCTCGTCGGTGATGTCGCTGAGGTAAGCCTGGGCGACCGAGACGTTGCCCCCGGTCAAGCCGTCGATGATGCGGGCCAGGTAGAGGAAGGGCAGGGCGATGGCCGAGCCGCTGATGAGGAACGCCGCCAACGTCCCGGCCTGGCTGACCAGCAGAACCGGCCTGCGGCCAAACTTATCCGACATCCGCCCCAACTGCGGCGAAGCGATGAATTGCGCCAGAAAGTAGGCGCTGGCGATGGTGGTGATCTGGAAGGCGGTGGCTTTGAATTCGTTTTGGGCAAACAACGGCAGAACCGGGATGGTGATGCCGAAACCGAGCACGTCCACGAACACGATCATGAAGATCGGGAACATGGGTGAACGCAGAAAGCGGGCAAAGCGGGTGAGAGGATTGGTGGATTCTTGAGGTTGAGTCACGGTTGGTTTTTAGACAACGGGTTGAACGAATTGAACGGATAAGAAATCCGTTGTATCCGTTTCATCCGTTGTCCACCCTAAAGACTTTGTCTCCAGCTTGAATGGCGGCTTGAGGCTGACCTTCCAACGTTGCATAGAAACCGCGCGCGCCGTCGTCCAGAAATTGAAGGGTGGCTTTGAGCTGCCCGGCCGAGAGCGGCGCCGACTCGCGGTTGGCGAAGTGGCTGAACTCGATGCACGGCGCGGCGACCAACAACCGGGCGAGGTGGACGATCTGGCCGGTGGCTGGAGTCTGAATTGTCAGGTGATCGCCCAATTCGTCCAGGGTGAAAGGATGACTGGCTTCGACGATGATATTTTCGCCAGCACAGCCATCCACCAAGTGGCCGCCAAATTTCGCCCGCATGTTTTGATAGTGGCCGGTGAAACCAACCGAGACGCCGTTGGCGCCGCCGATGTTTTTGGAGCCGGGATGTTTGGTGTGGTGAACATCCAGGATCGTGTCGCCGTTGGCGGCCACCCCGACGACGCCGTCGGCCGATACCCGCAGCTGCTCGACGACGAGCAGGGGCGCCGGATCGTAATAGCGGTTGGGGCGTTCGCCGAATTTCAATGAAGTGCGCTGAACCTGAACAAGTTTGATGTGACCGATTTCAATCATCTCTTTCCTTCCGATTCGATAGATGACTCTACTGCAAAAACCACGATCTCACCGCGAAGGCGCGAAGGGCGCAAAGGATTCGCCCTTGTTTTCCTTCGCGTTCTTGGCGTCTTCGCGGTTCAAATGGGCTTTTTTCAGTGGAGCCATACGTCAATCCGCTTGCGAAGCGTCTATCGGCCCCTTTTCTCCAATTCAACCTTGAGCCACTTCTTCTCGGCGGGCAAATTATAACAACGAACGCCAGTAGCCTTGTAGATTCCGTTGATGACGGCGGGCGTGGTGGGAATGGACGCCAACTCGCCCACGCCCTTGGCCCCGTACGGGCCATCCTTCGTCTGGTCTTCCACAAAGAATGAAATCACTTCCGGCGTCTGGTCAATGGTGGGCAGGTTGCATTTCTTGAGGGTATCGGTCTGAACGTAGCCATCCTTCATCACGAAGTTTTCCTGAAGGGCCATGCCCAGCCCCATCGAAATACTGCCTTCCACCTGCCCCTGCAAGGCCAACGGGTTGATCACGCGCCCCACGTCATTGGCGGCGATGACCTTGAGCACTTTGGTCCCGCCGGTCTTGACGTCCACCTCCACCAGGGCAGCCTGGGCGCCGAAGCCAAAAGCGAAGTGGTGATATTGCGGCGTCATCGGCGCGACATATTGATACGAAATCTTGGGCAGGCGGCCCTCGCGCCGCGCAGTCTTCACCACCTCAGCCAGTTCAACGCTGTGGCCGCCGTTCGCCCCGCCGGAGGCGGGGTTACTGCGCACGACACCATCCACAAACAACAGGCTTTCCGGCGGCGCATCGAGCATCTCGGCGGCGGTCTGGCTCAACAACTTGCGGACTTCGAGGCTGGCATACCGCGCGGCATTGCCGGTGACGTAGGTCTGGCGTGAAGCCGTGGTCGCCATGCAATCAAGCGTGCGGTCGGTATCGGCCACCAGCACGTCTACATTCTCATACGGCACGCCCAGTTCTTCGCTGACAATTTGGGCCAACACCCCCACCAGCCCCTGCCCGATCTCTGCCGCCCCGGCGCGCACGCTGGCCCGGCCGTTGGCAAAGACCTCCACCTCTGCGCCTGCCGCATCGTAGGCCCCGCTGCCAAAGCCGGTGTTCTTGTAGGCGCAGGCCACGCCCCACGCCCGGCGCTTGGTCCCTTCCACGGCCACCAAGAGATGCTTCTCCATCTCGGCGGCGACGTGTTCCAAACACTCGCTCAAGCCACAACTCTCGGTAATGACGTGTCCGGCCAGCGTCTTCTTGCCATAGCCCAAAATATTTTTGCGGCGGATGTCTACCGGCGACAGTCCCAGCGCCTCGGCCAGCGCATCCATCTGGCTTTCCATTGCAAAGGCGCTCTGGGTGACGCCAAAACCTCGGAACGCGCCGCAGGGCACGTTGTTAGTGTACATGGCATAAGTGTTCACCACGGCATTGGGCACTTCGTAGGGCCCGCCGGCGTGGGTAGTGGCCCGCAACATCACATGGTTGCTCAAACTGGCATACGCGCCGCCGTCGCCGTAAATCTCAACTTCGTGCGCGACGAGGGCGCCATTCTTCTTCGCGCCAGTCTTCATCTTGATGATGGTGGCGTGCCGCTTGGGATGAACGCGCAATGACTCGGCGCGGCTGAGCACCATCTCGATCATCGGCCTTTCGACGTTCTTCAGCAC
>CAYSIV010000103.1:12666-17738 GCA_964431175.1 uncultured Anaerolineales bacterium
CACCATCTTCACCGGGCGTTTAGTCGCCCGGGCCGCCAGCGCGGCGTGAACCTGCACCGACACATCCTCCTTGCCGCCAAAGCCGCCGCCGATCAGGCAGTTGACCACGCGGACCTGATCTTGGGGCACGTTCAACGTGGCCGCGATTTGCTCCCGGTCGCTGAACGGTATCTGGCCGCCGCAGTAGACGGTGAGGCGGCCATTCACTTCGGGCATGGCCAGCGCCGCCTCCGGCTCGATGAAGGCGTGCTCGACGCGCTGGGTTTGATACTCGTGCTCGACGATTATATCGGCTTCAGCAAAGCCTTTCGCCAGATCGCCGTTCTCGAGATGGTAGGTCGCCTTGAAGTTGCCGGTGGGGTGGTGCGCGTGCAGGATGGGCGCGCCGGGTTGGGCCGCCTCTTTAGGGCCAACGACCACCGGCAACAATTCATACTCGACCTCAATCAGCCCCAACGCCTGCCCGGCAATTTCCTCGCTCTCGGCGGCGACCAGGGCAATGGCATCGCCCACGTAGCGAACTTTGTCATAGCAAAGAACCGGCCAGTCGATCTCATGCACGCCTGAGTCTTTGCGCCCGGGAATATCGTCGGCGGTGAGCACGGCGGCCACCCCCGGCAACGCCCTGGCTTTGCTCACCTCCACTTTCTTCAACAGCGCGTGTGGGTGTTCGCTTCGCAACGCTCTGGCATATAACATCCCTTCCACATATAAGTCATCAGCGTAAATGCCCTTGCCCGTCACTTTGTCCACGGCATCGGGGCGCGGCAAAGGGCGGCTGATGGCCTTGAGCGGGCTCTTGACCCCGGGCAGAGCGGGCACGGCCTGCCCCGCCGCCTGCTGAATGGCGCGAATGATGGCGTTGTGGCCGGTGCACCGGCAAATGTTCCACTTGTGACCGTCGTAGATTTCTTCAAGAGTCGGGGTGGGATTTTTATCCAGCAGGACCTTGCTGGCCATGATGAAGCCGGGCGTGCAAAACCCGCACTGGGTCGCGCCCTGATCAATGTAGGCTTGTTGGATGGGGCGAAGTTTGTCGCCGTCGGCCAAACCTTCAATGGTAGTGATAGCCGCGCCGTCGTTCACCTTTTTCATTGGCACCAGGCACGAGCGCACGGCCTCGCCGTCTTTGATGATCATGCAACTGCCGCAGTGGCCGGTGGCGCAACCATCTTTCACCCCGGTGAGGCGAAGTTGATCGCGCAAAACGTCCATGAGTAGTGTTTGCGGTGCAACAGTCACCTGACGCGATTGGTTATTAATCGTGAGAGTGTAAGTTTGTACTTCGGACACGGTGACCTCCAATTTACAAAATCTGAAGCCAACAGCCCAGAAGCCGAAGCTGGTTGTTCAAAGTTGACATGCCGTGAGGCTTCGCCGACTGTTGATAGCCACCAGCACTTTCCGACGGGCGAGGATGCCCGACGCCGGCGCTTGCGGACGCCCGTGCGCCGACTGGAGACCGAGGATAACGGGATTGTAGCACAACACTGGCAAACCCTACAACAAATTTGGACTATAACAAAGTCTCTGTAAATTAGGAGTACAATAGTCCACAAATGTCAGCCTCGACAAAGCCTTCCGTTCGAGTCTTTCTCCTCGGTCGCTTTGAAGTGTCTCGAGGGGCGATGATTTTGCACACCGCCGATTGGTCACGCCGCAAGGCCGCAACGCTTCTTCAACGCCTGGCTCTGGAGCGCCGCCTCACTAAAGACAAAGCCATCGAATTCCTCTGGCCCGAAACCGACCCCGCCTCTGGCGCAAACAACCTCTACCGCACCCTTCACGCTCTGCGCCAGACTCTGGACTCCACTCTTGGCCCCGGCACTGCCGAAACCGTCTTCGCCTTTGAAGACAGCGTGCTTTCTCTGACCGACCAGGTCTGGGTAGATGCCCCTGAATTCGAGAAGGCGGCTCAATCTGCAATCAACAATCTTCCATCGGCCATTGAGCTATACGCTGGCGATCTCCTACCCGACGATCTTTACGCCGACTGGACGGCGGCTCCACGCGACTCCCTTCGCCGCCTGCACCGTGAAGCGCGGCTGAAACTTGCGGCGCACTCCCGCGACGTTCGTGATTACACCGCCGTCATCTCCATGCTCGCCCCGCTGGTAGCGCAGGATCAGGCCGACGAATTGGCTCATCGCGGATTGATGCGCGCTTACGCCCTCGCCGGCCGCCGCCACGAAGCCTTGCGCCAATATCAGACCTGTGTGGACGCGCTGGCCGCCGAACTTGACGTGCCACCTGAGCCGGAGACCGCTGCGCTCTATTCCCAAATCCTCAGCGGCGACCTTGCTCCCCTGCCATCGTCCGCCCAACCGGCCTGGTCGCCGCCCGCACCTGCCGCTCACGAAGTGGGACAAAGCGCCCATCTTATCGGGCGCGATGCGGAATTCGAAACGTTACGCGAGTGGATCAAGGCCGCTTGGCGAGGCCAGGGCAAAACGATCCTGCTCACCGGCGACACAGGCGTTGGCAAAACCCTGCTGGCGGCTGAGGGGCGGCGCGCCGCCGCCGGCGGCAAGATGATCACCCTCTTAGGCGCGGCCTACGAACAGGAAGGGCAGTTGACCTACCAGCCCTTCGTCGAAGCCTTCGACCGCTACCTCGCCGGGCACCGCCTGCCTTCGGAGAAAAACCCCGTCACTCACTTCAAGCGTCTTGGTTCTGGCGACCCGCAACAGGAAGGCTGGGCCTTGTTCAATGCTGTCGCCACGTTCCTCACCGATCTGGCCCAAACGGCCCCCGTTGCATTTCTGGTAGACGATCTGCACGCGACCGACGAAGCCAGCCTGCGACTCTTCCACTACCTCGCCCGCCAAACGCGAACAGCGCCCGTCGTTCTCGTGGCAACTTATCGCGCCGATTTTGCTCCGGCAGGCTCGCCCTTTTCTACCTTTCTCAACTCTCTGTATCGCGAACGATTAAGCGACACGTTGACTCTGACGCCGCTCACCGTGGAGGCGGTTGCCCGGATGTTGGCCGGGGAACTCGGCGGTGAAGCCGCCTCGTCGTTAGTGGCCGCCGTCTACGACATCACCGAAGGCAATCCCTTCTTCACCCGCGAGATCATTCAGGCCTTGCTCAAAGATGAGCAAGTGGAAGAACGAAAAGGGCAATGGCAGTTGAAGGCGGGAGCAGATATTAGCCTCCCGGCGGGCCTCGGCGGGCTGTTGCGCGAACGTGTCTCACGCCTGGGACCGCCGGTTGAGACGGTCCTCACCGCCGCCGCCGTGATGGGGCGCGAATTCAAGTTCGACTTACTGCGCAACGTCACCACCCTGCCCGACGGCGATCTGCTCGACGCTCTCGAAGCTGCCCTCACCAGCGACCTGCTCGAAGAAACAGAAACTGGCTACCGCTTCCGGCATCCCCTCATCCGCCGCGCTCTGTACGACTCTCTCAGCCGGGCGCGGCGCGCTCACCTGCATGGCGAGACCGCCGAAGCCATCGAAGCCGTCTATGCCCGCCGCCCCAACGGCCTTGAGCCTCACGCCGAAGAATTGGCCTTTCACTACGATTTGAGCAACCGCCGCGACCGCGCGCTTGCTTATCTGATCCAGGCCGGGAGGAAAGCAGCGCGCGTGTTCGCGTTTGAAGTTGCCATCAACTACAACGAGCGAGCGCTGGCCCTGCTCGACGCCCTAGGCCTGCCCGACTCCGAACGCCGCTTCCGATTGCTTGAACAACTCGGCAAATACTACAAAGTGTTGGCCGACACGCCTAAAGCCGTTGCCGCTTTCAACAACGCGCTGGAAGTTTCAGGCGAGGACTGGAAGCCGCAACCGCCCGACCGGGCGCGCATCCGCCGCCTGGCGGCAATGGGTTTGCTAACGGCGGGTCAACTCGATGAGGCGGCGGTCCATTTGCAAAAAGCTCTAACCGAGCTTGAAGGCGGCGACATAGATGCCCTCGAGTTCGCAAATGTCTTATACAACCTGTCGCAATTGCACTGGCATCGCAATGAATATCAAGCAGCCTTCGACGTGGCCCAGCGCAGTCTGGCCATCGCCGAGCGGCTGAACGATTCGCAGGCGATTGCCCGCGCCTTCGAGATGTTGGCCCTGGCCTGCCACTCGCTAGGTGAATGGCAGACCGGCATCGGCTATGAACAAAAGCGCGAGGCGCTGGCCGGCCCCGGCCTCGACGTGACCGACGCCTTCGACGTTCACCTTTGACTGTGGGAGTATCACCTGTATGGTGATAAAGGCTACGACGAAGTGAAGCAGGCAGTGAGCGTGACCCAGAACCAGGCGCGGCGAATGAACGCGCCGCGGGCGATTGCGCTCTGCCAGTGCTTCAACGGCGCGCTCGAATTTCAGGCCGGGCATTGGAACGAAGCCGAAGCGGCCCTGCGCGAGTCCGTCAAACTGCACCGGGAGCTTGGCGCAGCCTCCGGCGAAGCATTGGCCTGGCAAAGGTTAGGCGTTCTGCAATCCGCGCGCGGCCAACTTGACGAAGCGCTCGCCTCTTTCGATGAAGGTGTCATCGCCGCCGAGCGCGCAACTATGCGCGCTCACTGCCTAGCGCGGTTATACGCCTCGATGACGCGCAACCGTCTGTTGGCGGGCGACCTCGAAGCCGCTGGCCACTACCTGGCCCTCGGTCTGGCAATGGGCAAACGCCACGGCAACTGCGCCACTTGCGACTCGCTGCTGTTCCCCGCCGCCGTCAGCGTCCATGTGGCGCACAGCGATTTTGCCACTGCCGAAAACTTTTGCCACAAACTGGAAGAGGCGGCCAAACAGTACGGCAGTCGAATCTGGTTCGCCATGTCACGCCAGACGCACGCCGAACTGGTGGCGGCGCGCAGCAACGTGGACGAAGCCCTGGCCGCCTACACCGAAGCCTGCGAAGCCTTCACTGCCGCCGGAAACGAATACGAAGCCGCGCGCTGTCTTAACGCCATCGCCGAACTGCGTCAGGCCCGCCACACCCCGGCGGATGCCGAACTTGCGCAAGCCGCGCAGGCACAAGCCCGGCAGGTGTTCGAGCGGCTGGGCGTGACGCACTAGTACACCCCGACGGAAATCCCTCGCCGGTTTGTCATGCTGAGCGAAGCGAAG
>CAYSIV010000104.1:0-17697 GCA_964431175.1 uncultured Anaerolineales bacterium
GCCATGATTTGGTCCTTCTCCAGGTCGCGCTCAAACATCGGCTCGGTCAAATCAAGCGCGGCGGGCTGGACAACTACAGCCTGAAGCTGACCAAGACGATTGACATCCTGGTCGCCGTGGCCGAGCGCAAAGAGAAGACCGGCAAGCCGACGATCACCGTTGGCTTCGCCGCTGAGACTCAGAACCTAATTGAAAACGCGCGTGAGAAAGTGTTGAAGAAGAAACTCTCACTCATCGTCGCCAACGACGTCACGGCCAAAGACTCCGGCTTCTTCGTGGACACGAACCGGGTGACGATCATTGACGCCGGGGGCGGGGCGCAAACCCTGCCATTGATGAGCAAGGCTGAGGTGGCGGAGGCGGTGTGTGAGAGGGCGGAGAAGTTGTTGAGTGGTTAAAGAGGGCTTCAAGTGGTGCTGACACCTGCACCCACCGACAGGTGCGGTGTGACAACAGCCCTTGTCTTGAGGAGCCGTGTGAGGCGAAAGCATGCCCTGAGCTTGTCGAAGGGTCTCAAGCACGGTTCTGAAACGGCGGCGAGGGAAGCGATCCCCTCGCCGACCGCAACTTCGGCGGCACTCTGATGTGGATACATGGTGTCGGGTTACCAGTACAGCCTCGGGACCGGATTACATAATCCGATCCTCGATCTCCCAGACGTGATCCAGCACATGCCACGCCATACGGCGGACAAAGTAACGGGGTGGCCAACGTTTCCCACCGCGCGGCCCCTGTTCAGCGATTTCACCATGCGCCGAGGCTACTAAGGTTTCCAGAATGGCTTGCCGGGTTTCCTCTTGGGACGGTTGAAGTGCCTCGGTCAGCGGCACCTTCCCACCCAAGCTGGAGAGGTAGCCTATCTCTGCGCCCCGCACATGTTGAAGGATTCCTTCGAGGGTTCGGCCCCCACCACGTGGGCCAGTGCGTAGGGTCTTCCCTTGGGCGCTCTCGACCGCAACATCCAAAGCCCGCCAACAGGCCTTCAAGATGGCTTGAAGGCGTCGCAATTCCGTGTCACGGATTGGGTGTCTATCGCTGGTTGGGGCCAGATCGGGCGCACCAAAGTCGGTCGTGGTATTGCCTTTCAATCGTTCGACGACGACGAACGCCGAGACATCGTGAGTGACCTGAAAACCCAACCGGGCCGGGGGCAGAATGCGCGCGTAACGAGGGCCAGCCTCGAATAGCGCCTGGAGCGCGGTGGCCTCATCGCGGCCCATGCGACACCAGCCGGGCCATTCAATCACGCCAGCGAAGGTTCGTTTCCTCCCGATCTCGAGGTACACATCAATATTGTTCGACGATTGTGCCATTGACTGCTCCTCCACATCCATATAACCGTATGAGCCAACACAAGAAGGATATATTCCTAAAACAAAAAGCACGCGTGTCAAATACAAGCCGCCGAACTAATGATTGAGCAAATTAGATGTACTCAATTCGCTCAAAACCCTTATAGGCAGAAGTTTAGGCCAAAGCACTCTTTCGTCAGGTTGTTGTGAGGGGGGAGCATCAATCACGGCCCCGGTGTTCCTTGAGATAGACACAATTCCGGGCCTCATCCCATTCGATGCTGGCCGACGGGGCGCGCTGGCGGCGCACCTCACTCACCACGCGATTCAGCACCTCCTGGCGTCTCCCTTTTGCCCAGGGGTAGTTGGCATCCCAGTTGTCCAGTGAAGGGATAAAAAGAATAGCCAGCGTATCGCCCCCGCCAAACTCCCAATCGCACCGGCAAACCTGGCCGTCCTCGATGTATTCAATCTGTCCGTATCGTCCCTTTTCGATGATTTTGACTTGCCAGGTCATAACACTCTCGTGTCATTTGTCCCGCGCAACCTTATACTGATCGAAATCCCGCGCCACGACGGTGTTTGGGAAGATGGCTTTGGCTTCATCCAGGATGTCGCGCTCGCGGTAGCGGCGGGAGACGTGGGTGAAGAGCGGCAGTTTCGTCAGGTCGAGACGAGCGCGCTCACTGCGAGTCGCAGCCGTTCTACGAATTTGCCGGGCGTGATAATAGTCAGGCCAAGACTTTCACCGGGATAGTAATGGCGAGTATTAGACCTTATCGGAAATAAGCTCATAGCCCGCGTCCTCGCGGGCGACCAACCGCGAGGACGCGGTTGGGGAGCGTCATAATGTTATTCCCGATAATGTCTATTGAATGTGATGAGATATTGGCAGTTGCTCAACACTGCCGAGGCGAGGATGGAAACGTCTTCGGGGTGCGCCTGATTAGCGAAGCGATCGACGTCGTCTACAGACGGGTCGGGGAAAATTTCGAGCGCGTGGTCAACCAGAGTGCGGAACGTATGAACCGCTTCCGGCAATTTATATCGGATGTTACGTTCGGCTTCTTCGCGGACTTGAACTGGAGCGGCACACCGCAAAATTGAAAACTCGCTGAGCCGCAGAATGAGATGGCTAGCTCCCGTCGTGGAGAACGCGCCGGCGACCAGAACGTCGGCGTCTATCAGAAGTCTTGGGACGGGCGGTGCTTCTTTCGTACTTTTCGGCGGCGTAGATTCGGCGTTGCTCATCCAATCCCTCTTGTAAATTGGCAACACTCAGCTTGGCGGCCTTGCGTTGGAGTTCCAGTTCGGCGGTCAGTTCAGCGACGAGCGCCTTTTGTGGCGCGAGAACGAATACTCCTCCCAGATCGATCAGGGTCAAGGAGTCGCCCTCTTTTAGTTTGTAGCGGTTGCGCAGGCTGGCGGGCAGTGTCAACTCCCCGTCGCGTATTTGTAGTATTGTTTGGCTCATTGTAATCTCCCAACCTTCAACGAGGATCATTCTATCACAGCGTTGCTTCCCGGCCGTGTGCGCGCAAAGTTCGTCAGCAGTTGCACTGCTGACAGCCGCCTGCCGCACGCTTCGCGAACTGCGGCAGAACAGGCGTTTACCTGACGTCTTTTGCGTACACACTCCTGGCTTCATTTCCCCGAGGCAATCGCTGGTATACTTTTGCTATGGAAAAGACGCTGGCGGTCATCAACCGGCTGGAGCAGGAAGGTCTCATCGGACGCTACGCAATTGGTGGGGTTTTTCGCAGGCGATTCCTGGAAGAGAACGGACAACGGCTTATGCAGACTTATCCAGACCTCTCCCACATTTTTTCCGCCAAAGCGCAACGAAGATTGGCGCTGGCGGCGTTATCCTGGGAAGAGAAAGTCGCCATCGTCGAGCAGATGCGGGTGTCCTTGCCAAAAGGTTCGTGGAAGCACAGACCTGAAGACGAAAAATCTCCCACCCACAAGACGCCTACTCAACCACGCACCCTGAGAAACTCTGCCGACTAAAAGCGCCATCACACTCCGCCCTGCTTCATTTCTCCCTCACAATCTTATACTGATCAAAATCCCTTGCCACAATCGTGTTCGGGAAGATGGCCTTGGCTTCGTCGAGAATGTCGCGCTCGCGGTAGCGGCGAGAGATGTGGGTGAGGTAGAGTTGCTTCACGCCAGAGTCGCGGGCCAGAGTCGCGGCCTGTTTGGCCGTGAGGTGGCCGAACTGCTTGGCCATGTCGGCTTCCACGTCGAGATAGGTCGCCTCAATCACCAAGCCGTCTGCCTCGTGGCAAATTTTCACTAAATCGGTTGTGCGCCCCACGTCGGCCATAAAGACAAACTTTGTGCCTTGCTGAGTCTCACCCAGCACCTCCTCGGGCCGGATCGCGCGGCCATCGCTCAAGGTGATGGGTTGGCCGCCGACCAGAATCTTGCGCTCCGGGCCGAATGGCACGCCAAGTTCGGTGGCGCGGTCGTTGAGAAATGGGCGGCGCGATTTCTCCTCAAAGGTAAACCCGAAACAGTCCGGGCCGCGATGCTGAACCGGGAAAGCTGTGACGGCAAAGTCGTCCTCGTCGAAGAGCGGGCCGGGCTTGAGCTCACAAAATTCAATTGGCATGGGCGGCTTCGCCCCGCGCAGAACCACGCTGTACAGCAAATCGTGGATACGCTCCAGCGCCGACTTGCCGGCGTAGAGTTCAATATAGTCAATGGCTTCCCAACGGGTGAAGGTGGATAGCAGGCCGGCCAGGCCGAGAATGTGATCGAGGTGGCCGTGGGTGATCAGAATCCGGTTGAGGCGCTTGAAGCCGACGCCGCTCTGCAAAATCTGGCGTTGCGTGCCTTCGCCGCAGTCCACCAGAAAGCGGTGCTCGTTGTGCATGATGACCTGCGCCGACAGCCCGCGATGGATAGAAGGCGCAGAGGCCGAGGTGCCGAGGAAGAGGATCTCAAACAATTAGGAACGCCCTTTGCAAGAAGGGGAGACAAGGGGACAAGGTGATTTGAAGTTCTCCTCGTCTCCTTGTCTCCCTGTCTCCTTGTCCATCATTCCGTTTTGAACGTGCCGTTCTGCAATGATAGCCGCTCGATGATGCGCATGTCGCTCCGGGAGTCTTCAGGGTGAGTCAGGGCGATGATGTTGACGTGCGGCGTCAGCGGGCTGTTCTTTAGGCGGCGGGTGAGGGTGTTTTCGATCTGGAAGATGCCGGCCGAGTTGTTCATCACCACCGTGATTTCCACCGGGTGACGCTCGCCCTTGGCGATCCGCACTTCGTCAATTGCCAGCGCCGACACCGAGTGAATGTCCACCTTGCCCAGATCGAAGGCAGTGCGGCCCCGGCCTTTGGTGATATCGGTGCCGTCGGCCAGGGCAACCAGCCCGGCCTCAAAGGTGAGCGGCATGGGGTTGAGGTCGTGGGCAAGAATGGCGTGCAGAATGAAGGCCCGCAGTTCGATCCGGCGCTCAACATCGGGATAGACTTCCAGCAAAAGACGGTCGAGAATGGGTTGAGACAGAATAACGCCGACCAGTTCGTGTCCCTGGCGGTGAACCTGGTTGCCGATGTCGTGCAGGAGGCAAGCGGCTACGATAACGGCGCAGGCATCGTCTTCATCGCCCGCGCCGGAACGCGCCACGTCGGGAACGACATGCGCGTCCAGCAGAAGTTGATAAATCAATACTGCGTTGGCGGCCACCAGGCGGGCGTGGGTTTCACCGTGATCGTTGTAACTGAGTTTGGTCACGGTCAGGTAGTCGGCCATGTCCCAGTTGGCGCGCATTTCGGGGTCGCCGGTGATCAGTTCCCAAACTTTGGCCGCCTTAGGGTACTTCTTCCACAGCGGCTCGACGGCGGCCAGCGTCGTCTTCTCCAGTTGTTCGTAGCTGGGGGCGAGGGCGATTTCAACGCCGCGATTGCGGAAGACGCGGGGTTCGTGGTGGGTGATGGGCATAAAGGCTCCAATGAACAATTATACTGAGCGGGCGATGGCCGTGAATAGTAACACAATGATAGCGCAGACGACGTTGAGTTGGTTGAGCCGCTCTTCACGGTTGCGTAGCACCGTCAACTCGCCATTGCCGGCTTTGCCTTTGGCTTCGAGCAGAGTCAGCCGGTTGAGGGCCGGCGACAAGCCCCAAACGGAATAAGCGGTGAGGGCGGCCATGACGAAGAAGGCGATATGCTTGAGCAAAATTGAAACCGACCAGACGTTGCCGATGGCGAGAAAGCCTTCGTAATTCTTGTTGACTGACATTTGCATGAGGCCAGTCAGTCCCAGAGTGATCAACGAAAGCAAATAGAGCGGGGCGAGGCGGCGCTGGAGTTCGGCGACGGCGGCCCCAGTTTGTTGACCCAGGCCAAGCACCCGCCGCAGGCCAGGGTAGCCGACGATTGCCATCAGAGTAATGCCGCCCACCCAGGCGACGGTTGCCACGAGGTGTAGAAAAAAAGAAGCGACGATCAACCAATCGGGCATGGGGGGATTATACCGCCTCACCCTTACCCTCATCCCTAACCCCCCGCTTGCGCGCCGTCGAGAATGGCGCTCGACAAGGAGAGGGAATCGCTGTGGTATGATCGCCAAGTCTATATTGGGCTCTATTCAAAATAAGCCAGTGCGCGCTTCGACCGCTTCGCGTCAGCGCGCGGCCTGAGCCTGTCATACGCGGCCTGAGCTTGTCGAAGGCCGCTATTTCCGATAGAGTCTATTTTCGGCGTTGGAATTGATGAGGAACTGGTATGGGTAGAAACGGCGTTTTCAAAACGAAACTCAAAAACGGGCTGACGGTCATTCTCAAGGAAGCTCACACCACCCCGGTCACTACCTGGTGGGTGTGGTATCGCGTCGGCTCGCGCACCGAGCGCACCGGCCTCACCGGCGCTTCGCACTGGGTGGAGCACATGATGTTCAAAGGGACAAAGCAGTTCCCGGCGGGCTTGCTTGACAAAGCCGTATCGCGCGACGGCGGCGCTTGGAACGCGATGACCTCTATCGATTGGACGACTTACTTTGAGACGATGCCCGCCGATAAAATCGATCTCGGCCTGCGGCTCGAAGCCGACCGCATGGCTCACAGCCTCTTTCCGCCCAAAGAAGTCGAGTCCGAGCGCACGGTCATCATCTCTGAGCGCGAAGGTTCTGAAAACGAGCCGACGTTCCAACTCGGCGAGCTGATGCGCAAGGCTGCCTTCACCGTTCACGGCTATCATCACGAAACACTTGGCGACATGGCCGACCTGCGCGCCATGTCGCGTGAAGATCTCTATACGCACTATCGCACTTACTACGCACCCAACAACGCCATCGCTGTCGTCGTCGGCGATTTCGAGGCCAAGAAGATGCTCAAGCGCATCAAAGAATTGTACGAAGGCATCCCGCGTGGCCTGCCCATCAAACCGTTCACGCGCCCCGAACCGGTGCAAAAAGGAGAACGGCGGGTGATGGTGGAAGGGGATGGCGAGACAGCTTACCTCGAAATGGCCTATCATGCCCCAGCCGCCACCGACCCCGACTTTTATCCGATGGTTGCTCTCGAATCGATCCTGGCTGGAGCGGGATCGTTCAATGCTTTTGGCGGCGGGACATCTAACAAATCGAGTCGGCTCTACAAAGCGTTGGTGGAGACCGAGTTGGCCGCCGGAGTGGGTGGGGGGCTGACGGCGTCGGTTGATCCGTATCTGTTTTCCATCGCCGCCACCGTGCGGCAGGGCCATACTCTAGGCGAAGTGGAGATAGCGCTCGGCTCCGAAATGGATCGTGTCGTCAACGAGCCGGTGGCCGAAACCGAGTTGGCAAAGGCTATCAAGCAAGCCAAAGCCTCGTTCGCCTTTAGCGCCGAGAGCGTGACCAACCTGGGCTTCTGGTATGGCTTTTCCGAGATCATCGACTCCTACGAGTGGTTCGAGAACTACCTTGCTCGCCTGACTCAGGTGACAGTGGCCGACGTTCACCGCGTGGCGCAAAAATACTTGGCGCGAAGCAACCGCACGGTGGGGTGGTATCAGCCGAAGTGAGACAACGGATTTAGCGAATTCAGCGGTCAGAGCCAATTGGGCCAAGGCACGAGCGCAAGAGCCGTTACAGGATATTGAACCGCTCGACTGATCGAAAGGAGCAGATTTCCAATGGAACGCTTAGGACCTTTAGTTCGCATTCAGGCAGTAGAAACCCTAGATGGATTCAAAGTGCGCCTTACGTTTGCCGATGGCCTGAAAAAGGAAGTTGACCTTCAGCCCTATTTGCATGGCTCGATCTTTGAACCAATACGAAACGATCCAGCCATGTTCCGTTCGGTAAAAATTGTTGGCAATACAATTGGCTGGGATAACGGCGCGGATATTGACCCGGATGTGCTCTATTACAATCTGAAGCCTGCTTGGATGGAAGAGACCGAGATTGCTCACAAGTGATTTGAGATTAGCAACCGGACGGTGGGGTGGTATCAGCCAAAGTGAGACAACGGATTTAGCGAATTCAACAGATCGATCCGTACAATTCGGGAAATCCGTTGTTCTTGAGGCAAGCTATGAGTAAACCTACGAAGAAACGTAGTTCGTCGAACACCAAACGCAGAGCAACAAAGACAGTAATACAGCCTACTGCCCCCACCCTCAACGTCTCCTCCCTCCCCGGCCCGGACGACACAACGCGGGTCGAACTGCCGAATGGGATCGTCGTGTTGGCCCGCGAGAATTTCACCAGCCCAGCGGTAGTGTTTGACGGTAGCCTGCCAGTGGGCGGGCTTGACGAGTCTCGCCAGAAATCGGGCCTGGCGCGCTTCACGGCCGCCTGCCTCATGCGCGGCACCGAGCGCTACGCCTTCGCCGAAATCTACGAGCAAATCGAGTCCATTGGCGCGCGGCTGTCGTTCGGCGGCGGCACGCACACCACCGGCTTCGGCGGCAAGGCACTGGCCGAAGACCTGGATTTTCTGCTCGGTATGGCCGCCGACGCTTTGCGCCGCCCGACCTTCCCGCCTGAGCATGTTGAGAAAGTGCGCGGCGAGATGATGACCGGATTCACCATCCGCGCCCACGACACTGGTTCCATGGCCTCGATGTCGTTTGACGAACTTCTGTATCCCGACCATCCTTACGGTGTGGCCGACGACGGCTACCCTGAAACGGTTGCCACCATCACCCGCGAAGAGATCGTGAACTTCCACCGGACGTATTACGGGCCGAAGGGGATGATCGTTGTGGTGGTCGGCGCAGTAAAGGCTGAAGAAGCTGTGGCGCTCGTGCAAAAGCATTTTGGCGATTGGCAGTCGCCCCAACCGAGTCGGCCTCCCCTGCCGCCCGCGCCCCGTCTGGCCGAAGTCAAACGCAAGCACGTCGCCATCCCCGGTAAGTTGCAGTCCGACCTCATTATGGGGTGTATCGGCCCGCAACGCAGTGATTCTGATTTTCTTGACGCGCGCATGGCCAACAACATCTTCGGCGTGTTCGGTATGTACGGGCGGCTGGGCGACGTAGTGCGCGAGAAACACGGCCTGGCCTACTACGTTTACAGCCAGGTGACGGGCGGCCTTGGCCCCGGCCCGTGGCAGATTGGGGCGGGCATCAACCCCAAGAATGTGGAGTTGGCCATCGAATTGATCGTGAGCGAGATGAAGCGGTTGACGACGAAGAAGGTGACGCCAGTTGAACTGGCCGACAACAAATCGCTTTTTGTGGGCCGCTTGCCACTGCAATTGGAAACGAACGAGGGGGTGGCCGGTATGTTGGAGAGTATTGAACTCTACAACTTGGGCCTGGACTACCTGCGCCGCTATCCGTCGCTGGTTAACGCGATCACTCGCGAGAGTGTGCAGGCCGTGGCGGCCAGGTATCTCGACCCGGAGCGTTACGCGCTGGCCGTGGCCGGGCCGGAAGAAAAATCGGAAGGATGAATTATGAAAGACGAACTCGGAATGAGGCGATGCTCATTCTTCATCCTTCATAATTCATGTTTCATCCTTTGATCTGGAGCGGCGTGGATATGATCGAGGTCTCCCGAATCGACCGGGCCATTTTGCGGTACGGCGACCGGTTCTTTCGCCGCTTCTTCACTCAGCAGGAGTTGATCGATGCCAACGGGCGCACGCCGGCGCTGGCGGCGCGTTACGCAGCCAAAGAGGCGGCAGCCAAGGCGCTGGGTACGGGCATTGGCGACGTGGCCTGGAAGGAACTTGAAATTGTCCGCGGCGAGCGCGGCGAACCGGCCCTCAAGCTGATCGGCAACGCCGAAGCCCTGGCGCGGACGCTCGGCTGGCGTGAATGGTCGGTGAGCCTGAGCCACACCCACGAGCACGCGATTGCGATGGTGGTGGCGAGAGATTAAGCAGATGCCTGAGAAGCATTCATCATCTCACTTCGAGACTGTTGCCACAGCATTTCAAGTGGCAGATATCGCTCAGCGCCTTGCCGTCGTGCCGCCAAGTTATACTGTTCAAGATGCTTTCGTGGCCATAACCGAAACGCTTGCAGAATTCCCTGACAGCAATAACTTTTTTTGTCTTGTGCACGATGAGGGCAAGACTTATGGTTACATAGCGGCAGGCTTTGTATTCGATGAGCCTGATGAAAAATTTGATGGGCCAGAGGATGGGCCAGCGGGCGAGTATTGCACTTTGATATCCCCGGATCAAATTGTTTCCCGATCGATGCCGTTGCTTGAGTTGATCCCTCTTTTTATACAAAGCCGATTTTTCTTTGTGTTGACTCGCAATGAGATTACTCATGTAGTTTCGTTTGATGATTTGGACAAACTGCCGATCAAACTTTGCCTCTTTTCGCTCATCATGGCCCTGGAAGCGGCGATGGTTGACTTGTTCTCGGGTTCATATAAAGGCGCAGAAACACATTTGAAACTTCTGCCAGAAGCCCGATATTACAAGGCACTTGAACTTTGCCAGCAGAAATACAAGGATAAAGTCACTCCTGAGAAGATTATCCTCTGCACCACATTTGTCGATAAGCAGACAATCCTGCTTCGCAGCCCCCATCTGTTCGGCGTGCTTCCTTTCGAAAGCAAATCAAAAGCAGAGCATTTTTTCAAACAAGTTGAAAATCTGAGAAATCAGATTGCCCACAGCGATTCCATAATTGAGGTTTTCAAGGATCCTGATGAGTTAGACGATTTCGTTGTTCAATTGAGGAAAGTCACCGAAGCAATCTCCAATCTGTAATGTATAGAATGAACAACGCCTTCTCTTACTTTACCCGTGTCACTGCTCTTGCCCTTGCGGTAACTGGGTTATTGATACGGCCAGTTCCGGCCTTTGCCTGCACCCCGCCGCCCGGCGGCCTGACTTATTACAGCGTTGCCGATCATGTGAAAGCCGCGCCCATTGTATTAGAAGGGGTGGTCATTGCCACCGAAGGGCAATACTCCCCGGAGATTGCCACCATCCAGGTTGTGCAATACATCAAAAGCAACGGCCCGTCCACGATCAAAGTTGCCGGCTATGGCCCGTCGTCAATGTGTCTTTCGTCGGTTGTACTTGGCGATCATTTTATCTTTTATGTGAACGGCGATGATGTGAATGGCTACCGGGCTTTTTACCTTAGCCAGTTCGACTCGATTGCCCCTGCTGACTCGCAGACGCTGGCCGAAGCCGGCGCCGTGTCGGGGCAACAACCCGTCTTCCTGTCTGCCCCCGGCCCGATCCTCACTCAAGTTGCTTTGGTCCGTGGCTCCGACGGCACGCCCACACCTACCCCGAATGTAGCCCCCATCCTCACCGAAGTCTATGCCACCTCCAATGCGGCGATAGCATCATACTCCACCGACCCGGCAGGGCAGTCCCTTATCCTGACCCAAGCCGCCGCCACCCTCTTTGCGCTCTCGGCCACGCCCGATCCTTGCGCTTCGACTCACAGCATTGCCGAACACACTCAGGCCGCTGATGTTGTGGCCGAAGGCGTTGTCTCCTTCGCCGATGGCGCGTCGGTCATTGTGCAGGTCGTGCAGTTTCTCAAACTCACTGGCAATAGCTTTGCGCCTGCGCTTCAACTCAATTTCATCCAATCTGTAAATTGCCCGGTTAAGCTTTCTGTCGGCGACCACTACATCTTTTATGCCATCGGCGAGCCAGCCTTGCCAATGTACGCCCTTAATCGGGATCAATACGTTCCCATCGCCTCGCCGGATGCAGACACCATTGCCGAAATCACCGCCGCCTCAGGGCAAGCGCCTGTCCCTGTTCAACCCCTTGAGGGCATTATCCTGTCACTCTCGGCGACTGGCACTCAACAAACGCCCCTGTTTGTGACGGCAACCCCGACACCCACCCCGTTTCCGCCCATCGGCCCCTCGTCTGCTCCTTTTATCACGCCCACTCCGCCATCCAACCCTTTGCTCTCGGTCGAGGCGCTTGGGCTGGCCGGCATTTGCGGCGCTATCGCCATCGTTTTAGGGCTGGGTCTTGGCGTTGCAATTGGCATTACCTTCAAGCAACGTGATTAGCAGGGGCGGTCCATTGAACGCCCCTATCTCCATGCTCACCTTTGAACAGGCTCGCCAGTGGTATGCCAGCGCCGACCCGGTGCATGACTTTGCCCACGTTCTGCGAGTCTATCGCCTAGCCGAGCGCATCGGCAAAGCCGAAGGCGCCGACATGGGTATTTTGCTGGCGGCGGCTCTGCTTCACGACTCTGCCGATGCCGCGCCTCAAAGACCCCCGAAGCGGAGGGGCGGGAGGGCCGGCGAGTCAGCTCGCCCGACTCATCACCACGCCTCTGCTGAGTTCGCCCGTAAAGTGCTAACTGAGGAAGGCTGGCCTGAAGACCGAATCGAAGCCGTTCAACACTGCATCCTCGCTCATCGCTTTCGCGGCGCCGAAGCCCCGCAAACACTCGAAGCCAAAATTTTGTTCGATTGCGACAAACTTGACGTGCTAGGCGCGATTGGCGTGGCCCGCAGTTTTGCCTATGCCGCCCTCGCCGGTCAGCCGCTCACTGCCGAAGTTTCCGAGAAATTCAAGGCGACATTGGAGAAGGAGCCGGGCGAGCCACACACACCGTATCACGAATTTCTCTTCAAACTCTCACGGGTGCGTTTTCACACGGCCAGTGCTCGCGCTATCGCCGAAGAGCGCCGACATTACCTGGCCGAATACTTTGACCGATTGGGGCGTGAGGTGAAGGGCGAAGCATGACGGCAGCTCTGGCCTGGCTCCGTCGGATCAACTGGCGCAAGATTGGCATTTTCCTTCTTGCGCTCTTTTTATTTATTCTGGCGATTCAACTCCTCAAGAGCGGAGCTAAAGCGCTGGCTCCGTTTGTGCGTGAAGAATTGTCGGTGAAGAACGCCTTCAACGCTCTGGGCTTCGGCTGGCTGTTCGCTTATCTCGTGTTGTCGGGGTCGCCGGTGGCCGCTACGGCGCTGACGTTTTTCGATGCGGGCGCCATTGACCGAATCGGCGCGTTTGCCATGATCGCCGGAAGCCGTTTTGGGGCCTCGTTCATCGTGTTGGCTCTGGGCTTCGTCTACTCTTTGCGCGGCCACGAGCGTAAAGGCAGTTTGGCAATGGGCTTGCTCTCGCTGATCGTTACTTTCACGGTATATGCGCCGGCATTGGTTGTCGGTTGGTGGCTTCTACAAGTCGGCGCGTTCGATTGGTTGCACCCGGTGCTGGGCGGCGGCCTGGTCTCACTAATGGATATCCTCTTTGATCCCATTATAGACTTTGCCATCCACCTCCTGCCGCGCTGGGCTGTGTTTCTACTCGGCTTCGGCGTGCTGTGGTTCAGCCTGAACTTGATCGATCACGCCTTGCCTGATATGAAACTAAAGGAAAGCGCCTTCAGCGGCCTGGCCCGGATGCTCTACCGGCCCATTGTCACGTTTGCATTGGGTTTAGCCATCACCAGTGTCACCATGTCGGTGTCGGTGTCGCTCTCGGTGCTGGTTCCGCTCTCAGCGCGCGGTTACATCCGCCGCGAGAATGTTATTCCATATATCATGGGCGCGAACATCACTACGTTTATTGACACGCTGGCGGCGGCGCTTCTCCTCAACAACCCGCCCGCTTTCACGGTGGTGCTGGTCGAAATGGTGAGCGTGGCATTTGTTTCGCTCCTGCTTTTGGTGTTCGCTTATCGCCCTTACGAACGCGCGGCGCTTCGCGTCGTCGAAATCATCGGCGCGTCTCGCCGCAACCTGGCGCTTTTTCTCTTGCTGATTTTCGGGATTCCGATCACGTTGATGTTGGTGAGGTAGACGATGAAGTTTTTGATCTGTGACAAAGGCTCGGAAGCCGCCGACGAGGCGGGGCGATTTGGTTCTGCTCTGGCCCGCTCGGCGAGGGCGGACGCCACTCATTTCAGGGTCAGTGATGGCGACCCCGTAGAACGAATCCTGACCGAGTCGACTCAAGGCGGCTTTGATCTGATCGTCATCGGTACGCGCAGTGGTCGCGGCCTCTCGAAACTGTTTCTCGGTTCTACTTCATCACGACTGGCGAAACAGTCTTCTTTGCCGTTGCTGATCGTCAAGAGCCAACGCGAGTCGGTGAAGCGGATTCTGGTGTGCACCGGCGGCGAGCGGCCCGGCGAGTCGTGCGCGCAGTGGGGCGGGCGGGTTGCGGCGTGGACAGGCGCAAGCGTGACGGTTCTGCACGTCATGTCGCAACTGGCGCTGGCTGAGAACGCCAAACTGGAAGACCTGCAGGACAGCGCCGAAGAGGCAATGACTCAAAGCACACGCGAGGGCCAGCATTTGCAGAGGCTGATGGCGCTGGCGCGCGAGGGTGGGGCGGCAGGCGACCTGAGGCCAAAGATTCGGCACGGCCTGGTGCTGGATGAAATTATGGCCGAGGTCGAAACTGGCGGTTATGATTTGCTCATCATCGGCGCGCACCACCCGCCCACCGGCGACCTATGGCGCAAGCTGTTGCTGGACGATGTGGCCGACCAGATCATCCGCGAGTGCCCGGCGTCGGTGCTGGTGGTAAGAGCCAAATAAAAACCCCAAATCCCAAGACCCCAACTCCCAAAAGAATGTTGTTGGGATTTTGGAAGTTGGGATTTGGGATTTTCTACTTCAGGTCTCTCACGTTCTTATTCAGCCAATTAATCAAAAACGGTTCCAGTGTTGGGTCGGCGAACATGGCCGGGCCATGGCCGGCGTTGGTGAATTCTTTCTTCTCGGCGGCAATGGCTTTGGGCGCGAGCTTTTGAATCGAGTCGAACGAGTAAACATCATCCGCGCTGGCCACCAGCAGAACGGGCCGCTCGCCGAAGCTGGCGATGGTGTCGCCGGGCTTGAGGCCCATGTAATCCTCGCCGGGCGAGAGGGCGACGACAGCCTTCACCCGCGGCTCGGCGGCTCCGGCGATCAACGCCAAATTGGAACCGATGCTGGCCCCGACGATGGCTGTGCGAGTAACGTCCACCTCAGGCCGGCTCGAAAGCACTTGCCACGCGGCGAGAGTGTCGTCGTCGGCCTTCGTCCAGTCCACCGGCCCGGTGCTGGCTCCGTGGCCGCGCAAATCCATCGCCATCACCGCGTAACCTTGCTTCTGCAAATTGCAGGCGAACGAGTCCCAGTCGGCCTTGCTCCGGCCCAGCATGTGCAGAAGCAAAACGGCAGGGGCGGGCCGGACGATAGGCGGGTAGTAGGCCACGGCGAGTTGGGCGCCGTCGGGCGCAATGAAGGTGAAGTCCGTTGGCCCGGAGGGTGTGGGCAGTGTGGTTGGCCCGACAGGCGGCACGGCGCGAGTGGCCGTTGGCGCTGGCGATGTGGCCGTTGCCGGTGGCAACGTCGCCGTCGGTGGAACCGGTGTGGCGGCGACCAGAGGGAGTGGCGACGTTGGCGTGGGCGCGGTCCGTAGCCCTGAACAGGCGGTGAAGAGAAGGAACGAAAGCAGAAGCAACTTTTTCATAAGCCCTCTTTGTACCGCAAAGACGCCAAGGGCGCGGAGCCATTCATATTTCCTTTGCGTTCTTCGCGGCTTCGCGGTTCAATTACTGTGCCTCCGCCACCACAATCATCCGTTCGCTGTCGTCAGTTAGCGGCGACTCGTCGTAGTCACCGTACAAGTGCGCCAACTTGAGGTTGGAGTGTTCAAGTAGCAGGCTCATTTCAGCCGGGAAGGTGTAGCGCAGTGCCAGCGGCACGAGCGTCCGCTTCACCGCGCCGTCGGCGGCGAGGGCGTCATACTGCCAGAGAATGTGGGCAATTTGCGCCGTGCGATCCACGCGCGTGGCGGCGAATTGCTGGATGGTCAGCTTATTCTCGTCGTCGCGGAAGGTGCGCTCGAGGGTAAGCGACTCGTTGGAGTCCAGGTAGGCCGGGGCAGGATTGGTGAGGTCGAGGACGAGCAGGCCGCCGGGGTTGAGGTGGCGGCGGACGCAGGTGAGCAGGGCCAGTTGCTCGGCGGTCGTCGTCAAATGCATGAAGGTGTTGAAGGGGCAGATGATGAGAGAAAAGGGATGAGGGATGAGAGAGGAGAGATCGAAGCCGGTCATGTCGCCGTTCATGAGCGTGGCGCGGGCGGCGAGTTCCGGTTTGCGGTTGAGCTTGGCGCGGGCCAGGGCCAGCATTGGCTCCGAGTTGTCGAGGCCGACGATGTTTATGCCAGCACGGGCAATTTGCTGAGTGACGCGGCCACTGCCACAACCGAGTTCGAGTACCGGCCCGCCGCTGTCTTTGGCCAACCCCACCCAGAAATCAAGGTCTTCGGTGAAGTCGGCGTTTTCGAGGTCGTAGAAGCGAGAGAGAGAATCGTAGAGGTTCATTGTTGATGTCCGGGCCACACCTGAGAGGCTATTTTGAAATTCAGCAATCGTAGGGCGAATTGGCAATTCGCCCCACAAAGACTCCGCGTCTTAATGTTTTCAAACAGCCTCTGACAGGTGTTGGCGAAGCCCACCTGTCAGGTGTGGCCCTAAAACAGCCAGGGCGTGGCGAGCAAGAGGAAGAGCGCCCAGGCCACGTACAGAAAACTGCCGATGTGAAACGTCGAGTGCAGGGACTCGATCCAGGCCGCCTTGCCGCCTTTGACTTGTTTGTAAATCAACAGCCCGAGCAGGCTGATATTGATGCTGTTCCAGCCGATGATGGTCAGGCGGTTGATGGTCAGGCCGCCGAGATAGGTTCGATAAACAATGGCGGCCAATGCGTAGAGGCTGACCACGACCACCAGACCCGCTACACTGATGATTCCGGCGCGGAGCAAATTCTGGTAACGGTCAGATAAATCGTCGGCGTTGACGGGCGTGGCTCCAACCAGCAAGGCCATGACGGCGAACAACATGCCGTTGTAGATCACCAGCACGTCGCGGTTGTTGAATGGGGCCATGAAGTTGAAGGGGATGGCGACGATGTAGATCACCAGCACGATCAGCGACAGCCCTAACAGGATGCGGGGGAAGGTGATGATGAGGCGGCCTACCCCGCGTTTGAACTCCTGAGCGATCGGGGGCAGGGTCGGGTCGTAAGCCGTGGCGACGGCAATGAGCGGGAGCAGTCCGGCGGGGCCGACGAAGATCAAACGGTTGAGCAGGTCAGGGATGTGGATGTTCAGCGCCTGAAACATGCTATAGGTGATGCCGGCGAAGATGTAGGTGGCAATGAGGTAGACGCCGCCAGTGACCACCGTTTCGATGGACTTGATCAGAAAGGCAAACTTGTTTTGCGGCGACGAGCGCAGACCCAGAATGCCGATTCCCACTCCGGCCCAGGCCAACAGGGGCAGGTGCGGGATCATCAACTCCCGGTAATTGGCCCGCGCCGGCGAGAGGAGCATTACATAGAGCGCCGCCCCGGCCAGCCCGGCGATCATGAGCCAGGAACGTCGATAGCCCAACCTGGCGGTGAGAGTGATGAAGGCGATGACCAGGGCGGCGACGATGGGCGCCCACAGCAGGGCGAGGTAAGGCAGGAAACTCCCAAATTGCCGGAAGGCCAATTTTTGGTCGTCGGACAACAGCCACAGAATCACGGCGGTGAGGACGCTGAGCGGCACGGCCAGCTTCCAGTTGACGTGCCGGTGCTCGCTTCGCTCGCTCTCGTGCGCCTCCGACGATTGCTGGAAGCGGTAGAACCAGGCCGCGTACAAAACATTTTCCGGCGCTTCGTCGTAGCAGGCCAGCAGGTCGGCCTTGAACTCGGCGGCGGCGTTTTCCCTGCGGGCGGCCTGATAGAGTTGCTCGAGCTGTTCGGGTTTGTCCTGTGCAGTGTGAATGTCAGGTAAGTATTTCATGATTTGAAATCCTATTTTGGTGCAGACTTCCGAAGTCTCCAAGACTTCGGAAGTCGCTTTAGGCCTCAGCTTTCAAAAACGACTCTCCCGGCTTTAGTGGGGGAGTTTGCTTTGCCCAATATGCCTCATAGCACGGATTAGCAGAATGGGCAGATCGAAATCCGCTCATTCTGAAAATCCGTGCTATTGTTTCCCTCCTCCCTCCATCTCCTTCAC
>CAYSIV010000105.1:0-17696 GCA_964431175.1 uncultured Anaerolineales bacterium
TGCCGCCTTACGGCATTCCCTCACTGGAGAAATCGGTATGCCGCATTGTTTATCGTCAACCTACCTGGCGGTTTCTCAGGACGCCGTGGTTAGCTTGCGCATATGGTTTAAGTTTGTGACTTCTTACTTTCACGTTCACTTTTGGCTCTTTGTGCCATCTTCTGAAAAACAGTACTCAAACCTTTGATGGGATTAGTGAAGGTATCAATAGCGACTTGACCAATATCTGGCGCTGTTTCGAGCAGGAAATTGAGCCATTTTCTAACGGGCTTTTCCTGAGCACTTTGCCCTTTCCGCGCTTCGGCTTCCAACGCATTCAGCGCGGCTTGCGCGTCATTCTTGTCATCAGCGCTTGATAAAGAATTTACCTTGTCTAATAGAACAATGAAGGTTTGTGCAATTTCATCGGGTGGGGAAGAAGTAACACTTAAACGAGCGTTTTGGCGGACCGAATTTCCGGACGCCACAATGTTGCTTCCTCCATAGATTTGTGTGATGAAAACCTGTTGTAGTTTCTCCGATGAAATCCCGCCTGTGGTTACGCCTTCGCCCACATTCGGGTCTATTTCTTCTAGTTCAAGCAAGAAATTAAGTAGGCGGGTGCGAATATTTTCGAGCACGAATTGAAACTGCGCACTTGTTACTACTTTCCAGGCACGTATACAGCGCATTCCTCCAGGTGTAGGAATCCCAGTTACTAACTCATTGGGCCAAGGCTGTTCAAACATCCCTTGGCGGCTTTCGAGTAATGTTTCAAGTTCGCCAACGCTCTCATAGAAGTATATTGTTGAAGCCCATCGGTAAGGTTCTTCCGCCTCCTTGGGTATTTGGATCGGCATCTTATCTACAATCTTATAGCCATCTGTAAATTGCCCTAATGATTGTGTTATCGCTTTTCTGTAGGGTGGCAACTTTTCATGCTTAATGCCTTCGTATCCATTGAGTTCCCGCTCTATCCACTCCTCTAATTCTTTGTGCTTCAACCGTCGAGAAAGAATCTTGGACTTGCGAAGGATGGATGAAAGTTTTATGGCTGGATTTACAATATCAGTCTGGATTTCACGTAGTAGGGTCATGTTGATTTACCTGGTAGGAACTTTTGAAAAGCAAGCCAACTCTATTTTCAGCCGCAGCGCCATGAATTAGTTAATAGCGTAGCGCCATCAAATCAGTTCATGCCGCAAACAGCAAATCTTGGCTAAAGTGTACGCCACTCCCGTTTTCTGTCAACAACAGCCATTGCCTGGAATGCCGTGTGCGCACAAAGGTTGATACTGTTGGCGAAATCGGCAACGGATGAGGTAACGGATGTAGCGGATGGGCGCGCTATCCGTTACATCCGCTACAAAATCCGTTGCCAGTAGCGGGCGCAACAATTCGCCAACAGCATCAAAGGTTGTCAGGCCGCTCCCGGCGGATTTGGCAATCCGCCGGGAGTGGGTGCGAAGCGGGCAATCCGCGCCGAGCATTTTCAATTCGTGGCCGACATGTTTTGCGCGCACACGAAATGCCGCAGCCCCACTTGCCGTTTTCCTCAGCGGTGTATAATCCTTGTCATGCGCCGCATTCTTATCGGCATTATCCTTTTCAATCTGGTTTTCTCCATCGCGCCAGCGGCCAGAGCCGACAACACCTCTGCGCCGGTGGTTGAGGATCAGAGCGACTTGTGCGTGGCCGGGTATCAGTTGGCCCACATGGGCCAGTGCCCGCTCGAAGGCCCCGGCGGGCGGGCCGAACTCCGCCAGCGATACGAACTTCCGGCCCTACTGCCCGAGCTGAACATTGAGTTCTTCAAGCCAACCCAAGCCCCCCTCATCCGCGCTTATGCCCGAGTGACGGCCGCCGACGCGCCTGTGTTCGCCAGCCCGGAAGATGCGGCGGCCGGCGTCGTGAAACGCACCATCCGCAAAGGATTCATCTTCGTCAGCATTGGCAAACTGGTTGAGGTCAACGGCGAAGAATTCATTCGCATCAACAACGACGAATACATGCGCCGGGGCGACCTGGCCCTGGTCTCGCCGTCCAACTATCAGGGCTTTCTGTTAGATGAACAACCTCAGCGCCCCTTCGCCTGGATCGTCCGCAAGTTCCAGCCGCGCCTGATGCCGGACGGCCAGAAGAATCTCGAGGCACCCATTCTCAATCGTTACGCTGTCGTTCAGATTTATGGCAAAGAACATGCCGGAGAATACGACTGGTATCTGGTGGGCAAAGATCAGTGGGTTGAACAACGCAACTTGTCGATCATCGAAGTCATCGCGCCGCCGGAGGGCGTGACTCACAAATGGATCGCCATCAACTTGTTTGAGCAGACGATGGCCGTTTACGAAGGCGAACGCCTGGTATATGCTACGCTCGTCTCCAGCGGCCTCGGCGCGTGGCCCACCCGCCCTGGCCTCTTCCAGATTTACAGCAAGCTCGATATGACTAAGATGAGCGGCGCTTACGCCGCCGACAAGTCAGATTACTATTATCTCGAAGACGTGCCGTGGACGATGTACTTTGATCAATCCATCGCTCTGCACGGCGCATACTGGCACGACGGCTACGGCTTCCGCAAATCGCACGGCTGTGTCAACCTCTCGCCCATCGACTCGTTCTGGCTCTACAACTGGGCCGAGCTTGGCACGTCGGTTTACGTCTACGACCCCAGCGGTCAAACGCCCACAGACCTTCCGGCAGGCGGCGGCCCCTGAAGCCAGGCAAATCTCCAACCTCCAATTCTCTAATCTCTAATTCTCTAATCTCCAACCTCTTGACCTCCTTCCTCTCCCGCCTCTCCCAACCTGCTCCTCTCATCCTCGACGGGGCCACCGGCACCGAATTGGATCGCCGGGGCGTGGACATTGGCCTGCCGCTGTGGTCGGCCAACGCCCTTCTCACCGACTCTGCCGCCGATGTTCTGCGCCAGGTTCATCTCGACTATCTCAGCGCCGGGGCGGACATCATCACCGCGGACACCTTTCGGGCACACCGCCGCGCGCTGGTCAAGAGCCTCTATCACGATCAGGCGCGCGAGTTGACTCAGCGGGCGGTAGCTATTGCAAAGGATGCTATCCTATCGTGGGAGCGGGTTGCACCCGCGACCAGCGTCGCGGGTGCAACCCGCTCCCACCACAAATACATCGCCGGCTCCATCGCCCCACTCGAGGACTGCTACTCGCCCCAGCTCGTGCCGCCCGAGGCCGAGTGCCGGGCCGAACATTCTGAACGAATTCATCACCTGGTCGAAGCCGGGGTAGATATTCTGCTCATCGAAACCATGAACACGATTCGCGAGGCGGCCATCGCGGCCAAGCTGGCCGTCATCACCGGCGTCCCCACGATTGTCAGTTTTGTGTGCGGCGCGGACGGGCGATTGCTCTCTGGCGAATCGCTCACGGCGGCGGCGCAAGTGATCGCCCCGCTCGGCGCGGCCGCCGTTGGCGTGAATTGCACGGCCACGCCCCTCATCACCTCCTGCCTTGCCGAATTACGCGCCACTTGCGATTTGCCTTTAATCGCCTACGGCAACATCGGCTACGCCGACGCCGACGGCAACTGGGTTTGCACCGACGCGATTGATCCGGATGCTTATGCGAATTACGTGAGGGACTGGAAGGCAAACATTATCGGCGGGTGCTGTGGAACCAGGCCCGAACACATTCGGAGAATTGCCAATGCTGGTTAAACGCCTATCTCTCGTTACCCTGTTGCTCGTCACGCTGTCGTGTAACACGATCACCCGCACCTTTGCGCCAGTCGAGCCGACTCCACCACCGCCCCCGACGGCGACGGTTGTACCGACGATCCCGGCCATCACCGAGACTCCGCCGCCACCCATCACGCCCGAGGGTGTGCCGCCGATCCTCTACACTCCGCCCGACTGTCAAAATGTTCCGCCGGCCACCATTCCACCGGCCACGACCGTGGCCGAGCCAACAGCCACGCCGTTGGTGGCTGGCAACCCGGAGCTTGCGACCGATGTTCAAAAACGTGTCTTCGAACAGTTGGTGGACACAATTAATCGTGTATATGTCTATCCCGATTTCAACGGCAAGGATTGGCCGGGCATTGTGGCAACCTATCGCGCCAAAGTAGAAGCGGGGTTGGATACCGAGACGTTTTATACAGAGATGGAGTCGCTGGTATTTGAGCTGGGCGATGAGCACTCGCGCTTTGAGTCGCCAGCCGAAGTGGCCGCTTCGAATGTCGACCTGTCGGGGGCGCTGGATTACGTGGGAATTGGGGTTCTGGTGCAGCCACTGCCCGAAAAAGGACATATGACGACGTTGGTTGTATTTCCAAATTCGTCGGCGGAGCGCGGCGGGTTGAAGGCGCACGACAGCATTCTGGCCGTGGACGGCCAGCCGATTGTGCAGGATGGGGTGGCGCACCCTGAATGGGTTCGTGGCCCGAAATGTTCGGTGGTGGTGCTCACGGTGCAATCGCCGGGGCAGGAGCCGCGCGATCTGTCGTTCGTTCGTTACCGGATCACTGCCCCACAGCCGATTGATGCCAGGCTGGCGCCGACCACGGACGGCTCCCGCATCGGCTACATTTTCCTGCCCACCTTCTTCGATGAGACCATCCCCGGCCAGATAGAAAAGGCGTTGGATGATTTTGGCGATCTTGATGGATTGATTTTGGACAATCGGATGAACGGCGGCGGGTCGAGTTCAGTGGTGGAGCCTATTATGAGTTTCTTCACTTCGGGGGCGCTCGGCCAGTTTGTCAGTCGCGGTGAGTCGCGCCCGTTCAGTGTTACCGCAAATCCGATCCACAATTCGCAGACTGTGCCGCTGATAGTCCTGGTGGGCCAAGATACGGTGAGCTTCGGTGAGATATTCTCCGGCATTCTGCAGGACACCGGGCGGGCAAAGGTTGTGGGCCAGGCGACGCTGGGCAATGTGGAGACGTTGCACGGCTACGATTTTGAGGATGGCTCGCGGGTGTGGATTGCCGAGGAACGATTCGATCCGTCTGTGTCCCACGCCAATTGGGAGCAAACCGGCATCGTCCCCGATGTGGAAGCTTACGCCGATTGGGACACGTTCACATTCGACAACGACCCGGGGGTGGCGGCGGCGGTGGAATTATTGGGGCATAAATAAAGCCCATCTCACTTTCAACGGATGGTCTTCGGCAAAACGGAAAAGCGGATGCGGCAGGCTCATCCGCTTTTCCGTTTTCAAATCCGCTGAAAACTCACACCAGCCTTATCTCACTCCCCACTCCCACATTCCATAAGCCGCTTTCTTGTCCAACGGGTGGCCGGACTGAGCAAGCACAACACCGATCTCGCCGTGGTGATAGGACTCGTGGGCGAGGGCATAGCCGACAAACGCCGTCGGGTGCGGCTTGAAGCCTTTGATTTTGCCCGCCTGAATACCCGCCTCGATTAGTTTCGCCATCGCCTTCCCCGACGCTTCCAGTGACTTCCGCAGAGGATTCTTGTCTGCCACTTTCTCCTTGGGAATCTTCTCCAGCCCTTTCAACAGGCCGGGCGTCAACTCCAGCCACATCAGGCGGGCGTTGTGAATGTGGGCGAACATCGCGCCGGCGCTCCGGCCCTTGCCGCCCGCCGTGCCTTCCAGCGCTTCTGCCGGAATGGCATCAAGCAAGTAGAGGTTAATACGGCAGTGAATGTTCCAGGTGTCAACGAGTTGATCTTCCATGGTTTCTCCCACTACTGATTCTTTCGAGAGTCCAGCAAAATATTCCAGGGCTGAACTCTCTGAACCACCAGCAGGCCAGAATCATTCCACGGATCGCGCCGGAGCGTCTCGCGGACTTCAGTCGCACTTTCGGCTTCGACGACAAGCAAAACAAAGCTCTCAGCCGCCAGTTGATTCATAAACCTCGCGTGCGCAGGCCAGCCCTCTTGCTCAGGCATGGCTTTGCTTTTGTCCCAGGCGGGGCCAGGAGCGCGAATAGCGACGAAGGTGGTTTTGGCCGTCAATCTACACACTCTCGTAAACGAGCACCGTATCTGAAACAATCCACTGTATGGTCGTTCACCAGGCCGGCGGCCTGCATGAAGGCGTAGCAAATAGTCGAGCCAACGAACTTGAAGCCACGCTTGAGCAGGTCCTTGCTCATCGCGTCCGACTCTTTGGTCTTGGCCGGAATCTCGGCCAAAGACGTAAATGTGTGTTTAATGGGCTGGCCACCGGTAAACTGCCAGATGTAGCGGTCGAACGACCCGAACTCGCGCTGGACTTCGAGGAAGGCGCGGGCGTTGCTGATGGCGGCTCGCACCTTGAGCCGATTGCGGACAATGCCAACATCGGCTAATAAGCGAGCCACATCATCTTCGGTATAGGCAGCCACTTTCACTGGATCAAACCCGTCGAAAGCGCGTCGATAATTTTCACGTTTATTCAGAATGGTCTGCCAAGTCAGCCCGGCCTGCGCCCCCTCCAAAATCAGGGACTCAAACAGTTTCCGGTCGTCGTGAACCGGCACACCCCATTCAGTGTCGTGATATTCGGCCATCAGCGGGCTATTGCCTGCCCAATCGCATCTGTTCATACTAGAACTTTAGTTCTATGCTCCTAATCTGTCAAGAATCCCTGCCTTAAAATTTGCCGATTGACTTAGAACTTACGTTCGCATATAATCAGGGCATCAACAAGGTTAGACCATCTGGTCTGGAGATTGGAGAGTGACATGGCTAAAGGCAAACTTTCAGAGCGACAGCGAGGCATCCTGGATTTCATCCGGGAATTTCAACGCCAGTACGGCTACCCACCCACCATCCGCCAAATCGGCGAGAAGGTCGGCATCTCGTCCACCTCGGTTGTCAATTACAACCTGAACAAACTGGAGAAAGACGGCTATCTCAACCGCGATCTTAAAGTGTCGC
This sequence comes from uncultured Anaerolineales bacterium, assembly GCA_964431175.1. Lineage (GTDB taxonomy): Bacteria > Chloroflexota > Anaerolineae > Anaerolineales > VGOW01 > VGOW01. The sequence continues at coordinate 6,848 of CAYSIV010000105.1, forward strand.
GCGGCCTGCGATTAGTGGAAACGGCCGAGGCGATGATAAATAGTGTCGTTGGCCCCGTCGTCCGAATTCCGCTGGTGGGCCGCATCTTCGCCAGCCAGCCCGTGCCGGTTCCAGGCGCCACCAGCGCCTTTGCTCCTGATGAAGCCATCGAAATCACCCGCGGCTTGGTCAAGGACCCGGAGAATCTATTCGCCCTGCAAGTGCGCGGCGACTCGATGATTGACGCGATGGTGAATGACGGCGACATTGTGGTGATGCGTAAGCAGGAAAACGCCCGCAATGGCGAGATGGTGGCGGTGTGGCTAAACGATCGCGAAGAGACGACGCTCAAGCACTTCTACCTCGAGAATGGCCGCGTCCGCCTGCAACCCGCCAACCCAACGATGGGCCCCATTTACGTTGACCCGAAAAATGTGCAAGTTCAAGGCAAAGTAGTGTTAGTGCTAAGGCAGATGAAGTAGACCAACAAAACGGGGCACAGGTACTGAATTCTTATATCCTAGTACTCTAGTTAGTGATAAAGTTGGGTCAGTGTAAAAACTGAATAAACTCCGACAAAGGCAAATCCGGTGAAAACTGGAGACGCAAAGCTATGGGTCTAAAACCACAAAAGTGGTTATGACCGCCAGGCCACCGAAGAGAAGATTTTTGTGATGATTGCTCTGACGGGCCTGGAAATTCCAGGCCCGTTTTGTTTTCGGAGGACAGAGTCTAACCTACTTGAAATAGAGGGTAATAAAATGAAAACCTTAGTTCTCCACCTCAATCGCCTAACCTCAGCGCTGATTGCTCTGGCCCTCGTCATCACCCTGCTGGCAGTGCCTTCCAGCACGCCTACACTTGCCCCAGCCAGCTCGCAATCCTATATTGTCCAGGGCGCTGATACGGATCAAGTTAGCGGCATCGTCGAGCGTTACGGCGGCGTTGTCACCTCACGATTGGACATCATCCATGGGGTCGGGGCGACATTCTCCCCGGTCATTGTCAGCCGCTTGCTGGCCGAGCCAGGCATCACCGCTGTTACGCCAAATACGCAAGTTAAATTGGTCAGCAACGATGATGAAAATGACGATGACCTCGAAGTGGGCGCCGGCTCTAACTCGCCCGCCACCGACTATCCTGATGTGGTCGGCGCGGATGTTGTCTGGGCGCAGGGCGTCATCGGCAAGGGGGTGACTGTTGCCATTGTAGATACGGGGCTGGGCAAACACAAAGGTCTCTTCCGCGATGTGAAAGGCAAATTGTCTGATCGCATTGTCGCCTGGGTGGACTTTGTGGATGGCTCTCGCAAACCGCGCGACCCGAACGGCCACGGCACGCACGTGGCTGGCGTCATTGCCAACAGCCAGAAAGGCGCTGACGGCGAATGGAACGGCATCGCCCCCGGCGTCAAACTCGTCGGTGTGCGCGTCCTCAACGAAGAGGGTTACGGCACCTACGAGCAGGTCATCAAAGGCATTCAGTGGGTTGTCAAGAACAAAGACAAGTACAAGATTCAGGTGATGAATCTTTCAATGACCGGACCAGTGGCCGCGCCTTACTGGGCTGACCCGCTCAGCCAAGCCGTTACAGCGGCCTGGGCCAAAGGCATCACCGTTGTCGTCGCCGCAGGCAACGGCGGGCCGGGCGCGATGAGCATTGGCGTGCCAGGTTACAACCCGTACGCCATCGCCGTCGGCGTCTTCACCGACAACTATACGCCAAACGATTGGAGCGACGACTACATCACCCCGTTCTCCGCTGCTGGCCCCACCACCGATGGCTTCGTCAAACCCGATCTTGTCGCTCCGGGCGCACATATGGTGTCCACCATGTTGGAGCGCAGTTATCTCGCCCGCAACCATCAAGCGAATCAAATCAACAACAACTACTTTTCCATGGCCGGAAGCTCACAGGCGGCGGCCACCGTCTCTGGAGTGGCGGCCCTGATGCTGTCCTACAACTCGGGGCTGACTCCCGATCAAGTCAAGTTCCGGCTCATGGCAACCGCTTTCCCGTGGATCGATTTGTCCACATGCCCGGCTGACACCGCTCAACCTGCCTCAGATCCGAACAGTTGCCAGGCGCTCTACAGCATGTGGCAACAAGGCGCAGGCCGCGTGGCCGCGCCCGACGCTGTTCTAGGCGACCTCCCCAACTTCTCAGCCAACCAGGGCATGGACATCCAGGCTGATCTGCGCGGCAAAATTCATTATGAAGGCTTCTCCTATTACGACCCCGAAACTGGCACGTTCCGTTTGCGTGGCGATGGTTTTGGTCAATGGGCTGGTGGTTTCGGCCAGTGGGCCGGTGGCTTTGGCCAGTGGGCCGGTAGCTTTGGTCAGTGGGCTGGCGGCTTTGGTCAGTGGGCTGGCGGCTTTGGTCAGTGGGCTGGCGGCTTTGGTCAGTGGGCCGGCGGCTTCGGCCAGTGGGCTGGAGGCTTCGGCCAGTGGGCCGGCGGCTTTGGTCAATGGGCCGGTGGCTTCGGCCAGTGGGCCGGCGGCTTCGGCCAGTGGGCCGGCGGCTTCGGCCAATGGGCCGGTGGCTTTGGTCAGTGGGCCGGCGGCTTTGGCCAGTGGGCTGGCAGTTACGGCGACCCCACTTTCGCCGCAGGTTATGTGAATGGTACAGGCTTCGGCCAGTGGGCCGGTAACAAGCAGTGGATTGGTTTCCTTGAGAATGGAGGGTAGCCTATCGCATGTCGTTACAAGAAGAGCGAAGGGAGCGGCCAAAAGCCGCTCCCGCTATTTTCACAACTCGCTCAACAACTTGTTACATTTCTCCAGCTCCAACTTCGCGCCCAGCTTTTCGAAAATCTGCCGGGACTCTTCCAAATAGCTTCTCGCCTGTCCATTATTGGAAGTTTTGCTTGCCAGCACGCCGAGTTGGTAACCGGTCTTCGCCTGCTCAAAGTGAGCATCCAGTTTGCCGAAGATGCCGATGCTCTCCTGCAACGCTCTTTTAGCCTCAACCAAATTATTCTCCAGCAGAGCAATGATGCCCTGTTGCCGGGCCAGCCACCCCTGCTGGTCCGACTCCATCTGATTGGCCTCTTTCAAAATTACCTGCACTTGAGAAATCAAGCCGCGCCCGCGTTCGAGTTCGCTTTTGCCAACCCGCATCTCGCTCTCGAGCAATAGCACATCAACCAGTGTATCGCGCGTCTCAATCTCCGCAAACAACTGTTCACTCTCGGCCAGGTGCGCGGCGGCCTTGTCCCAGTCACCCACCGCATTCCATAGGCGGCCCAGGTTCATGTGGGCGCGGGCCACATAAAACATATTGCCAATCTGTTGGGCGGCCTTCAATCCGGCCTCCAACTCGGCCCGGGCCGCCGCCACGTTGCCCTGATCAGTGAACAACAAGCCGCGATTGTTATGAGCAATGACCATACCATCTGCGTCGCCAATTTGCTCCAGCAGCCTTAGGCTGTGGCTGTAGTTTTCCAACGCCTGCTTCCATTCGCCCAGCCGCCAGCTCATCATGCCCAGGTTGTTATACATCCGCGCCACTCCGGCAATGTCGCCCATATTCTCGCGCAAAGCCAGGCTCGCCCGCGCATAATTGGCGGCCTGCGCCAGGTCACCGCTCTCAAACGCCACTGCCCCCAGGCGATTGTAGATCGAAGCAATGACATCATAAGCTGTCGTTTTCTCTACCAGGAGCAGCGCCTCTTGCAAGATGCGGCGGGCGTCGTTGAAATTACCGCGCTGGAAATTGATCCAACCGATCTCGTTAAGGGCCTGAGCCTGTTCCAGTGGCGCCGGGTCAGACGATTCTGCTAGAGTAGCCAGCGCCAGGTTGAAGCACATGAGCGCTTCGTCGTAGGACCCTTGCCGGGCGAACGTTGTGCCTACCTTGCGTTGCAGGATGATACGCTTTTGCAGAGCGCGCGCCAACGGCTCGGCAGAAATAATCGCCAGCGCATCTTCGTAGTGAGAGCGGGCCGAGGGGTATTCGCCCGCAAACACCAGAACATCGCCCAACCCAGTGTGAACGTCAAAAGCCTGCTCGGGCGTGTGGCGCACTTCGGGAAGCAAGGCCAGAGCCTGCTCGTAATGCTGGCGAGCCTGCAAGTTAACGTGACCGCGCATGGCCTTCTGCCCGGCCAATAGCAAATAGTGAAACGCCCGATCCACCCGGGAGCTCCAGGAATAATGCCGGGCCAGCAATTCGATCTGGCCGTCGAGTCGATCGGCATACAACTTTTCGATGGCCTCACCCACCTGCCCATGCAGTACGTTTCGGTCGCGCTTGAGCAAAGTGCCGTAAATTGTCTCGGACGTCAGGATGTGTTTGAACTCGTATTTCGAGTCGGGCGCATCGGCATCGGGCAAGAGGAATTCGCGCTCGATCAGATGCACGAGCGCAACCCGTATCGCATTTTCGTCCGGCGGTTGTAAAACGACGTGAAGCAGGGGCCAACTAAATTGGCGCCCAATCACCGACGCTACTTGCAAAATCCGGCGCTGGGACGGATCGAGGCGGTCGAACCGGGTCAGGATCAAGTCTTGCAATGTGTCGGGCACGCCGATGGCGGTGATGTCGGCGCCCGGGGTCAACTGCCAGTGGCCGTCACCCCGTTGAATCAAATCCGAGTCGATCAGCATTCGCAGAATTTCTTCTAGATAAAACGGGATGCCGGACGCGCGCTGGAGAATCTGTTCGCGCAAGCTGGCCGGGATGTTAGGCACATCCAACAACTGCGAAAGGAGTTGTTCGCTCTGGGCCGGCGGCAGGCTTTGAAGCGCGAGTTCGATGAAGCGATCGAGGTGTTGTTTGCGGGCGCGTTCGGCGAGCTCGGCCAGGGCGCCGGCTTGAAGCGGGCGCGAGATGGCATAGATGATGAGCGGCGTGTTGCGAATTGAATCGAGCAGGAAGTCGATCAGGTCGAGCGAGGCTTCGTCGGCCCAGTGCAGGTCTTCGAGAATCAACAGCAGAGGGCGGTTGTGAGCTTCGGCCACCAGCAGATCGCGCACGGCAACGAAAATTTGCTGGCGCATTTGCCCGGCATCGAGGAAACGTAAACGTTCAGCGGCGGCTTTGTCGGAGGGTTCGAGCGAAAGCAAATGCTCAAGGTAAGGCAAGACATTGCCGGACGTTTCCCACATAGAGTCGGTGACGCGCTTAGTGAGTTGTTCGCGCACCTCAGCTTCAGCCGAGTCCGCCGTTACGCCAAGATAATCGCGCAGAATATCCTGAAAGATCCAATAAGGAACAGTGCGGCGGTAGGTAAGGCTGTGGCCTTCTAGAATCAGAACCGGAGTCTGGCGGACGAAGGTTTTGAGTTCGGTGGTGAGGCGGCTCTTACCCATTCCGGCGTCGCCGGTGATGAGGACGAACTGGCCCTTCTTATCGTTGATGAGATGGTTGACGGCTTGATAGAGTTGGCCGAGTTCGGCGTCGCGGCCCACCAGCGGCGCGTGCAGGCCCTCGATGCCGCGCACCGAGCCGGGGTGACTCTTTGAGCCAACGACACGGTAAGCCGTCACGGGCTGGGAGATGCCTTTGAGGGTCAGGGGCGGCAGAGGGGCGTAGCTGAACAAAGCTTTAGTAGCGTGATAGGCGCTCTCGCTCACGACGGTCGTCCCCGGGGCCGCCGCCTGCTCCAACCGGCTGGCCAGGTTCACCGTGTTGCCGATGGCGGTGTAGTTCATCATCAGGTTCGAGCCAACACTGCCGACGATGACGGCGCCGGAGTGCAAACCGATTCGGACTCGCAGTTCGACGCCAAGTTGATCTTTGATGTCCTGACTCAGCCGGGCCACGTCGGTTTGCATGTCGAGCGCGGCCCGGATGGCAAGTTCGGCGTTGTTCTCGTGGGCAATCGGCGCTCCAAAGAGGGCCATCAGGCCATCGCCGATGAACTTGTCCACCATGCCATCATATTTATAAACGTTGGTGGCCAACAGGTGACTATACTGTTGAATGATGCTGAAGGTCTCTTCAGCGTCGAGTTGGCCGGAGAGGGCGGTGTAACCGGAAATGTCGGCGAAGAGGACGGTGACATTGCGGCGCTGGCCAGCGGCTTCCAGCCCGGCTTGCTGAAAGCGCTCCATCAAGTCGGCGCCCATCATCGCCCCCAGATGATCGGGAGAGTACGAGGCGGCCGCGGGCGCAGAGGCAGGCAACATGCCGGTGGCCCCCAGGCGCGCGCCGCAATTGCCGCAAAACCTCATGCCCGGCGGATTGTTGAAGCCGCATTTGATGCAGATAAGCGCTGACATCCTATGATGGATTTTACTCCAGCGCGCCGAGGAGTTTGTTAGACTTGGTGGGGCTTCGTTGGCAAATTAACCTACAGTTTACGCAGGAAATCACCGAGCAATTCGAAGTCTTCTTCGGGAAAGATGGTGTCGTAAGCGTCTTTTGAAATGCGGCGGTGCAGGGCGCGGCGGGCAACGACGATGACGAAGTATTGGTGCGCATATAGACTGCGAAAGCTTTGCAAGCGGCGCACGCCGCCGCCAGGCTGAACAGAGTTTACCGGCTCAATCAGAATGAGCCGCTGGTTGTCTTTCTTGACGGTTTCGTCGAGCACAAGGGTCGGGATATACAACAGCCATTTTTTGGGGGCGATGGGGACGTTGAAGTTGAGTGGCCAGTGCGCGTGAGGCAACCGGACCTCTTCCAGAAAGTCGCACAGGGCGGCTTCCAATTGGCTGCGAACGATGTGACCATTAAGTAACGCCCAGCCGGGCCGGCGATAGGGCATGGTCGGCCTCCTTCTCAGACCCTTCAGGTTTTAGAAACCCGAAGGGTCTTGCCTGCTTCAGTCAAACCGCAACTTCTCAACAATATCACCAACTGCCATGTCGAAGATTCTCTGCATCACCCCATCGTCGGCAGAATAGGGGCCGCCGAACACGCCGTCGCCATAAAGGGCGCGGGTCTCGTCGGTGTTGAGGATGCGCGAAGCGGTGACCGGTTGCTTCACACCTTCCGGCAAATCAGCCACGCGACAGAAGCGGAATGCTTCGATCCAGGCCGCGTGATTGCTCACCAGACTGGCGCTCTCGGCCACCGCCGTCACCGACGGGCGACCCGCCACGAATACCATCCCACTTTGAGATCGGGCAGGTCGTTAACCAACTCGGCCAGCAAAGCAGTGGCCGGGTTACTGCCGCCGTAGAAAATTTCTTCGCCCTTCGTCTATCGTCTTCCGGCGTTCGTCAACGCCTCACGCGCCGCCGGAAGCGCCAGCCGCGCCCACTCGGCGTACATTTTGCCGGACGGGTGCAGGCCGTCAGCGGCGATCAGCGACGGGTCGGCGGCGGCAGTGCGCGAGAAAGGCGTCACGTCAACGTAGTGCGCGCCGAGCCGCTCTGCTTCTTCACGGTTGATGGCGTTGAAGTTGTTAATCGCGGCGGCGATGGCGGTCCGGTCACGGTCGGCGGCGAACGGAGTCACGCCCCAATCGGGGATCGAAAGGACAAGAACACGAGTCGGTTGCCCACCAGCAAAGGCGATGGCCCGCTGAAGCAAGGTCACAAACTGCTGGCGGTATTCGTCCAATCCCCGGCCCCGATACTGATTGTTGACGCCGATCAATAACGAAACGAGATCGCAAGTTCCCTGCGGGTTTGCTTGATCAATGCCCGCCGAAAGTTCATCCGTCGTCCAGCCGGTGGTGGCAATGATGGCTGGCTCGCCGACGTTGAAACCTTGAGGGCGGAGCAGGGCCGCAAGCTGAACCGGCCAACGCTCGGCGGGTTCAACACTTTCGCCAATCGTGTAAGAGTCGCCCAGAGCCAGAAAGCGCATCACGTCTTAATCACCCTGTTGTCAGCGGTTTACTACGGCCTTCCTAAAGTCCCTTGACTCCAGCAGTTGACGCGAAGCGTGCACCAACACAAAGCGAAGCCGACCCTTCGGCAAGCTCAGGGCAGGCACTTCGTCGGCTAAATTCGCAGTCCGCGAAGGCGGACTTGGTCTTGCGCGAAGCGTGCCGCGAATTCACCCGAAGGGGCCGGACGACTTTAGGAAGACCCTAGCGGTTTACTTGATAATCGTGTAGGTGAAGTCGAATTCTGTGCCTTGCGCGTTGCGGGCATGGAGAGTCATCTCGCCGCGAACCTGGCTGTACTCGCCAGTGCCGCCGGTGATAGCCAACGTCGAGTCTTTCGCATCGTAGAACGGCCCTTCAGCCGTCATGTGGCCGAGGGCCAGGTTGATCGTCCACACGCACTCCCAGGCTTCGCCAACTGCCGTGCGAACACAAAAACCGTTATCTGTTCCAAGTTGCTGGGTATTGCTCTCGTCATAAACTGGGTTGGCAAAGCCCAGCGTGTCGCCGATCGAGTCGCCTTCCGGGGCAACATCGCCCACAGCGTCTGTCTCAGCATGTTCGATAACGTGCAAGGTAGTAATAACCGGGCCGCTACTGGCGCAAGCGACCAGGACTATAGCGATCAGGGCAAGTGGCGCAAGACGATGGGTTTTCATTTTTTCTCCTCGAGATATGAAAGGGGTTGTCGGCCAATATAGTGAAATGGAGTTTATACCCCTCAAGGTGAGGAGTCAACGCCCATGTTGCCAACTGCCAACCGGTGCTCACCAACAACCACTCGGTGAGCCATAGGAAGAAACGGTTGACGGTAATAAGAAGAAGCGCAACATGAACGGCAGAACAACTTCTCGCCGCTCCCCTGCCACTGCCCGCGCTACGGACGCGGCCACCTGCTCTGCCGTCACCGTTGGAATCAAGACACCTATCTTCGGTGCCCGGTCGAGCACGCCGGGATTGCGGTCAAAATACTCGGTGGAAGTTTGCCCGGCGTCACCGACGACACGCCGACGCCCATGCATACAGGTCTAGCCGCAGGGCAGTCGTAAATCCATCGAGCGCGTAACGGGCGGCGGTGTACCCGGCGGCCCCCGGCCAGGTGAGGCGCTCAACAGGCGAGTTAATGTTGACGATGTGGCCCTGGCACCGCACCCCAGGCCTGTCAGAGATGAATAAGCCACCGTCAATTGACGGTGGCTTATTTGCAATATCGGGTGAGCACTGGCACTGGCGGCTGACGCAGCCTCTGCTATTGGGTCAGGCCCGCTGCCTTGGCTTAGGTGAAGGGAGGCGGGGCGCTTTGCCAATCGCCGCGTTCCAAGAGATACCGAAAACTGAATGCAGCATCAGGGTAGTGGATGCCAGATCAGCGAGAGGATAATGGCCATCGCGGCCAGAAGCGTGCCGAGGGCCGTAAACGCCACGCTGATTTCTATGGTTTCGTGCTTGATAATTAAGTAGGTCGGGAGATTCTGGAAAACATCATGAAGCTCGTTTGCGCTCGAAGCCGAGTAATAGGTTCCACCGGTCATATCCGAAACTTGCTTTAGGGTCGCCTCGTCAATCCCCCGGCGAAACCCGCCAAACTGGCCTCCACCTCCAAATTGCCCCCCGCCGCCAAACTGGCCGCCCCCCTGAAACTGCTGGCCGCAAGACGGAAGTGCCTCTGACCCGTTCTCGGTGCCAAACCCGATGGTGTAGACTCGGACTCCACGGTCAACGGCTTGCTGGGCAGCCTCCACCGGCAATGGGCCGGCATTGCTCACCCCATCAGTAAGTACGACAATGATATCCGGCGCATACGCTCCATGAGGAACTGGCGTGGGCTGGAGCCCGGCTGAGGGATCGGTCGCAATTGGCGCAACGTTCTTGTCTATTTCGGCAATCGCATCCAGCGCTTTAAGAATGCCGCTGCCAATCGCCGTCCTCCGCGCTGTAATCAGACTCTCGACTGCGTCTTGCAGTAGTTCCTGATCGGTTGTGGGCGCCTGGACTAACTCCGCGAAACCGGCGAACGCGACGATGCCGATCTGCGTGGTGGACTTTTGGCGTTGAATGAATGACAGCGCCGCCGCCTTGGCCGCTTCCAGACGGTTGGGCTGAATATCACTGGAACACATGCTCCTGGAGACATCAATAGTGAGAATGATGGTCGTCTGGCCGGTGGGTACACTCACGATGGCCACCGGACGCCCCAGGGCGATCACCAGGCTGGCCAGGGCGAGGACGAATAGGGCAAACGGGAGATGACGCCGCAGGCGTGACTGGTGAGGCAACGCCTCGCGCACCAAAGCCAGGCTGGAGTAGCGAACCGTAAAACGCCGCCGTCGCCGCAACATCCAAATATAGACCGCGACAATCAGAGGTAATAACCCCAATAGGATAAGGAATCCAGGCCAAAGCAAGTCCATCTGCTGTCTCCAACGCACCCCTACAGATTCGCCAACAAGGTCACGGCAAGCGGCTGAACCACAGAAATGAAAATGCTCCGCCGATCAACAAGACCAGGATGCTGGCGCCCGCAAAAATTGAAGTGACTTCCATCGTTTCTGGCTTGAGCACCAACTGCGGGTTGAGGTTGTCGTAAATCGCGTGCAGGTCTTGTCCGCTCTCGGCGTTGTAATAGACACCGTCGGTAAGTTGCGAGATTTGTTGTAGCGTCGCCTCGTCGAGCCGGGAGTGAATGGTGAAGCCATCGATGTGCAGGGTCGCCCCGGCCGCACTGCCGATGCCGATGGTGTAGATGCGCACCCCGCGGTCGGCGGCGGTCTGGGCGGCGGCGAGCGGGTCCGGGGACTCATTGTTCTCGCCGTCGGTGAGTAGGACAATGGCGGCCGATGTGTATGTCCCTTCCGGCACAGGCGTCGGCGTGACTGTGGGTATGGGCGTAAGATTACTGAGGAAGCGTGGGGTCTGACCCTGAGGGTCTTGCCCGGCGGCAATCGTATTGAGCGAAGCGAGAATGCCATTCGCCAGCGACGTGCCGCGCGCTGGCGCCAGGCGGTTAATCGAGGCCAGGATGGCCGCCGGGTCGTTCGTCGGCGCTTGCACCGTAAAGCCATTATCGCTGAAAGCGACGACGCC
>CAYSIV010000106.1:0-17689 GCA_964431175.1 uncultured Anaerolineales bacterium
GTCGAAGGCATTCAGCCTTATCGTGAGCAGATCAAACGCGAGCGTGGGTTAGACTTCAACGTTCGCGTGGGCATCAACACCGGGCTGGTAGTGGTCGGGGAAGTCGGCTCGGACTTGCGGGTGGAGTACACGGTGATGGGCGACGCCGTGAATCTGGCCGCCCGCATGGAGCAGACGGCCCAACCGGGCACGGTGCAAATCTCCGGCAACACTCACAAGCTGATCGCGCCCTTGTTCGAGTTTGAGTCGTTGGGCGGAATCGAGGTCAAAGGCAAAGTCGAGCCGGTTCCAGTTTATCAGGTGATCAAGCCGAAGGCCAGCCCGGGCCGCCTGCGCGGCATCGAAGGCTTGAACGCGCCCTTGATTGGCCGCGACAAAGAACTTCAAACCCTCAGACGAGTCGTAAACGAAGTGCGTCAAGGGCGCGGACAAATTGTCTGTTTGATAGGCGAAGCCGGGCTGGGCAAAAGTCGCCTCCTTAACGAAACGCGCGCGCTATGGGAGGCCGCCGCCCATTCGACCGGCCAGCCTGTTTACTGGAATGAATCCCGGGGCGTTTCCTACGACACGACGCGGCCCTACAGCCAGTTCCAGCAAATTCTGCGGCAATCGATTGGGGCGCTGGAGAGCGACTCGCCGGAAGTGATCCACGAAAAGATTGCCCGGACGTTAGAGGCCTTGTCAGCCCCACCCGAGCAAATCCAACGTACCAGCCGCGTCCTGGAAGTGATGCTGGCCGTAGAGCAGGGCGCCGATCGTTTGCCAGCCGAAGGCGAGAGTCTTAAGCGCGAGTTGTTTCAGGTGATGCTTAACGCCTGGCGCTCCTGGGCGGCGGATGCTCCGATCACATTCGTATTCGACGATCTGCACTGGGCCGACCCGGCCTCGGTGGAGCTACTTCAGCATCTGTTTCAGCTGGTCGCCGAAGCGCCGATCCTGTTCCTGTGCGCCTTCCGGCCCGATCCTCAAGCCCACTCCTGGCCGGTCAAACAAAAGGCCGAAACCGACTACGCGCCCCACTACACCGAAATCGCCCTCAGCCCGCTCTCGGCCGAAGACAGCGGCTTGCTGGTGAACAGCCTGCTGACGATTGCCGATCTGCCACCCAAACTGCGCGAGTCCATTCTGCAAAAATCGGAGGGCAATCCGTTCTTTGTCGAAGAAGTGGTACGGATGTTAATTGACAACGGCGCATTGGTGCGCGACGAAAGTAGAGACGACCCGATGGGTCGTCTCTACTGGCGGGCCGCCACTGACATTGAAACGTTGCGCCTATCCATTCCCGGCAACCTGCAGGCACTTCTGCTGGCGCGCATTGACCGGCTGGAAGAAGAAACCCGCCGCACCTTGCAGTTGGCGGCGGTGATTGGCCGTTCGTTCTACTATCGCGTCCTCAAACTGATCTCCGAAGCCGCCGACGAACTCGACAAGCAACTTGGCGCTCTGCAAAAGGCGGAACTGATTCGAGAGGCGGCCAGCCAACCCGAAATCGAATACATCTTCCGTCATGCCCTCACTCAGGAAGCCGCCTACAGTTCCATCCTCCTCAAACGCCGCCGCGAGTTTCACCGCCGCGTGGGCGAGACGCTGGAAACATTGTTTGGCGACCGACTGGAAGAATACGCCTCACTGCTGGCCCATCACTTTTACGAAGCCGGCGACGCGCGGGCGCAAAAGTATTACACCCTCGCTGGCGAAGCTGCCGCCCGGCTTTACGCCAATGCCGAAGCCGCCTCCCACTACACCCGCGCCCTCGAAGTTGCTAAACGCGGCGAAGCCTCCACCGAACAGCTTTCGCATCTCTATCTCAGCCGGGGCAGTGTTCTGGAATTAAACGCCATGTATGTCGAAGCTCTGGCCGACTACGACGAGATGGAAAAAGCGGCCTCTGAACGAAATGATCGGCAGATGGTGTTTGCGGCGCTCATGGCTCGGGCTAAACTCTTTGCCACCCCCAACCCGGTGCAAAATTCCGCTCTGGCCCGCACGGTGCTGGAGCAGGCTCTGATCCTTGCCCGCGACTTGAACGACCGCACCGCCGAGTGCCGGGTACTGTGGAACCTGATGCTGGCGATTGTGTGGAGCGGCGGCGATCAGGGGCAGGCGGCGGCTTATGGCGAAGGCTCGCTGGCCCTGGCCCGCGAACTCAGCTCTTCGGCACTTCCCCCTTCGGGGGTCGCAGAGCGGGCCCTGCGCGAACAACTGGCTTTCACCCTCAATGACCTCACCTATCCTTACATCGCCCTCGGCCAGCGCGGGCGCGCTCACGAGGTGTTGACCGAAGCCACCGCCCTTTGGCGCGAGTTGGGCACCAGGCCTATGCTCGCCGACAGCCTCTCGCTCTCCATTCACTTCCACATCCTCTCCGGCGACTACGACCAGGCCATCGCCGCCGCCGCCGAAGCCCTAAGTATCAGCCGCGCCATTGACAACCAGTGGGGCCAAGCCAGCAGTCGCGTCTACATCAGTTATGTGCATTTGGATCGGGGTGAGATGGATCAGGCGATGCAGATCATGCAGGAAGCCTTGCGGCTGGGCGAGCAAACCGGCCTGTTGTTCGCCAGCATCATTCCGGCCACCGACCTGGCCTGGGTGTATGCCTCGCTGGGCGAGGTGGAGCAGGGACTGGTGTTGGCCCGTCGGGCGCAGGCTTCAGAAGAGAAAGTGCAACTGCCGTTTTTGCGCGCTTACCCTTTCATGGCCCTGGCCCGCCTTCACCTCGCTCAGGGCAACCTGGCCGCCGCCGAAGCCGCCCTACGCGACCTGAAAAGCAAATTGCCCAAAGTAGGCATGCTCTGGTTCATCCCCATGTTCATGCCCCTGGCCGAAGGTGAACTGGCCCTGGCGCATCATGATAACGAGCGTGCCCTGATGCTGATGAATGAGCAGATTGACTACCTGAAACGAACGGAAACTCACTTCTTTGCTTCGGACGCCTTTCACCTCAAAGCCAGAGCCTTGTTGGCTCTTGGTCGGGCCGACGAGGCCGGGGAGGCTTTGGTTCAGGCCCGAACCGAAGCCGAGCGCGTCGGCTCGCGCCGGAGCCTGTGGTCTGTCCTGCTCGACCTCAGCCGCCTCGAAGCCGGTCGCGGCCGCGCCGCCGAAGCGCAAGCCCTGCGCCGGCAAGCGCGCGAAGTTGTGGAGTTCATCGCGGGCAACATCTCTGATGCCGGGTTGCGGGCGTCGTTTCTAAGTTTGGGAGATGTGCAGGCAACAGGCGCAACAAATATCTAAGCCGCTTTTGACCCTATGTCCCGTTAAAAACGAGAGAGCTGCTTTTTGGAATTGCCGGGGTAGATAAAACCTGTTTGACGTTCCCCCTGATTATAATAGGGAAGCAATGAAAAACCGCTTCCTCGAAACAAAATTTCACTTCCCGCCCTGGCGCGCCGGGGGTGTGACCCGCCCGCGCCTGCTGGAGCGACTGCAAACCGGTTTGAGTGAGCGCCGCAAACTGACGCTTATTTCTGCCCCGGCAGGATATGGAAAAACGACCCTCGTCACCGAGTGGCTCAATCAGGTTGGAAAGCCGTTCACTTGGCTTTCGCTGGATAAAGGCGATGACGAGCCACTGCGCTTTTACACTTACTTTGTCGCCGCGCTCCAGCGGATAGATGAAAACATCGGCAAAGAACTTACACATGCGCTCCAAGCCGGGCAGTTGCCTCCTCTGGAAGCACTGGTCGCCTCGCTGGTCAACGATATTACAGAGGTGGGTTCACCCTTCCTATACGTACTCGACGATTTTCAAATGCTTCAGGATAAGGTTATCTGCGATGGGTTGAATGAACTGGTGGCGCACCAACCGCCGCAACTTCATCTGGTGATTGTGACCCGCGAGGATCCTCCCCTGCCGCTGGCGCGACTACGGGCTAAAAATCAGATTACTGAGATTCGCGCCAGCGACTTGCGCTTTTCAGGGATGGAAATCGGTCAGTTCTTGCAAGAGACGATGGGGCTGTCGCTTTCGGCTCAAGACATCGCCACGCTGGAAAACCGCACCGAAGGTTGGGTGGCCGGACTGCAATTGGCGGGGCTTTCAATGCAGGGGCGCGAAAACCCATCTGAATTTGTGGCTACCCTTAGCGGCAGTAATCGTTTCATTCTGGGCTACCTCATCGAAGAAGTGCTTAAACGCCAGCCGCCAGAAATTCAAAATTTTCTACTGCAAACATCCATCCTTTCCAAATTAAACGGCGATTTGTGTGACGCTGTCACCGGGCAGGCGGATAGTGCCACCCGCTTGGAACAGTTGCTAGCCGCCAACCTTTTTCTCATTCCGCTGGATGACGAACAGCACTGGTATCGCTATCATCACCTGTTTGCAGATTTGCTGACCAACCAACTGCGCCGCGTCCACCCCGACCTGCCCACTGAACTTCATCGCCGCGCCAGCCGCTGGTACGAGACTCAGGCCATGCCTGCCGACACGATTGAACATACCATCGCGGCGGGCGACTATGCCCGTGCAATCAGCCTGCTTGAAGAACATGCTTGGGGATTGCTCAACCAGGGCTACACTCGCCTGATTGAAACCTGGATGCAATCTATCCCGGCGGATTGGCACACTCACAGTTCGCGCATCAACCTGGCTTTTGCCTGGATGCACCTGCTACGCGGCAATTTCGGGCAGATTGTCCCTTACCTGTATCAAGTGGAAGCCGTACTGGCGACTTTAGACCCCACAGCCCGGGAAACCGCCGCCATGCAGGCAGAGTACTTGGCTTTGCAATCGAACCTTCTTCAAGTGCAAGGCAAAATTGCAGAAAGCATTGAAAATGCCGCCCGCGCCCTGCAACTGGCTGACCCAACCAATCTGAAAGTTTTGGGGCTGGCCTGGCTGGGGCTGGGAGGCGCTTATCGCCAGGCGGCTGACTTTGACAAAGCGGCGGATGCGCTCCAGAACGCGATTCAGACCAGCCGGGCTTCCGAAAACCTGGTCACTGAGATGCTGGCCGTCAGCCATCTGACCGTGATGTCCATCCAGCACGGGCGACTGCGCCTCGCGGCAGAAGCCGCTTCACAGGTGATTGATCGTGAAGTCGCGCTCCCACCGATAGCGGGAGCCGTTCATGGGGCGCTTGGGCTGGTCGCCTTGGAATGGAATCAGATGGAGAAAGCCCGTGAGCATCTGCTACATGGAATAAAGTTGAGCGCTTTTTCGGGCCACAACGCCTCGCTGATTTACACCAAAGTTACTTTGGCGCGGCTGTTACAAGCGCAAGGCGACCTGGAGTCCGCCGCTAAAACGGTGGGGGAAGCCGTTGAATTGTTCCAACGCGGCGCGCCGGGCTGGGTGCAGCCAGAATTAATTCATCGGCAGGTGTGCCTGGCGCTGGCACTGGAGAACCCCGCACAGGCTGAAACAATTTTGCGGCAAAGCGGCGTTTCAAACCAGGATGAAGTCAACCACCAGACGGATTACATCCACCTTTCCTATCTGCGCCTGTGGATGGTTCAGCACAGGGATAAATCGCTTGACCTGGCACAGCGCATCGTCACGGCGGCGCAAGCCAGCCAGCGCAACGGGACAACATTGCAGGCGTTAATACTTGGAGCGTTGATTCAATTTGAAGCGGGTGAGACAAAATCCAGCCTGGAATGGCTGGCGCGGGCGTTGGCGCTCGCCGAACCGGAGGGGTACACCCGCATTTTTATAGATGAAGGCGCGCCCATGGCTGCCCTGTTGCACTTTGCCCACGAGCGCGGGATACACCCTGACTATACCCGCCAATTGCTGGCGCTTTTTCCTGCAATTGAACAGCCTCCACACACCAGCCTCGATCTCATTGAGCAACTCACCGAGCGCGAACTGGAAGTCTTGCATCTGCTTGCTGAGGGGCTGAAATACGCGAAGATTGCCGAACGGTTGGTAGTCAGTGTCAATACTGTGCGCTACCATGTCAAAGGTATTTACGGCAAACTTAGTGTGGAAAAACTCACCAAAGCAATTGAGAAAGCACGGCAGTTGGGATTGCTCTGACAACACAAGAATTGGAAACTACATTTTTTCGCGAAGCGGACTACATCATCATGTAGTCCGCTTTTGTTTATGTTGGCTTAAACTGGAAACATAAGAAAGGATTTTAGCGATGATTGCCGACACAAAAAAGAATGACCAGCGACTCTATCAAATTAAGTTTAGCGGCAAGGTGGATGATGACTTTGTGACATCCTTCTGCCCACCCGGGCTGACCATCGAACGCGACGGCGACATCACCTTCATCTCAAACATTCGCACTGACCAGTCTGGCATTATCGGACTAATCCGTCATCTGCACAATTTGGGCTGTACCATCCTCTCAATGAACTGCTAATGCCCTCACCCTTAAACCTGGAGAAACCATGTCTACTAAATCCTTGTCTCGCCGTGATTTTCTCAAAGTCGCCGGACTGACTCTGGCGGCCACCACAGTAACTTGCTCGGGGCTGGGTTACGCGGCCACCCGTAGCCCTGAAATCGAACATCCTGAACTGATTTATGGAAAGGAAAACCCTATGAACAAACGTATTCTTGTCACTTATGCCACCCGCGCCGGTTCCACTGTCGAAGTGGCTGCCGCCATTGGTGAAACCCTCAGCGCGCGCGGCTTCGCAGTGGATGTCAAACCCGTCAAAGACCAGCCGCGCCTGGATGGCTATCAGGCAGTCGTCATGGGTAGCGCCATCCGCATGGGCAGTTGGCTGGCCGAGGCTGTGGACTTTATCAAGAACAACCAGCAGGCGCTCAATCGTATGCCCGTAGCCCTGTTCACCGTTCACATGCTCAACATCGGCGATGATGAGCAAAGCCGCACCAATCGCCTGGCCTACCTCAACACCGTCCGCCCACTACTCCAGAAGGCCGATGAAGTCTATTTCGCTGGCAAAATGGATTTTTCGCGCCTGTCTTTTCTGGATCGTTTCATCTCCGGGATGGTCAAAGTCCAGGAGGAGGACCGTCGCGATTGGGGCAACATTCGCAATTGGGCGCAAACAATTCTGGTATAGGAGAAAAACGATGAAAAACCAACATGCACTTAACTGGCTTATTCCACTGATTGGCGTCTTAACGCTGATTGCCGTTGGCGCGGGACTGTGGCCGGGGGATGGTCAACCCTACCCGCTGACCAACTTCCGCGGCGAACAGGTGATGATTAACGCACGCGGCCTGTACCATTGGGATACGGTCAGTTCCGCCGCCCAGATGCAAGCCAACGATCTGGTCACGCTGGTGATTGGATTGCCGTTACTAATAGTTTCCTTCTGGCTGACGTTGCACGGCTCCCTGCGCGGGCGGCTGATGCTGACTGGCACGCTGGCTTTTATCCTGTACACCTACATCACGATGTGCTTCGGTGCGGCGTACAACAAATTATTCCTGGTCTACGTTGCGCTGTTCAGCCTCAGCCTGTTCGCCTTTATCTTGAGCATGATGTCCTTCGACCTGACCACGCTCCCCCGACACTTCTCCGAGCGATTGCCGCGCCGCGGATTCGCCGCCCTGTTTTTCTTTTCCAGCGCGTTTCTGTTGCTGGCCTGGCTGGGACGAATTGTCCCGCCACTACTCACTGATCAGACTCCGCCGCTTGAGAACGTCACCAGCTTATTCATCCAGGCCATGGATTTGGGCATTATTGTCCCGCTCTGCATCCTGTCCGGCATTCTTTTACTGCGAGGTACTGCCTGGGGTTATCTGCTGGCTTCCGTTTCAGTAATGAAATTCCTGACCATGGGCATGGCTGTCAGCATGATGGGCTTCAACATGGTGCGGGCCGGCGTAGCCGCCAGCCCGGTAGAGTTGGTCATTTTTCCGACCATCACCCTGGTGAATATTGTTATGGCGGCAGTGTTGCTCAAGAATATTGAAACCCGCCCGATGTCTGCGCGTCCTGCTTAATCTACTCTTATTTCTGGCAGGCATGCGTTCTACCTGCTCGGGCTATATCAAACCTACCCTCGAACCTGATAGGCGACAGATCGCTTCTGAACCATTAACTGTGACTGTAATCAAAAACATTCAAAAGGAGAAAATCGGCATGGTTCAAGTTAGATGGGTGCAACTCTGCAACTGAGAAGTTTTTCGACATAACGATTAAAGATTGACAATGGGCAACCCCTAGAGCATAGTTGGAAACCGTCTAAGAATCCACATGCTTTTGGAGGTTGCCCAATGGAAGTTTGCCATACGTCCGATATTTTTGAAAGCCCGCGAGCCCAGCGCCTGAGACAATTTGTCCAGGCGCACATTCGAACCTGGCAAACGGGCACTCCGGAATTCGAAACGTTTGAACGCGAATTGCATGAGCATATGATGGCCTTGGAACAGGAATTGGTCGCGGCTGAACTGGCGCGCTATGATGTCGCGGCGGAGTCGATTGAAGTGGACGGGGTGCAGTATCACCCGGTGTTGACCACCCCGGAAACCTATTTGTCGGCGGCCGGGCCGGTGCACCTTGAGCGCCATTTGTATCGGCCTGCCGGCCGGAATGCAAAAAGTATCTGCCCCTTGGAATTGCGGGCCGGGATCGTCGCTGGTTACTGGACGCCGCGGGCGGCCCGGCTGGGAGCGTTTGTGGTGGCGCAGTTGACACCGGGGGAAACGGAAGCCCTGTTTTCTGAACTGGGGACGATGACCCCGTCGCGAAGTAGTCTGGATCGACTGCCCCGCGAGTTGTCGAGCCACTGGGAAAAGAAACGCGAGCAGTGGGAGGATGCTTTGCGGGCTCAAGAAACCGTTCCGCTGGCGGCCGCGACCGTCGCTCTGTCGGTCGATGGCGTGATGGCGCCCATGAAAGCCGAGGCCGAACAGCGGCAAGCCAAACGGGCTGAAGCTGGAAAACACGCCAGTGGCCCGGCCGGCAATCGCGAAGTCGGCTGTGGCACGGTGAGTTTGTATGATGACCACGGGGAACGGTTGCAAACGGTCCGCTACGGGCGGATGCCGGAGCGCAAAAAAGTGACGTTGCAAGGGCAATTGCAGGCCGAATTGCAGGCGGTGCTGGGGCTGCAGTCCAACTGGCGACGGGTCCATCTGGCCGACGGCGCGGAAGGCAACTGGACCCTGCTGGCCGAACTGGCCCACGCCTTGGGTTTGGTGAGTGCTGACTCGATCGAAATCGTTGACTTCTATCATGCCTGTGACCATCTCAAAAACGGGTGTGATGCCATTTGGGGCGAGGGCACCTCCCGCGGGCAAGCCGAGTTCATTCGGCTCAAGACCTTGCTCAAAGAAGATGACCAGGGCGCGGATCGAATCCTGCGCGTGTTCAAGTATCAACTCACTCAACTCACCGGCCCTCGCCACCAGCGGCTCCAGGCGGAACAGACCTATTTTCGCAATCAACGCCCGCGGATGCAGTATGCTGATTATCAGCGTCAGAACCTACCCATTGCCAGTGGAGTGATGGAAGCCGCCTGCAAAACGTTGGTAACCCAACGACTCAAACGCTCCGGGATGGCTTGGGGCCCGACCGGGGGTCAGGCGATCTTGACGCTGCGGAGTCTGATCCAGAGCGCCCGCTGGTCGCAGGCTTGGTCCTTACTGGCCCCGATTTCCGCCAGACAATTATCATCGTCAGACCTGTGCCTGAAGACCAGCCTCAGCGTCTGCACTCATTCCCTCAGGTTGCTCAATCGAGCCATGGGCCTGATACCGTTGACTATCATGCGCTCCCCTTGACGATATAAGCCGCCTTTGGAACACCCGTACTCTCAGTTGCAGAGTTGCACCCATCTAACTTGAACCATGCCGAGAATTATTATGAAAACAGAATATGTTTACAAACCAGTTCAATTTTTCTTGATCACATTCCTGATAACCTGGATCACTTGGTTTACTGCAGCCTATTTCAGCTATCAGAAAGGAATGGAGGGGGTTCAGTTACTCTTCATGGTACCTGGCCTGTTCGCGCCTTTTATTGCCGTCCTGATCATGATCAGCGGTGTGCAAAACAAGGAATTACGGAAGAATTTCTGGGACAAGCTGAGCTTGAAGAAAATCAAGCTGAGCTATCTCCCGGCGATTTTGCTGATCATGCCTTTTGCCTTGTCCCTGGCGACGGCGCTGTCGTTGTTGTTCGGGCAGTCTGCTAACCAATTCCTTCTTTCCAGCGAGTTCAAGATCATGGATGGGTCGGTTTTTCTGAGTGTGTTGATCATGTTCCTGGCTCCCACGTTGGAAGAATTGGGTTGGAGAGGTTACGGCGTGGATAGTCTCAGGAGCAAGTTCAATCTGTTTAAAACTACCATGCTGTTTGCTGTTATCTGGGCGCTGTGGCATTTGCCGCTGTTTTTCATCAATGGTTACTATCAGCATGAACTGTGGGATACAAGCGTTGTTTATGTCATCAATTTCTTTGTCAGCATCCTGCCTGCCACGGTATTGATGAATTGGATGTATTACAAGAATAACCGCAGTATTACCGCTGCCATTCTGTTCCACTTCATGCTCAATCTTTTTTCCGTGCTGTTTCAGACGGAACAATTCACGAAATGCATCATCACGATTGTTTTAATCATAATATCCATCGTAATAATTGTTATGGATAAAGAATTGTTTTTTGATAAATCAGAAAGGTGCGCCGGAAAATGAGCACAACTTCTACAAAAAACCCCATGGCGCGTGTGATGTCATTACGGGACTTCCGTCTTCTGTTCGCTGGCGCAACAACCTCCTTGCTGGGCGATCAATTCGCCTTGATTGCCACACCCTGGCTGGTACTGCAACTGACCGGCGATCCAGTGGCGCTGGGGATCGTCCTGGCACTGGAGGGTATTCCGCGGGCAGTATTCATGCTTCTGGGCGGCGCTATCACCGATCGCATCTCCCCGCGCCTCGTCATGCTTATCTCGGATATTATCCGTTTTATTTTGACCGGCTTGATGGCCTTCGTGGTCTTCACGGGCATCGTCCAGATTTGGATGCTGTACGCTTTCGGCTTGGGATTCGGCCTGGTGGCCGGGTTCGCCATCCCAGCGGAAAACAGTATCGTGCCGATGCTGGTCGAAGAGCAAGACTTGCAGGCGGGAAATTCTATCATGATGGGCATCGCTCAATTGGCCGGGTTCGTTGGCCCAACGGTAGCTGGCATCCTGATCGGGGGGTATTCCAGTTCATTCTTGGGTGTTGGCCTGGCCTTTGCCATTGACGCGGCGAGTTTCGCGGTCTCAGCGACTGCTTTTTGGCTGATCCGGATTGGTAAACGACCCCAGTTTTCTGGGGATTCTCCTGCAAAAGAGAGTGTCTGGGCGTCCATTTTGACTGGGATAAAATACCTGTGGAACGATAAAGTTCTGCGGCTGATGTTCCTGGTTCTTACGGCGGTGAATTTCCTGCTCATCGGTCCCCTCCTGGTTGGCATCCCAGTGCTGGCAGACCAACGTCTCCCTGAAGGAGCAGTGGCATTGGGCATGTTGATGTCCGCATTTGCCGGAGGGAACCTGATCGGCTATCTGATCGCTGGATCTCTGCCTCGCCCGAGTGGAACCGCAATGAGAATGATTATGATCCTTTTGATAGCAGCATTTGGAGTAGTTATTGGGTCGCTGGGTTTTGTTCCGTCGACCTGGGTGGATTTCAGCTTATTGCTCTTGCTTGGGTTGGGGAATGGCTATATCGCGATCATCTTGTTTACTTGGATGCAAACACGAACGCCCAAAGAGATGCTTGGGCGGATGATGGGCCTGTTGATGTTCTCCAATTCCGGGTTGGTGCCTATTTCTCAGGCGATCTCCGGCGCAGTCAGCAAATGGAATTTAACTCTATTGTTCACATTGGCCGGAGCGCTAGTCATGCTGGTGACACTATGGACCGCTTTTCAGCCGGAGCTCAGGGCATTCAGCGAGAGTCTGACGGCAACGCTACCAGAAGACGGATATTATTCTTCGACCATTTCTTCTGCGCAGAGTCTCACTCTGCCCGCTGACGGTGCGGCGTGTGGGCCATGACGGTACCAGGCACGGCCGGGAGGCCAAATCGCCGGAAGGCGACCTGCGCGACTGGGAAGCCATCCACGCCTGGGCAGGGGAACTGGTTCCGGCGTATTCACATCAAAGCGCGCCTCCATCTTTCGGCGGAGACTGTCTTTCCGCCAAAGGTCACACCTGAGAATCATCCACCGGCCCCATGCGCAAGGATAGGCCGAACCGTATAATGCCTGCGGTGAAAGCTGCCGCAGTGGTGACGCCGAAGGATGAGTGATATGCTGGTTGCGCATGACGAACCAGAGTGGGCAAACGCCAAAGACGGTCGCCGCGCGGAGGAGGAGAAGGAGTGGCTGGGCCATATCTAACTATCTTGCTGAATCGTCACCAGGAGGGGATTGCCCGGGCCTGGGCTGAACTAGTCCACCGCCTGCCAAATTCTCATTACAGCGAGCGGCCGCTGGAGGAACTGCGCGCTTCGACGCTGCGCGCGGTAGAGGCAATCATCGAAGCGCTTGCCATCGGTTCCTACACTGCCCTGGAAACTTATCTCACCGACGTCAGCCTCACCCGCCTGCAGATGGGATTCGACATTGCCGAGGTGATCGAGGCGCTGCTCCTTTGTAAAGAAGCCACACTGCCTGTCATCTGGAAGTCCTATTCTCCCGGCTCCTCTGAGGCGCGCGAGGCCATCGTTCAACTGGATGGCTGCCTGCGCCATATGATTGGCTGTTTCGGTCGTCTGTACGCCGGGGCAATGCACCGTTCTCTCGATGAACAACGACAGCACATCGCTCAAATGTTGACTGAAAGCCAGAGCCTCGGACGTGTAACGGCAGCCTTGCTGGAGAAGATTGACCTCGTCGAGGTGCTGGAAATTGTATGCACCGAGGCGCAATCGCTGACAGGCGCAATGGGAAGCACAATTTTCTTGTTGGATTCAGAGCGCAAAGGATGGCTGCGTGTTGCCCGCAGCACCGGAGTAGCGTCACCCAACCTGGAGCGCATCCCTATTGAGAAATCACTCACCGGTATAGCGATGCGTGAGGGCAAGCCCTTTGTGAGCAACGATACGGCGAGTGAAGCACAATCCTATCGCGGGCGCGGAGAAAAAGAGCCTACATCATTATTGGCGATTCCTTTGCGTGTTAATGGCATCATCATTGGTACACTGGATATGGTGAACAAGCCAAGAGGATTCACTCAGGAGGATGTTCGCATCATTAATCTTTTTGCCGATCAAGCCGCCATTGCCATCGAGAACGCTCGTCTCTATCAACAGGCGCAAGAGTTGGCAGCAGCGCAGGAACGTCAGCGTCTGGCGCGCGACCTGCACGATGCTGTAACCCAAACGCTCTTCTCTGCCAGCCTGATCGCCGAGGTGTTGCCCAAGTTATGGGAACGCAACCCCGAAGAAGGGCGGCGACGGTTGGAAGAACTGCGCCAGTTGACGCGCGGCGCACTGGTCGAAATGCGCACGTTGCTGTTGGAACTCCGCCCGGCCGCGCTGACCGAGGTTGGCTTGGGCGACCTGTTGCGCCAGTTGGCTGAAGCGGTCACAGGCCGGGCGCGCGTGCCTGTCGCGTTGACGGTGGAGAGTCAGTGCCCTTTGCCGCCCGATGCGCAGGTGGCGTTGTACCGCATTGCTCAGGAAGCGTTGAATAACATCGCCAAACATTCCGGGGCAACCCAGGCCGCTGTCATCTTGCGCTGTCTGCCGGATCGGATTGAGCTGTGTATTCACGATAATGGGCGCGGCTTCGATCAGGCGGGCGTTTCGCCGGAGCATTTGGGGCTGGACATCATGCGTGAGCGGGCAGAGTCCATTGGGGCGATGCTGACTATCGAGAGTGAGATCGGAAGAGGCGTGGAAATCACGGTTGTTTGGAAGGAGTGACAATGACCAACTTAAAACCCATTCGAGTCATGATTGTTGATGATCACGCGGTTGTGCGCAGCGGGCTGGCGGCGTTTCTGCTCGCCTTCGATGATTTGGAGTTGGCCGGTGAAATGGGTAGCGGCGCGGATGCAGTGCGCCTGTGCGGCCAGGTGCAGCCCGATGTTGTGTTGATGGATTTAGTGATGCCCGAAATGGACGGCGCTACTGCCACGCGCGCCATCCGCCAGGCTTGCCCGCAGATTCAGGTCATTGCGCTCACGAGTTTCAAGGAAGAGGAACTGGTGCAAGGGGCGCTCCGGGCGGGAGCCATCGGTTACCTGCTCAAGAACGTCTCGGCGGAGGAACTGGCCGACGCGATTCGCAAAGCCCACGCCGGGCGTCCCACGCTCGCGCCCGAGGCAACGCAGGCTCTGATCCATGCCAGCACCAAACCGCCGCCCCCTGGTCACGATCTTACCGGCCGCGAGCGCGAGGTATTGGCTCTCATGGTCAAAGGGCTGAATAATTCCGAAATTGCCGAACGGTTGGTGGTCAGCCAATCTACCACCAAGTTTCACGTGAGCAGTATTCTTTCCAAACTGAGTGTATCCAGCCGCACCGAAGCCGTCGCGCTGGCGGTGCAACACCGCCTGGTCAAGTGACCAGGGTCAAGACTCGCCTCCTCACCAGTAGAGAATCTCCCCAGATGCTTGATGCGTCTGGGGAGATTTGTTTTTATTATAGAAGCAGAACGTCGAGGCGACATGTATGCGAATCTTACTGGTGGATGACCAATCGAAAATACGTTCCGCGCTGCGGTTGCTGCTGGAACAGGAAGAGGGGGTGACGGTGGTCGGCGAGGTCGCCAAAGCCGAAGACCTGCCGGCCCAGGTGGAGGCGACCCATCCTGACGTGGCGCTGCTGGACTGGGAACTGCCCGGCTTGCAGGCTGCCGATCCTCCGACAGATTCAGCGCCGCGTTTGTTGTCCGAATTGCGAGCGCGCTACCCGCGCCTGCGGGTGATTGCCCTCAGCGGGCGGCCGGAGGCGCGCCAGGCTGCTCTGACAGCCGGGGTGGACGCCTTCGTCAGCAAAGGAGATCCCGCGGAGAGCCTGCTACAGACTCTGCGGGCTATTACTGAAGGAGCAAGAGGATGTTCCCATGAATAAGAACACCCTATCTCGACGAGATTTTCTCAAAGTGGCGGGGGTCGGCCTCGGCGCAACCGTGCTGACCTGCAGCGGTTTGACAGCCCTGGCCACCCGCGCCCCGACGATTGATTATTACGAGAGCGAAGGAGAGGGCAGTATGAACGACCAAGCGCTGAGAGACTATACCAGCAAGCGTGGCTCTGTTGGCGAGGTCATTAAAAGGCTTGACTTGGATGCAAATGGCTACCTGGTCAGAACCGACACGGGCTATTTCCTGATTGACACGGGGATTGCAGACAAGCACGCAGATCTCGAAAAAGAACTTGAATGTGCTGGTTGCCAACCTGGCAATCTAAAACTCATCATTTTGACGCATGGAGATTCTGACCATGCCGGCAATTGCGCTTATCTCCGTGAAAAGTACGCTGTCTCAATCGCCATGCATCGGGGTGAATCACAGGCCGTCGAAAGCGGAGATATGTTCTTGAGTCGAAAGACCAAGTCTTTGCTTCAAAGAATCGTATACCCCTTCAACCAGTTGAGCGTATCCGACAGATTCAAACCGGATTTCTATGTCGAGGATGTAGACACTCTCGCGCGCTACGGATTCGATGCTCAAGTGCTTCACCTGCCGGGGCACACGCAGGGTTCGATTGGGATTCTGACCGCCGACGGCGAATTGTTTTGTGGTGACCTGCTGCTCAATACTTCTGGCAAACCCGGTGCGCCTACTTCTATTGACGATTGGGCAGCGTTTGATGCCAGTATCGAAAAACTGAAAAGCTACAAAATAAACACTGTCTATCCCGGACACGGCAAGCCATTCTCAATGGAACAATTCATGCGGGGGCATCGAAGAAATGTTTCCGGCTTCGAGAGATGGTAGGTGACCCGGAAATGATCAACTCAAACAATCAATATGCATTTCTATTCACTTCAAAAAAGGAGACTCACATGAACACGCTCAAAAGTTATCGAATTTTCTTCGCGCTGATTTGCCTGATCCTGACGCTTGCGCTGACCATTGGAAATGTCAACGCCAGCCCGATGCTTCAGGGGCAGACGGATTTCGCCGCCATTAACGCCTACGTCACCACTCAAGTGGATGACTTGGGCATTCCCGGTCTGGCGCTTGGCATCGTTCAGGACGGACAGATCGTCCATCTGCAAGGCTTTGGCGTTGCAGATTCGTCCGGGCGGGCGGTTACACCACAAACCCCCTTTTACATCGGCTCTACCACCAAGTCGTTTACGGCGCTGGCGGTGATGCAACTGGTCGAAGCAGGAAAAATTGACCTGGACGCGCCCGTCCAAAAATACCTGCCGTGGTTCGAACTGGCAGACAAAGAGGCTTCCGCAAAGATCACGGTGCGCAATCTGCTCAACCACACCACGGGTATCTCTGGGAAAGATGGCACTCCCCCTTTATCCAGCCAGCAAGGGTTGGAAGAGAGGGTGCGCGGACTCAATACAATCCAACTCACTCAGCCAGTTGGAACCACCTTCCAGTACAGCAACGTCAACTACGTTATTGCCGGGTTGATTGTGGAGAAGGTCAGCGGGCAGTCTTATGCCGATTATGTGACAAAATATATATTCGAACCGCTCGATATGCGTCATTCCAACGCGTCCCGCGCGCCCGCGCTGGCGGATGGCTTGTCTGATAGTTACTATTACATGTTTGGTCATGCCTTTGAACTTGAAGGACCAAAGCCGCCCGGTGAAATCCCCGCCGGGTTTCTGATCGCCAGTGTTGAGGATATGACACACTATGTGATTGCCCATCTGAATGACGGACGATATGGCGATACCTCCATTCTCTCTCCGCAGGGGATTGCCGAACTGCACGCTCCTCCAATTCCCGCGGGGGGTATGCATTACGTCATGGGCTGGGTTGTTGGTACATCGGATGGAATGTCAATAATCACGCATAGCGGGGATGATGGTCGCTTCCATTCCTCAGTCTTCATGATGCCTGATCGCAACTCGGGAATCGTCCTGCTTGCCAACGCCAGTGGTCTTGAGCAGGTAGCTCAAGTTGATGGGATTGCCAGAGGCATATTGAACATCCTGAACGGCAAGCCGGCAGAACCTGCTTCTGTGGATATCAATATGGGCATCATCCATTGGGCTGTTGTGCTGACACCGTTGTTGCAGATCCTTGGAATTGTTCTCGTCTGGCGGAATCGAAAGAGCGCAGGGAAATGGCGCGTGGTCTTGACGGTGATCCTGAACCTTGCAGTCGTCATCCTGCTTGGATTTCAGCTACAAATGTCCGGGGCAATCTCCAATCTCGTTCTTTTGACTCCTGACCTTGGCTATAGTGTGATTGCAGTCGTAGTACTTGGGATTGGGAGCGTCATTTACGCGGTGGTGAACCTGATGATGCGGAGATCGAAATAAGGGCTACCACAGAGGTGACAGTCATTTCAAAAAGCACTGTCACCTCCAAATGGTGAACCCTTCATTGAAAGTCAGGCATACACCAAAATAACCATAGCCATAAAGCAGTCAGGCAATTCCATTTCATGAAAACCAATGAAAGGCCGACCATGAACAAACATTCCACAAAACCCGCCATCTGACCAGTTGAGAAACTCTGCAGGCGGCTGGTGTGTTTGGCGAGAATTTGATTTATCCTAAATCCAGAAAGCATCCTATTCAGACAGCCCTTTGTATAAATGGGGCTGTAATCAAAATTCGGTAGTGTCCCTGTAAACGGTGAAAGCCTAATTTGCTACTCACCAACTTTGC
>CAYSIV010000107.1:0-4494 GCA_964431175.1 uncultured Anaerolineales bacterium
GTGATGCAACCGTTCGAAAGCGGGCTGATGGTCTGGTTTCAAGGCCCTGGCCCGACACTCATTCTCATTGAAGATGGCTCACTATTCAAGCCTTATCGCGAGGCCGCGGACCTGGTTGGCATCGAGCCGCCTACGCCCGATCCCGGCATCCTGCCGCCAGACGGCTATTACCACCCCGAGCTTGGTTTTGCCAAATTCTGGCGCGGGGCGGTGCCGGGTTACGAGTGGGTGCGCGGTGCGCTAGGCTGGGCCACAAAGCCCGAAGAAGGCTATTCCGCTTTCTATCAGTGCAACAACCAGGTCGGCGAGGGCGGGCGTTGTTATTTCAGCGGCCCGCAGAATCAAATCGTCGTCCTCACTCGCGGAAATGGGCGTTACTGGAACTATCAACAGCGGCCATGAGGGCGACGCCATCTCGCTCCTACATAAAAAATGGCGGGCTGAGAAAGATGTAGTTCTCGAACTTCCCGAATGGCGCGTTGCTCATCAAGAACGCGAAGAACGAATCCATCCGATAGCCGCGAGACAGTAGATAACTTGCCGCCGCGCGATTGACAAGCGGCACTTCGAATCCGGTTTCGCCGTCGCCGCGCCCGGCGGCCTGACTCTCGGCATGGGCCAGCACTGCCGGGAAGTCGGCCTCGTTCAACAGGCCAAACGGCCCGTTACTTTTCCCCAGATAACCGAATCCAACCGCCTCCCTGTTCCGGCGATATAAAAAGCCTGTTTGATTTTGCATGAAGAAGTCATGATCGATGTCGCGTCGATGGCCGAGCAGAGCCACGTCCAGCGCTCGCAGGGTGTCGTAAGTTTCGGGTGAGGGCGATATTGGCTCGAACGTCAGATCGGTATCCACCCGCCAACTTCCCGAAGGTTCCAAACCTTCGGGAAGTTGGCGGCCAAAGAAGTAGATCGGGAAGCGGGCGCACACCCCTGTTTTGAGATAGCGGGCCTGGGCGCGAGAGTCGGTGGCGGCGATGATGACGCGGCGTTTTGCGCCATCCAATGGAAAGGCGCGGGTCAGTAATTCGCGCCCCACTCCCGCCGACTGGTGGCCAGGCCGAACAAAGAACTCGGTTAACTCGCGCACGCCGTCACGCAAAATCGAGCGGGCGTAGCCAACCGCTTGGCCATCCTCTTCCGCCAGCCAAAAATGCTCTGCCGTGCGCGCCAGATGCTCAAACAATGAGCGACGGCT
Organism: uncultured Anaerolineales bacterium; assembly: GCA_964431175.1. GTDB lineage: Bacteria > Chloroflexota > Anaerolineae > Anaerolineales > VGOW01 > VGOW01. Next base: position 1,199 of record CAYSIV010000107.1, read on the forward strand.
TTCCCACAACGCCTTCACGACCTCGGGTTCGTTCCCGCCGGTGATGGCCTGCACTCCGAGACGCTGGCTGAGGTCGTTGATGGTTTCAAGGAAAACTTTGAAGGCGACCTGAGAGTCGTCAATGGTGGCCGGGCGGTAAATGACGGGCATGGCTTTACACCGAAAGAAATGTTCCATCGTCAGCCCGTGTCGCCGGGTGAAACTCGACGATGGCGTCGCGGTTCAGCGAGCCGTAGATGTGCGGAAACAAGGGTTCCCCGGCAGAGGCCGTTGAGCCGTCCGGGTGGGCGGGGGCTTCCCATTTCACTTCGGCGGCCACTTTGTCGGCGTCGATGACCAGCACCAGCAGTTCACCCGGCAAGTTTTTGTAAAAGCCATTGGCAATCTTCAGCAGTAACTCCGGCTCTTTAGTGCAATGAATGAAGCCCTCGGCGGCAAAGTCTTTGGGCAGGTAAGGCTCGGAGACAGGGAGACCGTGAAAGTAATCGGCGGGAACGAGATGGAGAATGTTATTTGCCATTGGATAGATTATCGTTGTTGGTTCGTGGTTGCCGGAGCTCGTCTGGCAGTTCGCAACCGCCGGAACCGGTGAAGTAGTATTCGCGGCGGGCGGACTTCCAGAATTTGCCCGCCGTGCCGGTGCCGTAGTAAGTGATTTCGCCCTCATTGCGAATGACGGCCCAGGCGTTACCTTCTTTTTTTGGATTGACCAGTAGGGCCAAAAAGGTGAGGTCGCTCGCGGGGCCGCGTTTGAAATTGTAGGTGAAGCTCCAGGTATGGCTACCGTCGCTGCTCACATAAATGGCCGGGCGTAAATTCTTCCAGGCGCAATTCCAACAATGAATGGAACTGCTGGTGTTGATCAGGATGCCCAGATAGAGAAAGCCCGGTTTGCGATCGACAGCGATGTGGCCATCGCGCAGGCCAAGTGGCAGACCGCGCGGATCAATGCGACTCCAAACCAACCCGCCGTCTTCGCTGTGCCACACGTAGCCGCAGGCAAAGAGATATTGCTCCTTAGGATCGCCCGCCGCCGCCGCCCGGTTGAGATAGCTGAGTGTGTCGCACCGAGCGAAGTACCAGACCACTCCCCCCATCGCCGCGCACGACATTGTCAGGCCCAGTGTGAGGGCGAGGATGAAACGGCGAACGATGGTGCGCTAGGTGAACTGGAACAAACTACAGTGAGGGAGACACGGAGACACGGAGACACGCGGGTAAAATGCTCCGGGTCTCCTTGTCGCCCTGTCAGGCTTTCGCGTCGTTCAACGCGCTTTCAAACGCGCCGAGCGCAGATTTGATTTGCGACTCGTTCACTACGAGCGGCGGTATCCAGCGGATGGTGTTGTCGTAGGAGCCGCAGGTGAGCAACATCAGGTCGTGCGCAAGGGCGGCTTTGGCCGCGGCTTTGGCCCGGTCGGTCCACGGTTGATGTTTGGGATCAGTAAACTCGGTGGCGATCATCAGGCCGGCGCCGCGCACGTCGCCGATCTCAGGATGCTCCTCTTGAAGCTTGCGCAGGCCAGTCACAAGCACTTCGCCCATCTTGACCGCGTTCGCAATCAAGCCTTCTTCTTTCATCACTCGGATCGTGGCGACGGCGGCGGCGCACGAGACGGCGTTGCCGCCGTAAGTGCCGCCGTGCGTGCCGGGCGTCCACTTGGCCATCAACTCCGGGCTGGCCGCCAACCCGGAGAGCGGCATCCCCGACGCAATCCCTTTGGCCATCGTCAAAATATCCGGGATGACGCCAAAATGCTCAACGGCAAACCACTTGCCTGTTCGCCCAAAGCCGCTCTGCACCTCGTCGGCCACCAGCAGGATGCCGTAGTGATCGCACAGATCGCGCAGTTCGCGCATGAAGCGAACCGGCGGCACGACGTAGCCGCCTTCGCCCAACACCGGCTCAATCACAATGGCCGCCGTCTCTTCCGGGGCGGTTTGAGATTTGAGCAAAAGTTTGAGTTCGCGCAGGCAGTAGTCAGTCACTTCGTCGTCGCTCAGATCATATTTGTAAGCGTAAGGATACGGGGTAACGAAGACGCCGGGCACGAGCGGCTGGTAGCCGACGCGATACACCGTCTTGGAGGTGGTCATGCTCATCGTCAAGTGCGTGCGCCCATGGAATGAGCCGCTGAAGACGATGATGTTGGTGCGCTTGGTGGCGTGCTTGGCCAGCTTAACCGCACCCTCCAATATTTCTGCGCCGGAGTTGGAGAAGTAGAACGAACTGAGTTTGCCGGGCACGACGGTGAGCAGTTCTTCAACCAACTCCATCATTGGCTGGTGGTAGACGATGTTGGCCTGGCCGTGAATAAGTTTGGCCGCCTGTTCCTGAATGGCCGCCACCACTTTAGGATGAGCGTGGCCGGTGTTGGTCACGCCGATGCCGCAAGTGAAGTCGAGCAATTTGCGGCCATCGGTGGTGTAAAGATAAGCGCCCTCGCCGCGCTCGGCGATGATGGTCGCGCTTCGAGACCAGATGGGAGAAATGTGGGTGAGGGTGTCGGGGTGAGTCATGACGAAGTCCTTGGGTGTTGGAATGTGCAAGGAATGATACTACAGGTATCAGACTTCCGAAGTTTCGCAAACTTCGGAAGTCTTAGCTCAGGGCAATTCAATCAGCCACAAATTGTGATCGTCCGCCGAGAGGAAGACGACGCGAGTTCCATCTGGCGAAAGCGACCAGTCGCCGCCCGCGATGCGAAACTGAGTGAGGGCAGGATCGGTGAGCGGGCGGATTTCTCCGCTGGCGGCCTCCACAGCAATGAACCGATGACTGCCGGTGGAGCCGTCGGCTTCCAGGGGAACGATGATCAACTCCCCATCCGTCCGCCAGCGATACGCACCAAACACGTCGAGCTTGCGCCGCTCACTGCCATCGGAGCGAATCACCCACAGTCCGTCCTGGGCCGGGTCGCCGGAGAAGGTGACGCCATAAGCCACCCAGGCGCCGCCCGGCGAGATTTGGCCGCCGCGAAGCGTGGGGCTTTGAACAAGCGTGGTGAGCATGCCATCGGCAAGATTGAGCACGGCCAGAATCGGGTCAGCGCCCGTCGACTCGCGGTAAGTGACAAGCAAACGTGAGCCATCGGGAAACCAGCCGGAGAGGCCGCCGCCCGTCAGCGTCGTCACGCGGCGAGCGTCGCTGGCGTTTGGCCCGGAGCTGGCGATCCATACTTCGACCGTGCGCCGATCAAAATTGAAGGTAGATGAGTTCACCTGCCAGGAAATCTGTGAGCCATCGGGCGAGAAGGAGATGGCCCGGCCTGCGCTGGGCGCAATCCATCGCTCAC
>CAYSIV010000107.1:4504-17610 GCA_964431175.1 uncultured Anaerolineales bacterium
TCACCGGTGGCGACTCGTTCGATATAGGTCTGCCCGCTTTCAGGATAAGCGACGAGGCTGTTGTCTCTGGAGTAGAAGCCGAGTTTGGCAGTGATGAATTGTGGTTCGCCGCCGGCAGCTGGCACACCCCAGATCCCAACGGGCGCGGTATCGCTTGGCTTATCAATAAACCACACTTGCGATCCGTCGGGCGACCACGAGGGCTGGGTGCAACAACCGCCGCTGGTGAGTTGGCGGGCGGCAGGAATGGGCGTCGCGGTTGGTTCCGCGGTAGCGGTCAGGGCGGGCGAAGGGATGGTTGAGGTGGCGGATGGTTCGCGGTAGCGGGTTGGGGCGAGCGTCGGCAGTTGAGCCTGAGTCGGGAGCGGCACGGGCGAAGTTGGCGCGGCGCAGGCGGTCAGAATCAACCCGATCAACAAGACCAGCACCCTGAGCGGAGACCCGCGTAGTCTGCGGGTCGCAGTCGACCCGCAGGGCCCCTTTGGGGAGGGGTGCAGGCCCTGCGCGAGACTTGCCCGGAGCGTAGCCGAAGGGGCGGCGTTCTTCGACTGCGCGGCGAAGTGCGTCGCCGCTCCGCTCAGGACGCTTTCATTCTGCATTGTGAATTGAGAATTGGGCATTGTTCTATCGCCAGTCCGGCGGCCAGGCCCGGTCGTAGTTATTGAGCAGTACGCCGCCGAAAGTCACATCAGGTTGATCCTGAAGCGTCTGCCACTGACGCGGGGCGTTGAGGTTGCGCGAGAAGGACTGGCCGAAGGGGTTGGCGAGAGCGAGCGTGTCCCAGTCGGCGTTGATGAACAGCACCGGGTTGAAGGCATGGCGGTAGCTCGAGTCGCGAATTTCGAGATGCAGGTGCGGGCGCGACTTGCAGGTGAGGTCGGGGTCGCCGGTTTTGGCCACCGCCTCGCCGCGCAACACGCGCTGACCGACGAAGAGTTGCGGCGCTTCGAGCAGGTGACCATAAAACGAGGCATAGCCATTCTCGTGAAGGATCATCAGGTTGTGCGGCCCGGCCCCGTGCGCGGCGGCGTCCACTTTGGTGACGACGCCATTGCCGATGGCCACGACCATGGTGCCGCATCGCGCCGAAAAATCCAGGCCGAAGTGCAGGCCCTGGCCCGCGCCGTACTGAGACACGCGAGTGCGATAGGCGAAGGTCGTATTGCCGTAAGCCTGCCCAAGAATCCAGGTTGAAGGCCCCGGCGGCTCGGCGAAGGGCAAGCCGAAAGGCTTGGGGTCGGGCGGGGCGGTTTGGGGCAGAGGGGCCGAAGCGATGGAAAGAAGGGCGAAGAGGGTGAGGGCGAGTTGGCGAAGTTTCATGGCTGATATTTTGCCACGAAAGCGCTTGTGGGGTTAACAGAGTTTGATGAAAGTTGCCGCTGTTTTGAGTAAAGTTGTCTCTCCCGTTTTTGACGGGATTTATGGGTGTCACCCTGAGCGAAGCGAAGGGTCTCTGGCTGGTTGCGCCGAGATTCTTCGCTTCGCTCAGAATGACAGGGGCGCTTTCCCGTTAAAGCCGGAAGAGCCGTAAAGTTTTATAAATACCAGCCGATACCAGACTTATGACTGTCTCTGGCATTTCAAGCGCGGCTCTGACCGCCGGGTTGGAAGATATTTACACACCCGGCGCCCTCTCAAAAATTGGCATCTCGGTGCTCAAGAAGATTCAGGAGCAGGAGCAGATGCAAGCCGAAGCGCTGTTGAAGATGATGGCGCAAACTTCTGCGCTTGACCAGACGGCAAAGCCCCAGTCCGCGCCGGGGCGGGTGGATGTTTATGCTTGAATGAGAACAACGGATTGGTGGAATTTAACGGATCGATCCGTTAAATTCCACGCATCCGTCGTTCTACCACCCCACAAAATCCTCCGTCGCGCCGTGCGAAAGCACACGGAAGCCGAGGACATTGTCGAAGAAGACGGGGAGGCGTTTGAGGCGAAAGGCACAGCGTACGCCTCTCACATCGTTGAACCACGAACCACCACGCACGACACGGAAAATTTTCTTAGTATCGTACCAAGAGTCTGTCCACTCCCAAATGTTGCCGCTCATGTCACTTATCCCGGCTTGGCTATTGCCCTCTGCAAACTGGCCGACGATGGTAGTTGACATGGCATCAAAGATCTCCTCGCCCCAAAACTCGCCGCTATTGAGTCGGTTGCGATCGAATTTATTTCCCCAGGGGAATTCGCGCCCGTCGGTAAGTCGGGCGACGCACTCCCATTCTTGCTCGGTGGGCAGGCGGAAGAGTTTGCCTTTTTCTTTCGATAGCCAGTTGTAGTAGGCCTCGGTTTCAAACCAATTGATGCCAACCACAGGTGCAAGAGGGTTTTTCCATTTTGCGTCGTGCCAAAAGAAAGGCTCGTTGCGCTTTTTTAGTGGGCGCTCAGCCAGCCAGTCTTTGAGATAGTCTGGCGCTTTGCTGTCATAAGTTTCTGTCCTCCACGCCCACCCCTCCTCGCCCCAAAACTCCTGCCGCTCGTAGCCGCCCGCATCCATAAAACGCTTGTACTGCAAGTTCGTCACCGGATACTTCGCAATCGCAAACGGCTGTTCGATCACCACCATGCGTTTGTCTGGGCCATACAAAAACGGGCCAGCAGGAATGTGAATGAAGAGGTCGAGGTCGTCGGGAACCCGGCCGGTTCGGCCCAAAATGAAACCAGCATCGCGTTGAACAGTAGGCGGGAGCGAACGGTTTCGGTTAGCGGCGAGGAGGGCGCTAGTGATTTCTTGTTTGGCAATGCGGCCCAGGCCAAGTTCGCCCACGTCTTCAAGGCATGCGCCTGCAAGTAGCACTCCTTCGTGTCCCCATTTCAACATCGCCCGCGCCACTTCACCCGCCACGCGCGGCTGTTCGCGCACCAGCCCCCAAATGCCAACGGCCAGCAAGATCGTCTCGCGCCAGGCCGGATCAGTCAGGTGCTTTTCGATGACGGCCAGGCTGTCGTCGAGTTTGAGTTGGCCTAACAGCACCAGCCCGCGCGCGGCCAGCGCTTCTTCAAAGGTCAAATGGATGAAGCCCCAGCGCCCCTGCCCGCGCTCGATCAGCAAGTTCGAATACTGACGCACACCGCCCAAAAATTCGCGCGCCCGCTTCATGGCCTCGCCGCGCGGCAAACGCCACTCGTCGCCCGCGTAGTAATTCGTCAGCCATTCGATCAGCCGCTCTTCGGTCACCAGTCCGGCAGTCGGGTTTTCTTCTCGCAACCACAGCGCCAGCGGCCCCAGCACTGTGACGGTTTCAAGGTAATCCATCGGCGGCCCAACCGGGCGCTTGTCGAGAGCGCGGCTCTTGTTCCAGGCGCTGATCAGAGTCTTGAGATAAATCTCGTACAGTTCGACGCGGCGGTTGGGCAGGGTTACACCCTGCCGCTTGATGAGAGCCAGGACGGTGAGCAGGAGCGGGTTGCTGGCGAGCTTCTCGACGCCGGGGTTGGCGTCCAGCGCTTCGAGCAGACTCTTGCGTTCAACCTCAGCGGCGGCGCGGGCTTCGGGCGTGTCGCCCAGCGTGCTTCTCTCAAACGCCAGACACCACTTGCCCGCAAAGTTTTCAATCGCTTTGCGATCAAAGTCGAGCAAAGTGTAAAGCGACCACTCTTTAGGATCGAGCGGCGATTCGCGGTAGCCGACAATGCGGCTAGTGACGACGAGCTTGTTCCCATGTTCAGCCGCCTCTCGCGAAAAGGCCTCCACTTTGTCCACCAGATGAGGGCGGTCGCGTTGCACTTCGTCCAGCCCGTCGAGCAAGATGACAGCTCGCCCTTGTTCAATAGCTTTGTCGAAAAGGGGGCCGACTTTGGCTAACCCTTTTGCTCGACCGGCGAAGTAGTCGGCGAGATACGCTTGCAAGTTGCGGTCACCGCGCGTCAACGCGTCGGCGTAAGCGTTGAGTGGGAGTAGGATGGGGAGCGGCGCATTCAACTCGGCGGCCAGGCGCAGGGCAAGATGTTTAAGGAGCGTCGTCTTGCCAGAGCCGGGGTCGCCAATGACGACGACGTGCGGCTTTTCGGCAAGAGCTTGCTCAACTGCAACTGGTACAACAGAAGTCTTGAGCCAAATCATCTGCAATTTGCCTATTGTGCTATCTCGAAGGATAGTGTCAGGTGGCTTAGTTATTGCTTCCTCACCTTCAAAGAGTCGTCCGGCCAGCCGCCGTTCCCACGTTTCGCCAGCGGGCAATTCGGGGCGGGCCAGCAGTGGCACGTAAACATCTTCGAGCAGAAGTTCGCGGGTGAAGTTTTCGAGTTGAGGAAGCTTTAGGTCGAGGGCACGGTGAGCGCGACGGAGGTGGTCGAGGTAGTCGGCGCGTAACTTTTCAAGATCGGGCGGCGGCTCGAACGGAGCCATGTTGAGAATGACCGTGATTTTGTCGCCGCCGGTAACATCGCCACTGCCAACGGTGATTTGGCCTTTGTTACCAATGCCGCCGCGCCGCTTGTTGGTGGCCATCTGTAACCCTTACAACCTCACTCTCCACTCTCTTCGCTCTTCTCGTCTTTCGTCTTTTCAGCCGCCAACTCTTCCTCAATCAATGGCCACACCAACAGCAAAAATCCCGCGCCGCCGTGGGCATAAGAGGTCGTGTCCGCGATCTTGCCGATATATTCATCGGGCGCCAGGGGCTTGTGGCGGAAGAATTTGCCGTTAGCATCCACGCGGCCCAGGTACTCGTCCAGGGCCATCGGCTTGTGGCGGAACACTTTGCCCGTGTCCAGTTGAACGCGGCCAATGTAGTTGTCCGGCCCCAGGCGAGCTTCGAAAATTTTGCCGGTGTCCATTTCCACCCGGCCAATGTATTTATCCGGGCCAAAGCGGCTCTCGTACACTTTGCCGTCGTACTCAACGTGGCCCAGCAGTTCGTCAGGGGCAAGCGGCTTTTGGCGGTAGACGTTGTTCATATCAGGCTCCAAATACTCACCACAGAGAGCACGGAGATCACAGAGTTGGTTTATTTCTTCTCTGTGTTCTCGGTGTGCTCTGTGGTGAAACCTATTTTCTCCGAGACGATATACAGCGGCCGCTTCTTCACCTCGTCGTAAATCCGGCCCAGATATTCGCCGATGATGCCGAGGAAGATCAACTGCACGCCGCCAAGCAACAACACGCTGAGCAGGGTGGTGGCCTGGCCGGTGAAGAAGTCGTTGCCGAAGGCGCGCAAGACGGCCACCACCGGGATAGCCACCAGCGCCAGCCCGGCGAAGACAAAGCCGAAGGTGGTCGCCAACTGCAAAGGCACATACGAGAAGCTGGTGATGCCGTCGGTAGCGAAGCGCACCATTTTCTTCAGCGGGTACTTGGTGACTCCGGCGAAGCGCTCCTGCCGGGCGTAAAACACGCCCGTCTGTTTGAATCCCACCCACACCGACAGCCCGCGCATAAAGCGGTGATGCTCGCGCACTTGCTTCAGCGCTTCCACCACTTTGCGATCCATCAGCCTGAAGTCGCCGGAGTCCGAGGGAATTTTGAGGTCGGTCATGCTGGCAATGAGGCGGTAGAAGAACGAGGCGGTGAACTTCTTGAAGAACGTCTCGCCTTTGCGCTCCGAGCGCACGGCATACACCAACTCCGCGCCGTTCTGCCAGGCCTGGATCAAGTCGGGGATCACTTCCGGCGGGTCTTGCAAATCGGCGTCAATGACCACCACGGCGTCACCGACGGCGTAATCGATCCCGGCGGTGATCGCCATTTGGTGGCCGAAATTGCGCGAGAAGCTGAGCACTTTGACACGCGCGTTGCCGGCGGCCAGGTCGCGCATCAACTCCAGCGAGCGGTCGCGACTGCCGTCGTTGACCATGATCAGTTCGCTGGGTCCGTCCAGGCCGTCGAGCATGGCTGACATGCGGCGGTGCAATTCGGGGATGATTTCTTCTTCGTTGAAGATGGGAACGACGATGGAGTATTTAGGGTGAGGGGCGGTCATAGGCGGTCAGTATAATAGCTGTAGAGCAAGTTGCCAACCTGCCCTACTTCTTCCAAACATCCAAAAAGAACAACACAAAGTATCCGACCAGTAGAATCAACCAGCCGGCAATCTGGACGATATCCAGGAATCGTTGCCAGGAGAAGGCAAAGTTTTCTCTCATCGCGCCGATGATGGATTCGAGCTGGTCGAGCTTGTTGCGTATGGCGGCCTTCCACTCGTCAATATAGAACTCGTCCACGATCAGCCGGTAAAGCTGGGCCGAGTACCAATCGCCGATGAGCAAAAGCAGTTGCTCGGTTTTCTCAAAGCTCAGCAGAAGCTCCAGCCGCTGTTCGAGCGCGTCGCGCAAGACGGCGTTGCTCAAAAAATTCAGACGGCGTTTGCTCTTGAGTTCGCGCCGCACCCTCTCCAGGTTGCGCTCAATGGCCCGGTCGAGCAGGCGATAGCGCAGAAGCTGGTAGTTGCCAATCTTCAGTAATTCGATGTCGGATTGAAAATCGCCATCGGCGGCGATGATAAGCGCGCCTTCCCAATCCACAATCGTCAGGTCGCGTTCCGAATACTGGGCGCGCGAGATCAAGGTCTGATCCACTTCGGACTCGCTAAGCGATTGACTGCGAAGCAGGGCGGCCAGCGCCGGACGGTTGGCGCGCACAAATTCGCCGGGCGTGGGCGGGGCAGCGCTCAGGCAGACGACCATATACTCTTCAAAGAACGAGCCGCTATACCTGGCCTCGCGCAGGATCGTCTCGCGCAGTTTGTTGTGCAGGGCCTGCTTGCGCGTGTTGCTGGCCGGACTGAGCATATCGGCGAGCGTATAACTGCACTCCGCCGATTGCACTAAATCATCAATCACCTGCCGCCGAATAAAAACCGGGCACCCGTCCAGGCTCACCTGGCTTTGGCTGAGTTCGGCCAACTCGGTGTCGAGTTCAAGGAAATAGGGGACAGATTTTTTCAAAGGCGGCGGCTGGGCCTGGCTGGCGACTGAGGTGACGTGAGGAAAGAGGATCAGGTAAACGATTCGGGCATCAATGAAGCTGGACATGCTTTTGAGGAAGACAACGGAGAAACCGCCACCTGGCGGTTTCTCCGTAGGAAGCCCGGGGAGCGGCCTTATCCGGTTGGGCCGCCCTGTCCGAAGATCGGGACGGCGGCATCATCGGTCGGCCTCGTCATCGGGCGCGGGAGTAACAACGTCTCTCCAGCTTCGAGCAGGCCGGGGTGAGCCATGTCGTTGAAGTAGACGATGACGCGCCACAACTCTTTGTCCTGGTAAAACATAGTGGCGATCTTGGAGAGACTGTCGCCGCGCCGCACGGTGTAGGTGTCCCACGATGCGCCCCAGTCACCCAGGCTGGCCAGCATCGTCTGGGCGGTGGCCGGGTCATTCAAGTTCGGGTCGGCTTGCCGTTCGTAGGCGGCTTTGGCGCGGATGCGGCGGCGGGCCGTTTCGTCGAGGGTCGCGCTCACCGGTTTGGTCGTTGGGGCAGGTGTTTCGGGCCGGGCGTCCATCGGCTTCTCGGTGAGGAAGCCCACTGGCTTTTCGGAGACGAGGGCGGCGTAGTTCGGATTCTGCCCGGGCGCAAAACCACCCCAACCGTGCAGAAATTGCTCGTACGTGTAAGCGCAGAAATTGCCTTGCTCACGCCGGTCGCCCCGGAACAACGGGTCATGAATGAAGACCTGGTCGTCGTCGTAGCCCGTCACCAGCACAAAATGTGATCCTTTGAAGTTGTTGTGAACAATCGGATCCCAGAAGGCGTAGTTAACAAGGGCAATGAACGGCTTGCCGGCGTTGAGGGAGGCCTTCAACTCGTCCAGAGCCTTGGCCGGCAAGAAGTTTTTGCGCGTCATCGTCAGGTCGAGCGCTTTGGCCGCCTTGGTCAAATCGCCAAACGAAGTATATTCACTCGCGCCGCGCTGGCCGATATGGGTATACATCTGATCGGGCGAAATCGGTTTGCCGAGGGCGCTGAGGAGCATGGCGAGCGAGGTCGGGCCGCAGTCGGCAAAATGATCTTTGGCGTCTGGATCCCATTGCGATTTGTAGGGGATGTTGAGTTTGACAGTGGGCATAAAGGGCCTCCGTTGCGAATTGGGATGCGATTTGGGGATAATGATACTGATTAATGGGAGTTTGGCAACAGTTAAACAGACACCGAGTGTTCGCGATATTCTGCGAAGGCACTCGGTGTCTGCTGTTGCCTGGGTTGCAACGCCGCTAAACGCTACTTCTTGATTTGCGTCCAGATTTCATCGTAAAGCGGGAGGGCGTCGCCCACGTCGTCAATGCGGTGGCCGTTCTGAATGGCCTCGGGCGGGGTGTTAGTGATAGGCGAATTGATGTAGGCGTCGTACAGGTCTTTGTGATTGTCTTTAGCAAAGTCGAGCGCGGCTTGGTTGGGGTTGGTGTAGGGGAAGTCGCGCAACATCATCCAGAACACGTCGCCTTGCATGGAGTAATTCAGCCAGGCATAGGCGGCATCCAGGTGCGGCGCGCCAGCCGGGATGGCGTAGTTGTCCTGCCACAAAATCGCGCCTTCGGTTGGGTAGATATATTGGATGGCCGGGACTTCCTGCTGAGCCAGGAAGGCCTCGCCCGTCCAGGTCAATCCCAAATCCACATCGCCGGCGATCAGAGCCGTCTTGGGGCTGTCGCTATCATAGAGCTTGATGCCGGCCGCCAACTCGGCCAGCTTGGTTTCCGCTTCCTTCAACTGGGCCGGGTCTTTGGTATTTACATCGTAGCCCAGGGTCAGCAAGGTAGCGCCGATCACGGCCCGCGAATCGTCGAGCACCACCAGCCGGCCCGCATACTCCGGCTTCCACAAATCCGCCCACGATTGCGGGACATTTTTAACGACATCGGTGTTGACCACAATGGCGTCCGTTCCGGCCTGGTACGGCAGGGTATATTCGTTGCCCGGATCGAAGGGGAAGTTCAAATAATTCGGATCGAAATTGCCAAAGTTAGGTAGTTTGCTCTTGTCCAGCTTTTGCAGTAAGTTCTGGCGGACCATCAGGCTGACGATGAAGTCAGTGGGCTGGACGAGGTCGTAGCTGGTGCTACCCGACGAGAGCTTGGCGTACATTTCTTCATTGGCCGAATACTCGTCGCGGTTGACCTTAATGCCGTAGACCAGTTCGAAGCACTCAATCGTGTCAGCCGGGATGTATTCGGTCCACACAAACAGGTTGACTGCGCTGGACGTGACCGGCATCTTCGGGTTAGGCTCCGGGCAAACAAACCCGTCCGAAGTAGTCTTTGGCCCGGCGGTTGGGGCGGGAGCGCCACTGGGGCCGCTGTTCCCGCAAGCGGCCAATATCAGGCTGACGACGGCGATCATCGCCAACCCTCTCCAAATTGTGGTGCGTTTATGTGACATTTTCTCCTCCTGAGAGATAAACGGTGAAGGTTTATATTTGCCGGTTTTCCAGCCGTTGCGACAAGAAAACTGCGATCAGCACTGCCAGAATCCATAGGGTGGAAAGCGCATTAACTTCCGGGGTGATGATGCGGCGCAACAAACCATAAACATAAATGGGCAGGGTGGTGGAGCCAGGGCCGTTAGTGAAGAAGGTGATGATGAAGTCGTCGAGCGACAGGGTGAAGGCCAACAGCGCCCCCGACAACACGCCCGGGGCGATGAGCGGCAGGGTCACCCGCCAAAAGGTAGTCACCTCATTCGCGCCCAAATCCATCGCCGCTTCTTCCACCGACTTGTCAAACCCGTGCAGGCGGGCCCGCACCACCAGGGTCACAAACGGCACGCTGAAGGCAATGTGCGACACGATCACTGTGCCCAGGCCAAGCGACAGCCGTTGATCGCCCACCAGCCCCAGGGTGTTGTTAATCCAGCCAAACAGGGCGCTGAACAACACCAGAACGCCGATGCCCATCACGATTTCGGGGATGACGATGGGGATGTAGAGCGCCGCTTCCGAGAAGGTCTTCACCGGAAACGAGTAGCGTTGCAGGGCCAGGGCGGCCATGGTGCCGATGATGGTGGCGGCCACCGTGGAAGTGAATGCGATGGTGAGCGTATTGCGGGCGGCTTCCAGCACGTTGTTGTTGTCGAGCAACTTACAGAACCAGTAGAACGGGCCGCACGGGCCTTGATTGACAATGCCCTCGAAGACGATGTTGGTGCGCGACGAGTTGAAGGAATATAGCACCAGCACCGCGATGGGCGCGTAGAGAAAGAGATAGACCAGGGCGGCTGAGATCGTAATGAATAGAGGCCGTTTGGTGATGTTCATGCCGACGCAATCTCCTCCCCGAAGCCAAATTTACGAGTGTAGAAAATGGTGACGATTAGAGTCAGCACCATCAGGATAATCGAGGCGGCTGAACCGAAGGCCGGATTGCGGGCGCTAAGAAACTGATTCTGAATCAGATTGCCCACCAGGATCACCTGCCGCCCGCCGAGAATATCGGAGACGACAAATGTGCCCATCACTGGCACAAAGACCAGGATGGTGCCGGCGACCACCCCCGGCATCGAGAGCGGCAGGGTGACGCGGAAGAAAGTGCGAATAGCGTTCGCGCCCAGGTCAGCGGCGGCCTCGAAGAGCGAACCGTCAATCTTCTCCAGTGAAGTGTAGATGGGCAGGATCATGAACGGCAGAAATTCGTACACCATGCCCACCAGCACCGCGCCTGACGATGGATAAAGATCGAATGGCTTGAACGGGATATTGACCAAACCGGCGGCGAAACCGAGAATACCGTTGAGCACGCCTTGCGTCCGCAGGATCATGATCCAGGCATAGATTCGGATGACGAAGTTCGTCCACAGCGGGACGAGGATGAGAAAGAGGAAGGTGTTACGTTGCTTGATCGGGCCGCGGGCCACAAAGTAGGCCAGCGGATAGGCCATCAAAATCACCACCACCGTCGTTTGGAAAGCCAGGACAACGGATCGCCACAGGATTTGCGCATACAGCGAGTCGAATCCTTCGGGGGTGAACCCGGCCAGCCGCAAATAGTTTTCGAAGGAGAAGGTGTAGATGACGTTGCCGTCGGCGTCGCGCTGGCCAAAGCTGGTGATGACGGTGAGGATGAGCGGGATGATGAGCAGGCCGATCATCCACAACAGCGTTGGGGAAATGAGCAGAGTGCCTTGCAGTTTCTTGTTCTCGCGGAGTTTTTGGAGCATAAGTCAAAGGATGAAGGTTGAAGGATGAAGGATGAATAGGCGTTTCATCCTTCATCCTTCATAATTCATCATTCCGTTAACACCCGCGCCGCTTCGACCGAGAAGCTCACCGTCACTTCGTCGCCCTCGGCGGCTACCGGGCGCGAGCCGGGGGCATTATTCTGCTCGCGCACGCGCACAAAATGGTTGCCCTTCAGGCGCACGCCATAGTGGGTGTCGGTGCCAATGTAGACGATGCTTTCCACCCGCCCGGTGAACTGATTGGTCGTGTTCTCCAGAGACTTGATGTGCATCTTTTCCGGGCGGATGGCCACGCTCACCTGAGTTCCATTGGTCATGGGGGTTTCCGACTCAGCCCGAACCGTCAACCCGCCGTCGAGGCCCACCGTTACGGTTTTGCCGTTTTGTTCCTTCACGACGCCGTTGAGGAAGCTGGTCTCGCCGATGAAATCGGCCACGAATTTGCAATTGGGCCGCTCATAAATGTCGTTAGCATCGCCGATCTGCAGGGCCACCCCGTTTGACATGACAGCGATGCGGTCGCTCATCGTCAGCGCTTCTTCCTGGTCGTGGGTGACGTAAATGAAAGTGATGCCTACTTCGCGCTGGAGTTTCTTGAGTTCAAGTTGCATTTCTTTGCGGAGCTTGAGATCGAGCGCGCCGAGCGGCTCGTCGAGCAGGAGCACTTCGGGGCGATTGACAAGGGCGCGAGCCAGAGCCACGCGCTGTTGCTGGCCGCCGGACATTTGCCGGGAGCGGCGCTTTTCGTAGCCAGGCAGGCGCACCATCTCCAACACCTGCTTCACCCGCGGCTCAATCTCAGGCTTGGGCACATGCTTCATTTCGAGGCCAAAGGCCACGTTCTCGCCAATGGTCATGTGCGGGAAGAGGGCATAACTTTGGAAGACGGTGTTGACCGGGCGCTGAAAAGGCGGAGTCTGACCCATTGGCTTGCCGTGAATAAGCACTTCTCCCTCGGTCGGCAATTCAAACCCGGCGATCATTCTCAGTGAAGTTGTTTTGCCGCAACCAGAGGGGCCGAGCATAGAAAAAAATTCACCGTCGCGAATTTGCATGGTGACATTGCGGACGGCGCTGACAATTTCCCCGGAGGGGCCAGGAAAGCGTTTGGATACATCACGAAGTTCAACGGCAAACTCAGCCATAGGGCCATTCTCCCCAAACGAAGTCGCGGAAAGAGCTTCCGCGCTAATTTGGGATTTTACTACAAGATTTGCAATGACGGGTTATTTCCCTAATCTCTTCTCGCATCTACGCGTGCTGAACTCGGGCTGGCTTTTGATTCTGGCTGCATCCCCAAAACAACTCTTCGCTTACTAACGAGGCTATGACCAAACACTGATTTTTGTGTTGTGTACCTGTTTTGCCTAAAGCGGCAAAGCCCAATTTTCAAACGAGGTATTCTCATGCGCCAACTTTTTTCGCTGTTAGTCACCGTTGTTTTGCTGTTGACGGCGTGCGGCGGCCAACCCGCGGCCACGCCAACGCCAACCAGCCCGCCTTCTGAGACAGCGCGCGCCGCTACCCTGAGCGAGATCGTCAATGTCGTCGAGGCGCGGGCCGCCGAGGCAGAGTCGTTTGCTCAAGCAGACGATGGATTCTTGCTGGGCGTGGGGAGCCAGGTGCGAACCGGCGATGCCTCAAGTGTCCGGCTGGACTTTAACGAAGGGGCCATTGTTCGGGTGGCGCAAAATTCTTCGTTCGTCGTCAGGGCACTTAATCTGGAGCAAATAAACGGCCTGACGCGCCTGGCGCTCGAAGCTGGCAAACTTTGGGTGAGCCTGACCGGCGGTTCGCTGGAAGTGGAAACGCCGGTCGGGGTGGCCTCGGTGCGCGGCTCCTTTGCCGTGTTTGAGTACGACCCTGGTAACCCGGACGACCCGAACGATGACGTGCTGGTAATCAGCTGTATAGAGGGCGCCTGCAGCGCGCAGAACCAAAACTGGCTCTCCCGACTTTGGCGGGAAAATTAACCACGAATCGCTTCGCGCGAATGAC
>CAYSIV010000108.1:0-17429 GCA_964431175.1 uncultured Anaerolineales bacterium
AGGCTCGGGCTTTCCCTCACCCCGGCCCTCTCCCAAAAGGAGAGGGAGTCTACTCTCCCCTCTACCGCCGGGACGGTCGGAGACCGGGTTGGGGGTGAGGGCGAATGGATGTCTGCCCGCGAGGTGTTGGAGATTGCCACGATTGGCGGCGCGAAGGTGTTGGGCCGCGACGACGTTGGCTCGCTGGCCAAAGGCATGTGCGCCGACCTCTTCGCCATTAACCTCAACTGCCTCGACTACGCTGGGGCCGCCGTCCACGACCCGGTCGCTTCCGTCATCTTCTGCGCGCCGCAAAAAGCGGACTACGTGATGGTGAACGGCAGGTGGGTGGTGAAGGAAGGGCAGTTGACGACGGTGGACTTGGGGCCGGTGATTGAAAAGCATAATGAGATTGCGAAGAAGATGGTGGATAGGTAATGAAACTCCTCTCCCGCCTCTCCCTCCTCTTCGCCCTCTTCGCCGTGCTGGCCGCCATCACCTGGCTCTTCCGGCGGGTGGGGCTGGGCGAGATTGCTCTAGTGTTGGCCGTGTTGGCGCTGGCCTTTGGGGTGGAGATTGTGCGTTTTGTGGTGAAGCAGTTTGTGAAGGGGTATCACGGTGATAAGTAGAGCAGGAGGTCAATGATGCCCTCGCCGTTTCCGGGCATGGATCCCTACAGCGAGCATCCTGATAGTTGGCAGGATTTTCATCATAGTTTGGCCTCTGAAATACGGGGACAACTTAACGCTCAGCTACCTCCGCGTTACTACGCGGGAGTAGAAGTCTTCATTACCTATGACGATGTTGAGGTGGGCCTGCTTCATGTTGGACGACCCGAGGCCGGTGTAATTTCTCTTCGGGAAACGCAAGCGCCCTATGAAATTTCGGCTGTTGCTGTTGCGCCCATGTCGGTTGAGAACCGCGTGGCGCTCGATCCGTTGAAGTTATATACGGTTGAGATTCGGGCGGCAGGAAATCGCCAGTTAATCACGAGCATAGAGATTCTTTCCCCGGTCAACAAACACCGCGGACATGCCGCTTTCACAAGTTATCATCGCAAACGACTTGCGATTTTGAGTTCTGATACACATTTGATCGAGATCGATCTCTTGCGCGCTGGCGAGCGCCCGCCCTTGCTCGATCCAGTCCCGCCTGCGCCGTACTACGTCACCCTGAGTCGCGTTGAGCAACGTCCGACCGTCACTGTATGGCCGGTGCAACTTCGCAACAAGCTGCCGGTCGTGCCGGTGCCTTTGCTCAAGCCCGATCCCGACATTTCGCTTGATCTTAATTTTGTGATTGCCGCCGTTTATCAACATGGCGCATATGATAAACAAATCAACTATCATCAGCCGCCCCCGCCGCCGGAGTTGTCGCCGGAAGAGCAGACTTGGGTAGAGTCTCTTTTGAAACGGGAGAAGCAGAATGCCTAAACGCCGACCCTGGCACGAAGTTTCCCGCGAACTGGTGGATTGCGCGATGGGCCGCGCGCCCGCCGACATGATCATCTGCAACGGGCAGTGGGTGTGCGTGCAGTCCGGCGAGATCGTCCCGAACACTGACGTTGCCATCAAAGGCTCGCGCATCGCTTACGTCGGGCCGGATGCCAGCCACATGCTGGAGTCCAGCACCAAAGTGATTGACGCCGCCGGGCGCTACCTCGTGCCGGGCCTGCTCGACGGCCACATGCACGTCGAGTCGGGCATGGTCACCGTCACCGAATTCGCCCGCGCCGTCATCCCGCACGGCACGACCGGCATGTTCATTGACCCGCACGAGATCGCCAACATCTTCGGCTTGCGCGGTGTCAAACTGATTGTGGCTGAAGCCGCCAACCTGCCCCTCAACGTCTGGGTGCAAATGCCCTCGTGCGTGCCTTCCGCGCCGGGGCTGGAAACGCCGGGGGCCAGCATCGGCCCGGACGAAGTACGCGAGGCCATGACCTGGCCGGGCGTCATCGGCCTGGGCGAGATGATGAATTTCCCTGGCGTATTCCTCTCCGACCCCAACATGCACGGCGAGATGGCCGAGACGATGAAAGCGCGCAAAGTGATCGGCGGCCATTACGCCGCGCCTGACCTGGGCCGGCCGTTTCACGGTTACGTGGCGGGCGGCCCGGCGGATGATCACGAAGGGACTCGCGTTGAAGATGCCGTGGCCAGAGTCCGGCAGGGAATGAAGGCCATGTTGCGACTCGGTTCGGCCTGGTACGACGTGGCGACTCAGGTGAAGGCCGTCACTGAATTGGGACTCGACCCGCGCCACTTCATCCTCGTCACCGACGACTCGCACTCCGGCACGCTCGTCAACGAAGGCCATATGAACCGGGTGGTGAAGCATGCGATTGCTCAAGGTTTGCGCCCGATGACGGCGATTCAAATGGCGACCCTCAACACCGCCGAGCACTTCGGCGTGGCAAATGATGTCGGGCAGATTGCGCCGGGGCGCTACGCCGACATTTTGATCGTGAGCGATTTGCCGGCGCTGGCCATTGACACCGTGATCGGGGCAGGGGAAGTGTTGGCCGAGGGGGGCAAGCTGGCGGTTGACCTGCCTCATTTCGAGTATCCGGCTGATGTCAAACAGTCGGTGCATTTGGGAAAGAAGCTGACAGCAGCAGATTTCAAAATTCCTGACCCCAAATCCCAAAAACCCAAAAACCCAAATTCCAAAGTCAAGGCGAATGTGATCGGCGTGATTGAGAACCAGGCGCCGACGAAGCATTTGATCTTTGAGTTGCCAGTGAACAGCGGCGAAGTGAAGAGCGATCCGGCGCAGGATGTTTGCAAGGTGGCGCTGGTTGAACGACATAAAGGCACAGGCGGAGTCCGGGTTGGCTTCGTGCACGGCTTCGGCTTCAACGTGCCGTGCGCGGTTGCCTCAACGGTCGCCCACGACAGTCATCACATGCTCGTCGTCGGCACCGACGAGGCGGCGATGGCGATGGCGGCTAACGAACTGGCGGCGCGGGGCGGCGGAATGCTGGTAGTGAAGGACGGCGGCAAACCCGCCGGGTTTGTCGTGGAAGCCGTTGTTGAACTGCCGATTGCCGGGTTGATGTCGGATGAACGGGCCGAGGCCGTAGCGGCCAAGGCCGAGAAGGTATTGGCCGCCTACCGCGCTTGTGGCTGTTCTCTGCACAATGCCAACATGCAGTTGTCACTGCTGGCGCTCGTCGTTATCCCCGAGTTGCGTATCTCTGATTTGGGGCTGGTGGATGTGACAAAGTTTGAATTTGTGCCGGTGGTGATCTAGGTTTAAAACTTGCCTGAGGTGCTCATGAACCCAAATGCCAACCCCAAGACTCAAATGGACTCTCGCCCGTTGTACCTGCGCGCCGAAGAGGCGCTGGGGAAGTGGATCAACTCGCTCTCACCGGGTGAGCGTTTACCAACCGAGCCGGAACTGGCAAAGAAGTTGAGCATCTCGCGGGCAACATTGCGCGAGGCCATGCGGTTATTTGAGGAGCGGGGGCGAATTGCCCGTAAGCCAGGTGTGGGCACGTTTGTACTGGCCCCCCACCCCGTCATCGAAAGCGGGCTGGAAGTGCTGGAAAGTATTGATACCCTGGCCAGCCGCCTGCATTTACAAACGCGGATGACGGACTTGTCGGTGAATGAGTGCCCCGCCGATGAGCACCACGCTGCTTCGCTCAAAGTCGCCATCGGAACGCCTGTCATCGAAATTGCCCGCACCATCTATGCCGACGAAGTGCCGGTAGCTTACCTGACCGATATCCTGCCGCTAGGAATTGTGACTCAGGAAGAGACGGAGAACTTCAGCGGCTCGGTGCTGGACTTATTACTCACCCGCGGTAACCCGCTGTTGGGCCAGTCGCGCACCGCCATCACCGCCGAATCGGCGGATGGCCCGCTGGCCCGCCACCTGGGCCTGCAACGCGGCACGCCGTTGTTGCACTTTGAGGCGGTGTTGTATTCGCAGGACGGGCGCGCTATCGATCACTCGCACAGTCACTTTACGCCTGGTTACTTCAAATTCCACGTGGTGCGAAAGATTGGGCGATGAGAGTTACTTGTAGAAGCCTGACAACGGCTCTGTCTTCAACTCAAAATCTTCAAGGAGATAAACAACCATGCAAACAAACTTTCGCGGTCGCGACTTCATCGGCGACCTGGACTTCAGCAAAGAAGAAGTCGAAACCGTCCTGGATGTCGCCTGGGATTTGAAACGCCAGCGTGCCCTCGGCCAGCCCCACGCCATCCTGCGCGACAAAACCCTGGCCATGCTCTTCTTTTTCACCTCCACCCGCACCCGAGGCTCCTTTGAGTCTGGCATGGCCCAACTCGGCGGTCACGCCGCCTTCATCGACTCCAAAACCACCCAGATTTCCCACGGCGACACCGCCAAAGAGATTGGCGAAATCTTTGGGCGCTACTTCAACGGCATCGCCATCCGCCAGTGCGACTGGCAGTTTGGCAACAAATATGAAAACGAAGTGGCCCGCGCCAGCCGCGCCCCCATCCTCAACATGCAATGCGATGTGTATCATCCCTTCCAGTGCCTGGCCGACTTGATGACCATCATCGAGAAGAAAGGCCGCGACCTGAAACGGAAGAAAGTGGTGGTCTCGTGGGCGTATGCCGCTTCATATTCAAAGCCAATCTCGGTGCCTCAATCTTTGATTCTACAGATGACGCGCTTCGGTTGTGATGTGGTGCTGGCCCATCCACCGGAGTTCAAGCTGATGCCGGACATTATGGAGCAGGCGCGGGAGAACGCCCGCAAGTACCAGGTGGGCTTTGAAGTGACGGACGACATGGATGAGGCCTTCAAGGACGCGGACGTCGTCTACCCCAAGAGTTGGGGACCTTTGGTGACGACGACGGGCAACGACGAAGGCAAGGCCCTGATCGAGAAATATCGCAGTTGGATCACCGATGGACGGCGGATGAAGCTGGCCAGGGAAGACGCGATTTACATGCACTGCCTGCCAGCCGACCGGGGATTGGAAGTGACCGACGAAGTGATCGACGGGCCGCACTCGGTAGTGTACGATGAAGCCGAGAACCGTCTGCATGCCCAAAAAGCCGTCATGGCGTTGACGATGAGCTAAGGCAATTCACAAATAACAATGCACAATTGAGAATTGTGCATTGTGTATTGTGCATTGAAAATTGAACTATGAGCAAAGTCGCAGTGGTTGCGGTAGGGGGCAATTCTCTCATTACCGACGATAAGCACAAGGCGGTTGGCGACCAATACCTGGCGGCGTGCGAGTCGATGAAACACATTGCCGGGATGATCGAAGCCGGGTGGGACGTAATCGTAACCCACGGCAACGGGCCGCAGGTGGGGTTCATCCTCCGGCGCTCGGAGTTGTCGCGGCACGAGTTGCATGAAGTGCCGCTGGACTCGTGCGGGGCAGACACGCAGGGCGCAATTGGCTACATGTTTCAGAAGGCGCTGAGGAACGAGTTCAAAGCGCGGGGGATAAGCAAGCAGGCGGTGACGGTGGTGACGCAGGTGCTGGTGGACAAGAACGACCCGGCGTTTGCCAAACCAAGCAAGCCGATTGGCTCGTTCATGAGCGAAACTGATGCGAAGTTGAAGATAGCGCAGGAAGGCTGGGCGATGGTGGAAGATGCCGGACGGGGCTGGCGACGTGTTGTTGCCTCGCCCTTGCCGAAGCAAATCGTCGAACGGACAGCGATTGAAACGTTGATCCAATCCGGCTTCACCGTGGTTGGGGTCGGCGGCGGCGGCATCCCCGTAGTAGAAAACGAGCAGGGTGAGTTGGTCGGCGTGGAAGCGGTGATCGACAAAGATTATGCCTCCTCGCTTCTGGCCAGCAGTATTCAGGCCGATTTGTTCGTCATTTCTACTGCTGTCGAAAAAGTCGCCCTCAATTACAATAAGCCTAATCAACAATGGCTCGACCGGGTCACCCTGGCCGAAGCGCGCAAGTATTCGGACGAAGGCCACTTTGCTAAAGGAAGTATGGGACCTAAAATTCAGGCCATCATCTGGTTCCTGGAACGCGGCGGCAAACAGGCGTTGATCACCAACCCGGAAAATATTGGTCGTGCCCTGGCCGGTGAAACCGGAACGTGGATTGAGCCATAATATTGTTAGTTTTGAAGGAGGTGAGCGTTATCGCCAAAGCTGTATTATCATGGTCGTGAAGAAACACAAAACTGTTCTGTTGACTCAACAAGGAGGAGTCTAGACATGTTAGCCAAAAAATTTTGGACGTTGACGAGCCTGCTGATGATTGCAGCCTTCGTCGTAACTGCCTGCGGTGGCGCGGCCACTACCCAGGCCCCCGCCCCCACTCAAGCCCCGGCAGCGACTCAGGCCCCGGCGGCGACCGAGCCGCCGGCGGCCACCGTAGCTCCCACCACTGCCCCCGATACCGGTTTCCAGGTCCCGGATGTAGAAGCTGGCAAGTTCAATGTGGCCATGGTCCTCATTGGCCCGCACGACGATGGCGGCTGGAGCCAGGCGCACTACGAAGGCCTGCAATACATTGAACAAAACGTGCCTGACACCCATGTGGCCTATATCGAACTCGTGCCTGAAGGCGCCGAGGCCGAGCAAGTCTATCGCAGTCTGGCCCGCAAAGGCTTCAACCTGATCTTCGGCACCTCGTTCGGTTACATGGACGCGATGGAAATTGTGGCTGGTGAATTCCCCGACACGATGTTCATCCACATCAGCGGCTTCAAGTCCAACGAGACGAATTTCGGCAACCTGTTCGGCGCGATGGAAGTGATGAAATACATCGCCGGCATGACGGCTGGCTCACGGGCCAAGACCGATGGCAACCCGCGTATCGGTTATATGGCCACTTTCCCCATCCCCGAAGAACTGCGCCTCGGTAACGCCTTCGCCCTCGGCATGCGCAAGACCTGCCCGGAGTGCACCATGGATGTGCGCTGGATCAACACCTGGCACGATCCGGTGATTGAGAAGGAAGCCGCGGCCTCGCTCTTTGACGCCGGGGCGCAGGTCGTCTTCACCGGCGCCGACACACCCGCCGCCGGCGATGTGGCCCAGGAGAAGGGCAAATGGGGCATCAATTACGACTGGAACGGCAACTGCAAGGTCGAGCGCTGTCTGGCTACCATGTACTGGAACTGGGGCCCGGTCTACGCCCGCATCGCTCAGGAAACTAAGGACGCCACCTACAAGCCCGGCTGGGAATACTTCGATGCCGACACTGGCGCGATGGGCGTCTATGGCCTGATGGCAGGCCAGGAATTGACCCCCGGCATGAAAGACCTGCCCGCCGAAGACCTGAAGCTGATTCAAGACACGATGGCGGCGGCCCTGGCGGGTAAGTTCACCCGCTTCGACGTCTTCAAAGGCCCGATCAACGACAACAAGGGCAACGTCATCCTTGCCGACGGCGTCTCGCTCGAACAGGCCGACCTCGACGGCTTCAAGGAATTCGGCTCACCCTGCAACACCTGCATGTACTGGTGGGCTGACGGCATCACCGCTGAACTGCCGAACATTGGCGGCTAACGTTTGCTGATAACCCAATTGCTGGTAGGGGCGTTCAATTGAACGCCCCTACCTTAATGTTCTCGCAATTTGCAAAGGATTGACTTCATGACGCAAAACGTTGTTGAAATGCGAGGCATCGTCAAACGTTTTCCCCGCGTGCTAGCCAACGATCACGTTGATTTTGACCTGCGAACCGGGGAAATTCACGCCCTGCTCGGCGAGAATGGCGCGGGCAAAAGCACGCTCATGAGCGCCCTGGCCGGGCTTTACAAACCGGAGGCCGGAACCATCGCCGTGCGCGGGGAAATCGTCTCTTTCAATTCTCCGCGCGACGCCATCGCCCGCGGCCTGGGGATGATTCACCAGCACTTCACCCTCATCTCCTCCCAGACTGTCACCGAAAATATCCTGCTGGGCCTGGACGAACCGCGTTTCTTCATGCGCCTTTCCAATTATGACAAACGCATGACCGAGCTCGGCCAGCAGTTCGGCCTGAAGATTGCGCCCAGCGCCAAAGTCTGGCAACTCTCGGTGGGTGAACAACAGAGAGTTGAAATCCTCAAAATGCTCTACCGCGGCGTTCAGGTGTTGATCATGGATGAGCCGACGGCGGTGCTGGCCCCGCAAGAGATCGAGGGCCTGTTCAAGACTCTGCGGGCCATGGTGGCCGAAGGCAAATCCATCGTCTTCATCAGCCACAAGCTCAACGAAGTGATGCAAGTCGCCGACCGGGTGACGGTATTGCGACAGGGCAAAGTGACGGCGGCGGGCCTGCCCACTGCCGAAACCAGCATCCCCGAACTGGCGAAACTCATGGTTGGCCGTTCAGTCATTTTCGATCTTGATAAAAAGCCCCAGCAACCGGGCGAGGTGGTGCTGGAACTCGACAAGGTTTGCGCCGACAACGACAAAGGACTGCCGGCCCTGAGGAACGTCTCGCTGACCGTGCGCGCTGGAGAAGTTGTGGGGCTGGCCGGGGTGGCCGGCAACGGCCAACGCGAACTGGCCGAAGTGATCACCGGTCTGCGCCAGGCAACCTCCGGCCGCATTCTGGTCAACGGCGAAAACGTCGCCAACCAATCGGCGTTGGCCGCCATTCGCCAAGGCGTCTCGCACGTGCCCGAAGATCGCACCCACGTCGGCTCGGCCCCCAACCTCAGCATTACTGATAACGTCATCATGAAAAGTTATCGCCAGGCGCCACTGACCAACGGCTGGTCGCTCAATTACTCGGCGGCCCACAAAACCGCCGTGCATCTCAAGGACGAGTATCAAATTCTAGCGCCCAATGTGGAAACCCAGGTTCGCCTGCTGTCGGGCGGCAACCTGCAACGCGCGATTCTGGCCCGCGAACTTTCTTCCAAGCCCAAACTGCTCATTGCCATGCAACCCACCCGTGGCCTCGACGTGGGCGCGATTGAGGGCGTGCAACGGCTTCTGCTCTCGCAACGCGAAGCAGGCGCGGCCATCTTGCTGTCGTCGGAAGAACTGGAAGAAATCTTCGCCCTGGCCGACCGCATCCTGGTGATGTACGAAGGTGAAATCGTCGGCGACCTGGTTGAGCATGACCTCGAAGAGATTGGCTTGATGATGACCGGCGCCAAGCGACAGACGGCTGAAGGTTCGTAAGGAGATAGATGTGGCGACAACAACTGCTCGAGCAAAGAGGGGGCTTCCATTTACGATCAAAGTTGAACCGCGCCTGGACGTGCCGCGCTGGCTAAGTCCTGCTGTCTCGCTGGGGGCAATCATCGTGGCTCTGATTTTGGGTGCGGTGATACTCAAACTAGTCGGCGGCGACCCCATTGCCGCTTATGTCCATATTGGCAAAGCCGCTTTCGGCGATGTTGGCGTGTTCTCTGATACCCTGGTCAAGGCCACCCCGCTCATCCTGGTTGGGCTGGCCTGCTCGCTGGCGTTTCGGATGAAACTGTGGAACATCGGCGCCGAGGGCCAGTTTTTTATGGGCGCGCTCGGGGCTGGCGCTGTGATCCTGTCGGGCCTGGTTCCAGAAAGCGCTCCACGCCCGGTGGCGCTCACGGCAATGCTTCTGGCCGGAGTGGCTGGCGGCGCCTTGTGGGGGTTCATCCCCGGCTGGCTCAAGGCCAAGCTCAACGTCAACGAGATTATCACCACTTTGATGCTGAACTATATTGCCGTCGCCCTGGTCAACTACTTTGTATTCGGCGTGTGGAGCGAAGGCGGCTTCCAGTTGAGTCGGACATTTCAAAAGGCCGCCTGGTTGCCGCGTCTGGCCGATTATGCCAAACAGATACCGGCGTTTCGTGGTTTGACGACTCACGCCGGTTTGATCATTGCCATCATTGCCGCCGGTATCATCTGGTACATTCTCTATCGTAGTCGCTGGGGCTACGAAATTCGCCTGATCGGCGACAACCCGCGCGCCGCCCAATATGCCGGGATCGACATTGTGCGGAACACGGTGCTGGTGATGATGACCTCTGGGGCGCTGGCCGGGCTGGCCGGCATGTCGGAGATTGCCGGGGTGGTGCACCGCTTGCAAACCAACATCTCGCCCGGCTACGGTTTCACCGGCATCATCATCGCCTGGCTGGCCAAGCTCAATCCGTTGGTGGTGATCATCGTCGCCATTCTCTTCGGCGGCCTCATTCTGGCCGGGCGCGAGATTCAGCCGGCGGGCGTGCCGCGTCTCATTCAAGGCATTATTCTGTTCATGCTCATCGCCAGTGACGTGTTACTGCGTTATCAAGTTCGCATCGCGCGGAACGCGGACGCCGGAGCGGAGGCCTAAAGGTGGACCCCATTATCATTTTGCAGGCCGGCGTCGCCAGCGGCACGGTGTTGTTGTTTGCGACCATCGGTGAAATTTTTTCCGAGCGGGCCGGGATATTGAACCTGGGCGTAGAAGGCATGATGCTGATGGGCGCGATGAGCGCCTTCAGCGTGACGGTAGCCACCGGCAACGGCTGGCTGGGCTTGTTGGCAGCGATGCTCCTGGCCGGGTTGCTGGCGATTCTGCACGGCATCGTCACCATCCACTTTCAGGCTGATCAAGTTGTGAGCGGCCTGGCGCTGACGTTTTTGGGAACCGGGTTGAGTCTGGTGTTCGGCGAAGGGTTGAGCAAGGCCGGGACGATTACGCTCCTGCCCAGGCTCACCGTGCCCCTGGTGTCGGCCATTCCCTTCATCGGCCCAATTTTCTTTGCCAATCAAAGCGTGATGGTGTACGTCGGCTATGTGATGGTTCCCCTGGTGTGGTTCTACATCAACCACACCCGCCCCGGTTTGCACCTGCGGGCGGTGGGCGAGAACCCCACCGCCGCCGACGCGATGGGTCTCAATGTCTATCGCTTGCGCTACGGTTACGTATTTTTGGGCGGGATGCTGGCCGGACTGGCCGGCGGCACGATCAGCTTGGCGATCTCGCCCGGTTGGTTCAGCGAGTTGACGACTTCCGGGCAGGGGTGGATCGCGGTGGGACTCGTGATCTTCGCCCAGTGGGATCCATGGCGGGCCGCCTTTGGCTCGTATGCCTTTGGTGCGCTCCGCCGCTCTATTCTCGACATTCAGGGGCCGCAGGTTCTGTTTGGTTTCCGCAACCCATTTTTCTACAACCCCTATTACGGCTTCTTCATGCAAATGCTTCCATACGCCTTCACCATCATCGTGCTCATCATCGGCTCGCGCCAGGCTTTGCGCCAGCGTCTCGGCGCTCCGGCGGCGCTGGGTTTGCCCTACGTTCGTGGCGAGCGCGGGCATTGATCTTTAACCGCTAAGACGCGAAGGGCGCGAAGAAAACAAAAGAGTCTTCGTGTTCTTCGCGTCTTTGCGGTGAATCCTTCTGATGACTATTGTGAGCGATCTACAAGATCAGATTCGCGCCGCGCTCGGTGAGCGGCCACTGGACCTGCTCGTTCGGGACGTGCGGCTGGTGGATGTTTACGGCGAGCAGATCGTCGAAACCGACCTGGGCATTTGCGGCGACCGGATCGTTTCCGTCCTGCCCGGTAGTAAGCGACAGGCAACCACTACTGTGGATGGTGGCGGACGCTACGCCATCCCCGGCTTCATTGATGCCCACATTCATATCGAGTCGGCTTTGCTCACGCCCGACCGGCTGGCCGAAGTTGTGGTTCCCACCGGCACCACCACTCTTCTGGTTGACCCGATGGAAGTGGCGAACGTGGCCGGGTACGACGGGCTGGCTGAATTTTTTCGCTCGGCCCCGACTTTGCCTTATCGCCTCTTCGTCGAAGTGTCCTCGCGCGTGCCCACCGCGCCCGGCCTCGAAACGACGGGCGCAGAACTTGGCCCGGCAGAAGTGCGCCGCATTCTGGCCTGGCCGGACGCGATCAGCCTCGGCGAACTGGATCCGTCGAAAGTTCTGGAATACAAAGCGCCGTACCTCAAAAAGATTCTGGCCGCGCACGCACGGGGCAAAATTGCCAACGGCCACGCCGCCGGACTCTCCGGCAAAGACCTTGAGGCGTACGCCGCCGGGCGGCTGGCCGACGACCACGAGTGCGTGACGATTGAGGATGTGAAGGCACGGCTGGCAGTGGGCCTGGCCGTCATCATTCGCGAAGGGTCATCCGAGCGAAATCTGCGCGACCTGATTTCCGGCATCGTGCGCGAGAACCTGCCCACCCGGCGCATGATGTTTTGCGTGGACGACAAATTTTCCGCCGACATCACCAACGAGGGCCACATTGATTACAACGTCAACGAAGCCATCAAGCTCGGCCTCGATCCGCTCAAGGCCATTCAAATGGCCTCGCTCAACGCCGCCGAACATTTCCGGCTGGATGATCGCCTGGGCGCGCTCACGCCGGGCCGCTTCGCCGATTTCATCCTCTCAGACTCGTTGAACCCGATCACGCCCGTACAGGTTTACGTGGGCGGGCGGCTGGTCGCCGAGCACGGCAAGCTAGTCGTGGACGTGCCGCCGATTCGTTACGCGGCCTGGCTCAAGAACACGGTGAAGGCCAAACGCGGAACCAAAGCAACCCACTTCAGGCTGGCGGCTCAATCGTCGTCAGTCAAGGTTCGTGTCATCGAGATCGTGCCCGATCAGATCATCAATTATTTCCGCGAAGCGGAGCTAAAGGTCGTGGACGGCCAGGTTCAGCCAGACGTGGCCCAGGATGTGTTGAAGATTGCGGTGGTCGAGCGGCATGGCAAGAACGGCAACATCGCCGTTGCCTTCGCCAAGGGCTTTGGGCTGAAGCGTGGCGCAATTGGCGGCACGGTGGCCCACGACCATCACAACATCGTCGTGCTCGGCACGAACGACGACGACATGGCCGCCTGTGTTCGCGCACTTGTGAAAAGTCGCGGCGGCTTTGTGGCTGTGGCCGACGGGGAGGTGCTGGCCGACCTGCCCCTGCCGGTGGCCGGGCTGATGAGTGACCGCCCGGCGGCGGAAGTGAACAAGGCGCTGGCCCGGCTCAACGCCGCCGCCCGCGAACTCGGCTCGCCCCTCAACTCGCCTTTCATGACTCTCTCGTTCGTCTCTCTGCCTTCTATCCCTGAAGCCGGGTTGACGGATAAGGGGTTGGTGGATGTGAGGGCGAGGAAGTTGATTCCGGTAGTGATTGAATAACCATGTTCACCATCCGCCCCTGGCTACACGTTGGCAAGTTTGTCGAAACGCTGGACGCTGATCTGCTCCACGCGCGCAAGATTGGCGCGATGTTGCAGTTGGCCGAGAGCGCGCCGCAGACCGGCGTTGCCACCCGCTTCATTCACGTGGAAGACGGCGAAGCCCTGCCCGCCGCTTTGCTGAGAGAGGGCGTGGATTTTGTGCGCCTGCAAAAATCGCTGGGCCGCAAGGTGCTGGTGGCCTGCGCGGCCGGCGTCAGCCGCTCAACCACGTTTGCCATTGCGGCCTTGAAGGAAGAAGAAGGGCTGAGCGTGATCGAGGCCTACCGCGAGTTGAAAGCCAAACACCCGCTGGCCCAGCCGCACCCGACGCTCTGGGCTTCGCTCTGCGGCTTTTACGGCGAAGAAGTGTCGTATATGACTTTACTGCAAGCTAACACTCCTGGATGAAGTAACCACGGATTGCACGGATTGCACAGATTTTGATTCTCAAATCCGTGTAATCGGTGTAATCCATGGTTCCATTTTTACTGTCATGCCTCCTCAACTCTTTGGTAAAGCCATCTGGGCCTGGCCCGAAACCGACATCCCCCAAGCCATTGAACTGGCCCAGCATGTCGGCGCGCGCTACATCTTCTACCACGTGCTCACCTTCAGGCCGCCCGACGCCGCCTACGACAGCGCCGCCGCGCCGCGTGTAGCCCAACAGATTCGCGACGCCGGGCTGTGGCCAGTGGCCTGGTACAGCATTTACCTCAACAATGCCCTGGCCCCGCGCAACGAAGCCATGTACGCCCGCCGCGCCATTCAAGAAGACGGCTACCTGGGCGCGATCTTCGACGCCGAAGCAAACTCGCTCACCAAACCCGAAGCCCCGGCGCGGGCGTTGGAACTCGCCCGCCACCTCATCGACGACTGCGGCCTTGACCCCCAAACGCTCTTCTTCTGCTCGTTCCCCAACATTCTCAGCCACCTCGACAAGCGCTTCGACGAACTCGTGCCGGTCTGCCGGGGCGGCCTCATGCCAATGTGCTACGGCACGTTCCTGCGCCCGCCCAAAACCGTCATCACCGATTGGGCCTACGGCCACCTCAAACGCATCCTGCCCGAGACGCGCTGGGGCTACACACCGTCGGTCTATCCGATTCTCGGCGCGTACACTAACGAAGCCGGAACACAACCGCTCACGCCTCAGCAGTTCACGGCTTACCTTGATCAACTCAAACTGAACAACGCCACCCTGGCCAGCATTTATCGGGCGACGAAGTTTGATCGGACGTTGTGGGATTTGTTCCGCGATTACGAACCGGCCCGGCCCGACGAAATCTACCGCTTCCCCGGCGAGACGGTTCCCCCGCCTCCTTTACCCCAACGTTGGGTGATCGCCCAGCCTTCCCTCAACGTCCGAAGCGAACCGCGCGTGCCAGCGCCCGGCCAGCCAAGCAACCGAATCGGATCACTGTCGTTCGGCACACAAGTTTCTTTGCTTCCTGATCTACCACAACCCGACAATGCCGGCCGGGTGTGGGTGAGAATCCAGTTTGGCGATTTGGCCGGGTGGGTCGCCCAGTCGGTCAACGGCGAACCGTTTCTCTCCGACCGCCCGCCGAGCGACGGCCCCGGCGGCGACGGCGACCCGCCAGTACCGATCAAGACCGCTTTCGTTCAACCTGGCATCGGTTTGGCCTTGCGCCAAACGCCCACTACTGCCGCTGACGACAGCGACTGGCCCGAAGGCACAGTCGTCACGACCGGCACCTGGCTCACGGCACTTGGCCCGGCGCAGGCGCAGAATGATCGCGCTTATCAACGTGTCCGCCTCAACAGCGGCGCGGAGGGTTGGGTGCTGGCCGCTCATGCTGGTGAAACTTATTTGAATGATTCGGGTCAGGGCGACGAGCGCCCGGCCTCGGTGACAGAGTTGACGTGCGGCCTGCGACTCTACTCGCGCCCCGAAGTGGCCGCCGACTCCTGGCTCGCGCCGACCGTATTGTGGATGGGCCTGCCGGTGCAAGTATTGCAGATGATCGCCACGCCCGACTCAATGGGCCGGCTCTGGACTCGGGTGCTGTGCCCGGACGGTCAGCGCGGCTGGGTGGTGGACGGTTTTGCCGATGGCCCCCGCCGCCTGATGGACGCCCGGCCGGAAATGGTGTCGCCGACTCTCGACGTCGACCTGCTCGAACGTCCCGCCGACGGAGTGCCTCAGCGCCCGGTGCGAACAACGGTCACCTTGAACATCCGCACCCGGCCCGAACTCAGACCCGAGACTCAGTTTGTGGTTGTGCCTCCAAACACGCGACTGACTGCGGTGGGCGAGCCAAATCCGCCCGATGCCGACGGCATACGCTGGCAGAAGTTGCGTTGGAGCGACGGCAGTGACAAGTGGGCGTCGGCCAGATTTTTAGCGGATGTGCCTCCGGCGGTCGCCTCACGAGTCGCGGCGGGCGCGCCGCTCTTCGTTCTGCGGCGCGCCGCAAACGGCGTATGGCTACACGTTCGCAGTCTGGCGCACAAGGAAGGTTATCTCAGAGCCAGCGATACTCAAGCAGTGGCGGCGGCCCCTGAGCGAACGCCGGTCGCCCAAGCGGCGCGCGCTGAGAGTCCCTTCATCTTCGCCATCCACGACGCGCACGAGTCGAACAATGGCTTGAGCCTGTACGTTCTGCCGAACGGGACGCGGCGAACCGGCTGGGCCGTGTTCACCGAAGAGTTGGGCGACAGGCCGGAGCCGGGCCGCCGCCACGACGAGTATGCCCGTTGGGCCGACCGGGGTTTTGGCGTCGTCGTCCGGCTCAATCATCACTACGGCAGTGCCGGCACAATACCTGATCCGAATGACGCGGCCCGAACCGAGGGCTTCATTCAAGCCTGCGCCACCTGGGTCCAAAACTCCGGCGACGGTTGCCACATTTGGATCGTGGGCAACGAAGTGAACAACCCGCGTGAGTGGCCGGGCCGGGCGATGATCACGCCCGCGGCTTATGCCGGCGTGTTCAATCGCGCCCGGGCCGCCATCCGGCAAGGCGCGCACGCGAACGATATTGTGTGCCCCGCGCCGATTGATCCCTACAACGCCCAGTGGGGCGACGCCCGCCGCTACTTCACTGAGATGCTGAGGGGCATCACCGACCTCGACGGCTTGATCTTGCACGCTTACACCCACACGCCGGAGGTGAGCGACATCACCCACACCCGCACCTTTGCCAACTCGCCGCTGTTGGGGCAGTATTTTGATTTTCAAGTTTTCAGGCCTCTGCTCGATCTTGTCCCGGCCCGCTGGCGGGACGTGCCGGTCTTCATCACCGAGACGGACATTCTGCCCTTCACCGCGCCGGACGGAAGTTTGGCGCCGCCCTGGTCGCGCAACGGCGAGCAGTGGGTCCCGGCGGCCTACGCCGAGATTCAGCGTTGGAACGCCGTGCCCGCCGCCCAGCAGATTCACTGCCTGGCCCTCTTCCGCTGGGAGATGGCCTTTGAGGATGGCATCACTTACAGCATCAACAACAAGGCCCACGTGCGGGCCGGCTATGTGGCGGCGGTAGGGAATGAGTGGAGGTGGAGAGTCTAGCTAGGGGACATCGTAGGCGCGGCCATGCCCCTGCAAAAAATTGAGACTATTGACGAGCCGCACTCATCGCGCAAAATCATTCAAGCCCGCCTTCAAGTCAATACTCGCCCAGCAGGTGCGAGCCAGATGCATGCCTTGCGGCGGAAGTGGGCGTTGACGACGCGGTACCCTTTGGCCGTAAGCAACTCGACCGCCGGAATGAAGTCTCGGTCAGATGAAACAAGAATGGCAATGCCCAGCGCCCCTTCCCACGCCAGTTTCAGAACGTCAGTCACGATTGCGGTGTCAACACCCTTTTCGATGGTGCCGCTGACAGTATTTCCGCAATGCGGACAAGTGGCAATCGGTTTGTGGCAAGTCGGGCAAATGGGTGCGCTTTTAGCTTTGCGTTCCAGTAAGGTCACATGAACGCCCGGAAAACGATCCAGCACATTCAACGCAAAGTCGCGGAGAGGCCTGTCTTTTTTGTTTTTCGGATCGTGCGAAACGTAAACATGCGTACCCTCGTAAGTGAGTGGAGACCCGACGATCGTTGTTGCTTGTTGGATCAGCCAGGGCGAGACTTTCTTCCAGTCGGCGCGGTAGTTGACTGGCGCGAAGTCATTGAGAGACAATTGAAAATTCCAGAAATCAATGAAGATTCTCGTCTTCATCACCAGCCTCGCAAACAATTCGAGGAGCGCAGGGGCGCTCCTCGGGGCACTAGTGGACAGCCTTATTCCACCAACCGGCGGCTAGCGGGACTATCCACGGGCTATAATCTGCTCTGAATATCTTGACAATGTTAGATTAGACAGGTGTTCTACTCTCGATAAAATCCGGAATC
>CAYSIV010000109.1:0-17374 GCA_964431175.1 uncultured Anaerolineales bacterium
CTCCTCGGTTTCACAGCAAAGTCGGGAGAGCCGCACCTTTCCAAAACTGACGGCTAGGGTCAGTCAACATCGGGTCAGTCTTTCCGCCCAACCAGCGCGTCCAGCGGAAGAGAATCAAGAACAGAAGCGTGCCGGGCGTGTGCTTGTGTAGGTTCAAATGGGAATAGAATCCCCACTGCACTTCCGGTGCGACTTGTAGCACCATAGGATATTGCCCTATGCCTGACCTCATCGGTTCCACCCTCGGACACTACCAAATCCTCGAGCAAATCGGTCTCGGCGGCATGGCCACGGTGTACAAGGCCTACCAGCCCGGCATGAACCGCCTGGTGGCGCTCAAAGTCCTGCCCGAGCACTACGCCCGCGACCCGCGCTTCGTCAAACGCTTCGAGCTCGAAGCCCAGGTGGTGGCCAAACTGGAACACCGCAACATCGTTCCCATCTACGACTACGGCGTGCACGAGAACACCGCCTACCTGACCATGCGCTACCTGCAAGCTGGCACGGTCAAAGACATCTTGGCGCGCGGGGCTTTGCCGCTGGCAGACGCGGCGCACCTGTTGAACGACATCGCCGCCGCGCTGGACTACGCCCACTCGCAAGGCATCATCCACCGGGACGTGAAGCCGGCCAACGTGCTGGTGGATAAGCAGGGCAACGCCTATCTCACCGACTTCGGGATTGCCAAGGTGCTGGAAGGCACGCAGGAACTCACCGGCTCGGGAATGTTGGGGACGCCGGCCTACATGGCCCCGGAGCAGACGCTGGGCAAGCCGGTGACGCCGCAGAGCGACCTCTACGCGCTAGGGGTGATGCTGTATGAGATGGTGACCGACAGACCGCCGTATGAAGCGGATACGCCGATGGCGGTGGCGCTGATGCACGTGTACGAGCCACTGCCCCTGCCGCGCAAACTCAAGCCGGATTTGCCCGAAGCGATGGAACTGGTCTTGCTCAAGGCGCTGGCGAAAGAGCCGGCGGATCGTTTTCGGAGCGCGGACGAACTGGCGCGGGCGTTTGCGGCGGCGATAGGCACAGAGCAATCTGACACGTCAAGCCGGCTGATTGAGCTGGCGAGCGGAGTGGCGGAGGGCAAGGGAAGCGAAGAAGTCACATATCATGTCCGGGAGGAGTTGAAGAAGCGGAAAAGTACGGAGCGAGGAAAGCAGTTCTGGCGCGCGGTGCCCATCGGTGCAGTACTACTGGTGCTGGTGGCAGTGGTTGGTTTGGTGCTCTGGCTTGCGCTGGAAGGACAACGGAAAGACACCGCCGCGCAACAAACGGCGATCGTGATGGTGGGAGTGGTACAAACGGCTACCTGGGTGGCCGGTCTCCCCACGGAGACGCTCCAACCAACGGCCACACCCGGCCCAACGGCCACACTCGACTTGCCGGCCGCTGCTACCCAATTGCAGGCCCAGACCCAGGCGCAGGCCGCGGCTGAGACCGCCGCACAGGCGGTTGTGTTGACCAACGCCCAGGCAACCCGCTCGATGGAAGAAACGATTATTGCCCTGACGCCTTCTAAGACGCCGACAAAGACACCTATGCCACTGCCGACTCCTACATCTGCCCTGGCCAGGAGTGTTATTAGGATTGCTTATGACACAATTGCGCAAGGTGGGTGTGCGCCAACTTCTGCATCAGCAGGTTTGATTATATTTAACCAAGGTATCGGTACAGAAGGCGGCCCAGAAGCAATAAAGCAGCTCATCGGTGATAGTTTTGCGACTTTTACTGTCAATGGCGAGGTCGTGCCGCCAGCTTCATCTTGGGGAGGAATTCCACTAAATGAACATGGGCGAACCATTGAACCAAGTTGTGGTACTAGCGGTCACTGCGGCTTTGAGACCGCTGCTGCAATCGTGCTCGTCCCTGGCGTCTATGAAGTTCGTGCAACATGGCAAACCGCGAACTATAATCAAGTCTTGGGCTGCCAGCTGACAATCAAATAGCCTTGAGTAAAACTGAAGCTTGCCAGCCCGGCATGAACCGGCTGGTGGCGATCAAAGTTCTGCCCGAGCACTACGCCCGCGATCCGCGCTTCGTCAAACGCTTCGAGCTCGAAGCCCAGGTGGTGGCCAAACTGGAACACCGCAACATGGGGGCTTAGTCACAGCGTAGTGCGTCTAACAACCGCTTGCACACCGACTCGGCGCTCCGCGCCTCGCGGACAGGCGTTCAGAGTTTGTGTGGTTTCTGTCTCAACATTGGTTTCAGTCCGACCGCTGCGCCGAGCGGATGAAGCGGGACGTTGGAAGGAAAAGAAAGAAACCAGAGAAAATTCGTTTGCGATGTGTGTGGCAAAGAAGTCAATATGAAGTAAGCATTACTGGAAAGATTCGGAGACAGACAATTGGAGTATCTAATGCTAAAAGAACCACAAACCCAAACCGCCGACGAACTCGTCTACACCTACCCCACCGCGCTGGCCGAGACGTTCACTCACTACTGCCCCGGTTGCACGCACGGCGTAGCTCACCGGCTGGTGGCGGAAGTGATTGACGAACTCGGCGTCCGCGAGAAGACGATTGGCGTGGCCCCGGTGGGATGCGCCGTGTTCGCCTACAACTACTTCAACGTGGATTTTGCCGAGGCGGCGCATGGCCGCGCCCCGGCCATGGCCACCGGCATCAAGCGCGTGCGGCCTGACAATGTCGTCTTCACCTATCAGGGCGACGGCGACCTGGCTTCCATCGGCATGGCCGAGATCATTCACGCCGCGGCCCGGGGCGAGAACATCACCGTCGTCTTCATCAACAACGCCATCTACGGCATGACCGGCGGGCAGATGGCCCCCACCACCCTGCCCGGCCAGAAGACCTCGTCGTCGCCGTGCGGGCGCGACGTGGAAACGATGGGCATGCCCCTGCAAATGTCGGAGCTACTCTCGGTTCTGCCTGGCACAGCCTATGTCGTGCGGCGCAGTCTGCACAACGTCAAAGAGATCAACCGGGCCAAGAAGGCGATTAAGAAAGCGTTTGAGGTGCAATTGGCGGGAATGGGCTTCTCGATGGTCGAACTGCTCTCAAGCTGTCCCACCAACTGGGGCATCCCCGCCGTCGATTCGCTCAAGTGGATCGAGGAACATATGATCCCCTATTACCCGATTGGCGATTACAAGGTGAGGCCGGAAGTGGAAGCGTTGAAGTGACGACGAAGGACGGACGACGAAGGACGAAAGTTTTCGTCGTCCGTCTTTCGTCATTCGTCTGCGAGGAGCGATATGCAAACTGAAATTATCATTTCCGGCTTTGGCGGCCAGGGTGCGTTGTTCGCCGGGCAACTATTGGCGTATGCCGCGATGGACGAAGGCAAACATGTGACCTGGATTCCATCGTACGGCCCCGAAATACGCGGCGGCACCGCTCACTGCACCGTCATCATCTCCGACGACGAGATTGGGTCGCCGCTGGTGCGCAACCCGGCCGCCGTCATCGCCATGAACATGCCTTCGCTCGACAAGTATGAATCGCTGGTGGCGCCGGGCGGGGTGCTGGTCGTGAATTCGTCGCTCACCACGCGCGCGGCGGCCCGGCCCGGAATCCGCGTCATCGAAGTTCCGGCCAACGCCATCGCCGAAGAATTGGGGAGCGCCACGCGAAGCGTGGCGAACATGGTGCTGACCGGCGCCCTGCTGGCCGCCACGGACGCCCTACCTCCGGAGGCCGTGGAGCGGGCGCTCGAGGCGCATCTGCCGGAGCGTCATCGCAAACTGTTAGGCGCCAACAAAGAAGCCCTGCGCCGGGGCGCGGCGCTGGCCGAAGCCTCGCCGGCCTGAAAGACTGGAGGAAACTATGCCTACAATTATCTGGGAAGTGACAAAGAAAATCTGGTGTGATCGGGTTAAAAAGGAAGTAGACCTGCTTGAAGAGCGCGTGTACCCGGACGAGCCAGTGCCGGATGTGGGCAAGCCCTTCCAGGTACTCGCCCGTAAATGTCCGCTGGGCGTGGAGTGCAACCTCATAGGGTTCGCCTGCCGCTGGTCGGGCCTCAACCCCAACTACGATCCGTTCGTCGAAGCCCCGTAGGGCGAATTGGCACGCGAAGCGGCCCTACTTACACCGACTCGACTTTCTTGAGGCCGGGGAAGAATTGCCGCGCCGTGCCCTCGACCCAGCCATGCAGGGTGACGGGCGACAGGGGGCAGCCGACACACGCGCCCGTCATTTTGATCTTGAGCACTTCCCCGTCGAACCCCACCATCTCCACTGCCCCGCCGTGATAATACTCGATGTAAGAGCTGAGAGTCTCGATCAGCGCTTTCATCCGTTCCTCGTCGCTGGCATTAACCGGCAGGTTGCTAGTATCGGGCCCCGTTCTGGCAGAAAACTTGTTCATTGCATCGCCTCCTGAGAAACTTTAGAGTGAATTCCTTTTCGATTTATGGAGAAAGACCTGTCAGGTCTCACAAAATAGCTGGCAACACCGGCGATCCGATTAAGACCTGACAGGTCTGGCATTGTAAACCAATTGGGAATCTGCTCCAGCTCTCAAATAAAAGTGAGTCAGGCCTCCAACGTCCCGCGAAGCGGGTGGCGAGTTGTCAGTAGCGAAACACTGCCGCAACTTGCGCTTCGTCCGGCATGTCGCCCGGAGCCAGCGCATAAGCATCGCCGCTGTTGAGCAAGGCGTGGGTGGCAGCCACGTTCAGCAAATCTTCGTCATTCGCTCTCGGCTGGCCACGGCGCTGATAGACGACATCCGCCTCTGGATCGAACACGCCCCAAATCGGCGGAATGGTGGCGACGAACAACGCGCTCACTCGCCCCTGGTAAGCCGCCCGGACGATTGCCTGGAGATTGTGAGAAGCGCGCTGACTACCAGCCAATTGCCTGTACTGAGCGACGGCTTCCGCCTGCCTCTTTTGAAAATGAGGTCGCAGAGCGGCCCACGCCTGCCGATGCAATTCTTTCGCGCTCATCTCCTGCGGACTGCCAGCGATCACTTCATCCACAAGATGAGACAGCTTGCTCGCCCCTCTGTAAATCGGCAGAACATAGTCCACCCCGGCCAGGATGATCGGCGCGCGCTCGTCGCCAAGCTGGTGATGCAGGTCATCGTCGACCTGATGAAAATATTGAGCGAGCCGCTCCTTCACGTCATCGGCATTACCGCCACTGCTGTAAAACATGACCGCCGGCCGGCCGCCTCCGGCCGGCACGGCTCCCGCCGTGCGCGAGGAAAGGTGCCGTTCAGGAGCATCGTAGTGTAAAGCTTCATTCAGATTGGCGAAGACGCTCTTGAACGCAACCTCGTCCAGGCCGTGCCCTGTGCCGGCGAACAGTCTGGCCGTGTTTTGCGTAAGCGCCAGAATGTAAAACCGGTGGTCGGTGCCCACCAGCGGCAGAAGCGGCCTGAAGTGGAAATGAGGCGCAATGACTACCAGCTCTTCAAACTGGAGCGGCAAATGGTAGTAACGCAACAGCTCCGGGTCCAGAAACATCGCCAGCCCGTCGCTCTGATGCCGCCAGAAGTAACTGTCCTCCAGCAGGGCATAGGCTGGTTCCAGCAATCGCTTGACATCAGGGAAGCGCAGTCTGCGGGCCAGCAACTGCGCTTCGGTGTCGCGCAGCAGGTTTCTAAGCCGAATGGGGTCTTGCCGGGTTTCCAGGCCGGTCGGGTGAGTGGGCGCAAAGAGCGAAATGCAAACGTTGCCCTGCGCTTGCAACAGCGTTCCCAGTTCATGCTTTGACAGTGTGTCCATAGACACCTCCTTTTTACCGAAATGGGAAGCAGTGATCAACGATCACTGGAAGAGAGCTTGGGTCGAGGTTACATTGGAAAGAGCCTTCAGGAGCTTACGGCGAGCGTCAGATAAATCGTCCGAATGCTCAACAAGATGATCAAGACTCCCACCAATATCATCAAGGCCCGCGCCGGTAGGCGCTTGCAAGCGTAAGCCGCCACCGGCGCGGCCAGCACGCCGCCCAACAGCAAGCCGGCCACCACCTTCCAGTGGGTGAGGCCAATGGTGAGCAAAAACAGAATCGACTCCGACAGAGTGACAAAGAACTCGGCCAGGTTCACCGAGCCGACCGTAAACCTGGGGTTGTTGCCCCGCGCCACGAGAGTGGAAGTCACAATCGGTCCCCATCCGCCGCCGCCGATGGCGTCGAAGAATCCGCCAATCAATCCCAACGGTTCAATGTGAGTCGTCACCGGGGCTTCGGGCGTTTGCCGTCTCAGAGCTTTGATCAGAATCACCAGGCCTATCACCACCAGGTAAATTGAGACGAAGGGCTTGATGATGTTGGCCGGCAGAACGGTGAGCAAGTAAGCGCCAATGACTCCGCCGAGGACGCCGGGAATCAACAGGCGCTTGAGCAATTGAGTGTCCACGTTCCCAAGCCGCCAGTGCGACAGGCCGGAGACGGCGGTGGTGAAAATTTCTGCGGTGTGGACGCTGGCGCTGGCCGCCGCCGGCGAGAGGCCGATGCTGAGCAACAACGTCGTGGAACTGACGCCGTAAGCCATGCCGAGTGTGCCGTCAATGATCTGCGCCAGGAATCCAAAAACGGCAAAGAGTAGGATGTTCTCGGTCATCCGCCCTCTACTTCTTCAAGCTACCGAGAAGTTTGATCAGCCCGTCGGCCACCTCACCCGGCGCTGGCGGGCAACCGGGGACGTACACGTCCGCCGGAATCACTTCGTCAATGTGGCCGACGATGTGTTCACATCCCTGAGGCTGCTCGCCCGAAGCCGGACACGAGCCGGCCGCCACCACGAACTTTGGCTGTTGCATCTGCCGGTAAACCTGAAGCAGGTGATCGCGCGCCTGCTTCGTCGTCGGCCCGGCGCAGATTAAGACTTCAGCCCGGCGCAGGCCGCGCGGCGGCTTGAGGCCGAAATGGTGCAGGTCGCGGCGCGGGCTGAGCGTTGCCAGAAGTTCAACCTCACATCCTCTGGCTGAACCACCCGTGAAGCAAACAGCCCAGGGCGAATTGACTTGCGCCCAGGCTTGGAGTTGCGCCAGCGCGTTTTGCCAGCCCGCATCCAGATCGAGGTGAACGGCTTCGTTGGCTTGCTCAAAGATGTTGTTCTTGTAGCGAGCCTCAGCCGCCTCATGAGTGTGTCGAAGATCGCCTTCCAGTTCGACGATCAGTTCTGTCAGAGTCAAAGACATAGCCGGGCAACTTTCTCAGTCTGTAGCGCGAATTGGCAGTTCACGCCACAAATTCGGGATTTCAAAACGGCCTCTTACTTTTGATTTACGGTTGTGGCGGCAGTTCGCGAAGCGTGCCGCCACGCCGCAGTGCAACTGCGGCGCGAACCGTAAATGGATTAGGAATCCGCTCTAAGCAGAGGCGGCCGCCACTTCCTCACCGGCTTTGGTCTGCCGGGGGGCCGACCTCAGGCGTTTGAGCAAGCTGAGGGCAAAGATGAGGCCAACGGCCAGTTCCAGGCCGATCCACAACCTGCGCCAGGTATTGGGTTTATGTTGGACTTTGGGGTGTTTGAGTTGGGCTTTGTGTTTCATGGGGCCTCCTTTCGACCGACGACAACAAGGGCCACAATAACTGTTGTATCTCAACCGGCCCGGCAAGTCGCCTGAATTTCATCATGTAAATAAGGTGCTTATCGAAACCTTACTTGGGTCAAAAAAGGCCCGCCAGCCAACAGATTTCACCCAAATTAAATGACATCCGGCACTATGAACACGGGCGCGTTGGTTGGATGATTACCATAGATTAAGGTCACAAAGTAGTAGATGAGGAGAGAACCATGTTTAATAAAATCCTTGTCCCATTAGACGGGTCAGAATTGGCGGAGCGGGCGCTCAAACCCGCTATTAAAATCGCCCAACACTCCGAAGCAGAAATTGTTTTGTTGCGCACCCCTTCCTCCGAAGCCGTCATCGCCGCCGCGCCTCACCTGTACGGCGGATACGATTTGATGTATCCGAGCCAGGCTCTCAGCAAATCGCGGCAAGAAGCGGGAGAATATTTGAACCGGACCCAACAGGCCGCGGCCCAATTTGGGTTGAATGTGCGCGTCAAAGCGTCGGAAGGTGATGTGGCCGAAATCATTATGGAAACCTCGATCGAAGAGCATGTCGACCTGATCGTCATGTCGTCACACGGGTACTCCGGCATCACTCGCTGGGTGCTGGGCAGTGTGGCCGAGAAAGTGCTGGGCAATGCGCCTTGCCCGGTGCTGGTCATCCGCTCGGCGCAACCGCTGGACAAGGCGCTGATCACCCTCGACGGCTCGGAACTGGCCGAAAGCGCTGTCAAGCCCGGCCTCGATGTGGCGAAGGTGCTCTCCAGTGAAGTGACGATGTTGCGCGTAGCCGAAGAAGTGAGGTTTGAGGAGATGGCTCAGCTCGAAATTGCCGAGCGCGGCCTGGGCGGGCGATTGCAAGAGGAGCTATATAAAGAAGCCGACATGTATTTGCAAAGCGTGGCCGAGGCCAATCTGTGCGAG
Organism: uncultured Anaerolineales bacterium; assembly: GCA_964431175.1. GTDB lineage: Bacteria > Chloroflexota > Anaerolineae > Anaerolineales > VGOW01 > VGOW01. Next base: position 8,428 of record CAYSIV010000109.1, read on the forward strand.
GGGCTGACCATGCAAGCGCTGGTGAGAATCGGCATGCCGACCGACCAGATTCTAGACTTTGTCGAATCTCACAAAGTGGGGTTGATTGTGATGGCCACCCATGGGCGCACCGGCCTGCGGCGCTGGGTATACGGCAGCGTCACCGAAAAGATACTGCGCGGTTTCAGCGGCTCAATGCTGGTGATCCGGCCCAAGTAATTTGAAGAGACGGTGGGCCTGGCCTGACAGACTGAGCAAGGTTGGCAGGTTTTCAGGGTGTGATCCTCGGGTTGGCCGGGGCGGCAAGGTGAGCCGCCCCGGCGCTTTTAACTTCCACTGATATGACCTGCTTCATGACTTCCGGCACTTCGCAACATGACCTGCACTATCTTATGATCGCCACATCAAGTTAGGAGACATTTTATGGTACCCATTCTCGAGGTCAACAACCTGGCCAAGAAATTCGGCGATTTCACCGCCGTCAACGGCATCAGCTTTGCCATTAACAGCGGCGAAATCTTCAGCCTGCTCGGGCCAAACGGCGCCGGCAAAACGACCACCCTCTCGATGCTGTCATCGCTTCTCGAGCCTACGAGCGGCGATGCCGTTATCAGCGGCCACTCGGTGACCAAAGCCCCGATGGCCGTGCGCAAGATCATCGGCGTGGTGCCGCAGGATATCGCCCTCTACGAAGACCTGACTGCCCGCGAGAACCTGACCTTCTGGGGTCAGATGCACAATATGGGCGGCGCGTCGCTCAAGAAGCGCGTGGACGAAGTGCTGGCCCAAATCGGCCTGACCGATAAAGCCGGCCAGCGAGTGAAGACGTATTCGGGCGGCATGAAGCGCCGAGTGAATATCGGCGTGGGGCTTCTGCACCACCCGCGCATCTTATACATGGACGAGCCGACGGTTGGCATTGACCCCCAGAGCCGCCGCAACATTCTCGACACGGTGAAAGACCTGAACCAGCAAGGCATGACAGTGCTTTACACCACCCATTACATGGAAGAAGCTCAGGAGCTTTCAGATCGCGTGGGCATCATCGATCACGGCCGGATGATTGCCCTCGGCACACAAAAAGAGCTGACTCAACAGGTGGGCGAGCGTGACGTTCTGCGTTTGCATATTGGCGAAGACGGTGAGGCCGACAAACTGGCCGAGGCCGCGCGCGCCCTGCCCGGTGTTTTGCAAGCCTCGGCGGTAGATCACGAAGTGGCGCTCATGGTTCCCTCCGCCGCCGACGCCCTGGCCCCGGTCGTCAGCAAAGCCAACGAGCTTGGCATCAAGATTCGATCGGTGGATATTCAAGAGCCAAACCTGGAAGCAGTGTTCTTGCAGTTGACGGGGCGGGCGTTGCGAGACTGACGAAGGACGAAAGACGGAGGATGAAAGTGCCCAAAATTCTCACCATCGCTTTCAAAGATATCACCCTTGCCTTTCGCGATCGGGCGGCGCTGATTTTGATGCTGGTTGCGCCATTCGTGCTCACCCTGGGCCTGGGATTTGTCACTGGCCGCTTTTCGGGCGGCAATAGCAACGGCCTGAGCAACATCCCGGTCGTCATCGTGAATCAAGACGAGGGCGATCTCGGCCAATTCCTGGTTGACGTTCTCAACTCCAAAGACCTGGAAGAACTTCTGGAACCCACGGCGGCGACATCGGTGGCCGCCGCCCGAAAACAGGTGGAAGAGGACAAAACCGCCGCCGCCCTGATCATCCCGGCGGGTTTCTCAGCCAGCATCACCGCGAGCGCCAGCATCACCGCGAGCGCCGGCAACGATCCGGTGAAGATCGAAGTGTACGCCAACCCGGCCCGGCCTCTCGGCGCCGGAGTCGTGCAATCCATCGTGGACGAGTTTGTGAGCCGATTGGAAGTGGGCCGGGTGAGCGGGCAAGTGGCGGTGACACAGTTGATCGCCAACAGCCTGATCGCGCCGCAAGATGCGCAAACTGTTGGCGAGGCCATCGGCCAGCGCCAGGCCGATGCGAGCGCGAACAACTCACTCATCAGTCTCAAACGCACAACTCCGGCGAACGCTGAGGCGGTTGAGTTCGACATTCTGGCCTATCTCGCGCCCGGCATGGCCCTGTTGTTCCTGATGTATACCGTCAGCAACGGCGGGCGCACCATTTTGGCCGAGCGTCAGGGCGGGACTCTGCCACGCCTGCTAATGACGCCAACGACCTCGGGGCAAGTGCTGGGCGGTAAACTGCTTGGCATTTTCCTCACGGGTGTGGCCCAAGTTGGAATTTTGATCCTGGCCAGCACTTTGCTCTTCGGACTGCGCTGGGGCGACCCGCTGGCCGTGCTCCTGCTGATGATCGCCGTCTCTGCCGGAGCAACCGGCTGGGGCAGCCTGCTGGCCGCCGTTGCCAAAACACCCGCGCAAGTCTCCAGTCTGGGCATGGCAATGATGTTGATGTTCGGCGTGCTGGGTGGCAGTTTCGGCTTCAACTTCCCCTTGCCCGGCTGGTTGCAAATCGTCGGCAAGCTCACGCCCAACTCGTGGGGCATCGAAGGCTTCACGGCGTTGGGCAGTGGCGGCGGGCTGGCCGATGTTGTCATGCCAATCACCGCTCTGCTGGTCATGGCCACCGCATTGTTTGCGGTTGCGGTCATTCTCTTCCGCCGGCAGGGCTGGGCGGGGCGTTGATGGAGAACCAATCATGAACAAGATTTTCGCCATTGCCTGGAAAGATGCGCTGGTTCGGTTTTCGAGCCGCTCCGAGCTTCTATTCTTCCTCATCCTGCCGCTCACCTTCACCTTCATTATCGGCGGCGGCTTTAGCCGGGATCAGCCGACCGACAATCGTGTCCGCCTGCTGGTGGTGGACGAAGCGGGCACAACACCGTCTGCCGAAATGCTGAATGCGCTGGGAAAGTCGGAGACGGTGCAGGTTGAGGTGTTGAGTCTGGCCGGGGCCGAAGCGGAGTTTGAAGCCGACAAAGCGCCGGCGCTGTTGATCATTCCGGCGGGATTTGCGGTCAGCGGCCCGACGGAACTGGAACTGCGGGAATCACCCAACAACATCAATGCCCAAGTTGCCGAGCGGGCGGTGTTGGCGGTGATCAGCCGCGCCGGAAGCGCGCTCACGGTTGCCAACAACAGCGCCGCCGAGGCAGAACAAATCCGTCCCTTCGCGAGTCCGGTTGACCGTGAGACTTACTTCGACAACAGTTTGAAGCAGGCGCAGAAGTTGTTCGAGTCGACCCCGGACCGGGTGGAGGTGACTCAGGCCACCTTGGCGGGCAAACCCTATGATCCGGCGGCGCAGGCCTCAGCCGGTCAATTGATCACCTGGGTCTTCATCCCGCTGTTAGGCATCTCCGCTTTGTTTGCCTACGAGCGTCAACAAGGGACTCTGCGCCGCCTGCTGACCACACCGACGCAGAAGGCCACTTATTTGTTGGGCACGATTCTGGGTCAATTGGCGGTGGCTCTGGCCCAGATGGCATTACTGGTGATCTTCGGCGTGTTCGCCATGGGATTGAACTGGGGGCAGTCGCCTCTGGCATTGGCCCTGGTGCTGGTGACCTTCGGGTTGGCCGCCAGCGCGTTGGGAACAACGCTGGGCACGTTTATCAAAACTGAAGGACAGGCCAGCGGGCTGAGCGTGATGCTTGGCATGAGCTTCGCGTTGCTGGGCGGTTGCTGGTATCCGCTTGAACTATTTCCCCAAGCGGCGCGAATAGTGGTGCAGGTTTTGCCGACCACGTGGGCGATGCAGGGCTTGCTGGACATCGTTCTGCGCGGCCAGAATGTGGCGGGCGTGTTGTTGGAAGCGGCAGTATTGGCCGGGTTTGCCATCGTGTTTTTTGCTGTGGGCGTGTGGCGGTTTCGTTACGAGTAAATATGCCAGACACCTGACAGGTTTCAAAAAAACCTGTCAGGTGTCTGGTGAAATATGACCTCGGTTATGACCTCTGGCACTGCCAGACGTGACCCCTCTTGAGGTAAAACGTGAAGCATAGCAAGCTTCACGTTTTGCTTTATCTCAGAAAGGTTACCGACCATGACTCCCCAAACTCCCGTCAATCCTCTCGAAACAATGCCTGCCCGCGATCGCAATCGCATCTTTGGCGGCCTCATGCTGATTGGCCTCGGCGTGCTCTTCCTCGCCGGGCAGTTCATTCAGGTCCACTGGACGGGCTTGCTTATTCTGCCCCTATTGAGCGCCATGTTTTTGCTGTGGGGCCTGTTCACTCGCAACAGCGGCTTGCTCGTGCCGGGCGGCATTCTGGGCGGCATCGGGCTGGGCACCTACCTTACCAGCGGCCCCTTTGCCGAGGCAAGCTCCACCCTCCAGGGCGGCGTCTTCATGCTCGCCTTTGCCGCCGGCTGGGCGTTGATCACGATCTTATCGTTCGCCGTTGGCTGTGTGCAATGGTGGCCCATCATCCCTGGCGGCATCATGGCCTTCATCGGCGTTGCTCTGCTGGCCGGCGGCGGGATGCAGGCGCTGGAGTGGCTGGGCAAGTTGTGGCCGCTGGCGCTAATCGTCATCGGCGCAAGTATATTGTTGCGACGTAAATAGAAAAGAAAATGTGCGCCACAGAGACATAGAGAACGCTGAGAAAAAACTCAGTGAACTCCGTGTCTCTGCGGTGAATTTCTAAAAGGAAATTTTATGGCCTGGTTACTCAACTCTCGCCGCCGCGTGTTTTTTGTGGCCCTTGTTCTCCTGTTAATCCTCGACCTCGGGCGCTCGCTCTACGCTCGTGTGGCCTACAACACGCCTTCCGAAACATGGCAAGGCGAACCCTACGATCTCAAGCTGGCCGTATGGCCGCCTGCCAACAATGTCTCGGCCGATGCTTCACTTGGCGAAAAGGTCTACGTCGAACGTTGCGCCGTCTGTCATGGCACAGATGGAGATGGAAAAGGTGTGGCGGCTCCATCCATCTATCCCCGGCCCCGGGATTTCACCCTCGGCCAGTTCAAATACAAGACGACGGCCCCTGGCCTGCCGCCGAGCGACGCCGACCTGATCAATGTCGTGGCCAACGGCCTCCACGCCAGCCCGATGCCTTACTTCAAAGATATTCTGACTGAGGAAGAAATCGCGGGAGTTGTGCAGTACGTCAAAGACTTCTCGCCGGTTTTCGCCGCCACTGCCCCCGACCCAATTTCTATCCCCGACCGTGCCACTCCCGACGACGCCAGCCTCACGCGCGGCCAGAAGTTGTTCGCCACCAACTGCGCTTTGTGTCACGGCGCGAATGGCCGGGCGCAGGCCGAGCTCAAAGACGCCAACGGTTTCACCGTTCACACGCGCGACCTCACCGCGCCCTGGGCATTCCGGGGTGGAAGCGAACCCGATCAACTCTGGTTGCGCGTCACCACCGGCCTTGCGCCCAGCCCCATGCCATCTTTCGCCGAGGCGCTGACTTCAGAGCAGAGATGGGATGTCGTGAACTACGTTCTTTCCATCGCCCGCCCGGCCCCATGGGAACCCGGCGGCATGCTCGACGGCCCACGCACCCACCCAGATCTCGTAAAACGCGGCGAGTACATCACTCATACCGAAATTTGCGGCTTGTGCCACACCCAGGTGAACCCAACCGGCATTTATCGGGGCGACGATCATTACCTCGCGGGCGGCATGCAAGTCGGCGCGTACCCGCAAGGCGTCTTCGTCAGCCGCAACCTGACTTCTGATCCTGAAACAGGGCTGGGCAACAAGTCGGTGGACGAGATCGCCAACATCATCCGCAACGGTCAGGCATCCGATCGCTCGGTCAACTTCTGGGGCATGCCCTGGGCATTCCTGCACAGCATGAGTGAAGAAGACGCAGCCGCAGTCGCCTCGTACCTTAAGACTCTGTCGCCAGTGAAGAATCAGATTCCACCGCTGATGGAATACGGTGTGATTGAAACCGTAATCATGAAGATTGCCAGCGGCTTGCCCGTTGCCTCGCCCAAGGTGTTGACTTACGCCGCCGGCTCCTACGGCAACCTCAACACCGGCCCGCTCCCGGCAGACTGGCCGCGCCGGGTTCTGGTATGGGCGCAGTGGATCATTTTGATCGGCGGGGCGGTCATGTGGGTGATGGTTGCTCCACGAGAGAGGCGGTTCCCCCGGAAAATCGGCGGTTGGTTGTTGGCGGGCATCTTCATCATCGGGCTGGCATTGTGTGGCCTGATCACGTCCGTGATCTACGACATCCCCGCCACGCCCGCCCTGCCGCCAGACATTGTGGCCGAGCAAGTATTGGGTAGTATCCCTTCACCCGATCCGGCCTCGTTCGACAGCCCGGAGCAGTCCGCGCTGGCGGAGCGCGGCAAGTATGTTTTCTCCAGCATCTCGTGCGCCTTCTGTCACGGCACTGATGGCAGTGGCGGGGCGAAGCTCAACGGGCTGGGCATGGGCACGATCTGGACGCGCAACATCTCACAGGACGGCCAGACCGGAATCGGTTCGTGGAGTGACGCCGAGATCGCCCGCGCCATTCGCAGTGGCCTCAGCAAAGATGGCCGCCAACTGCACTGGCAGGCCATGCCGTGGGATCACTTTGCGAATTTGGACGAAGAAGACGTGCAGGCGCTGGTTGTTTACCTGCGGGTACTGCCGCCGGTGAGTAAACAGATTCCGGCCTACCACCCGCCGTCACCGGACGACTGCGAGGCTTACACCTTCTGGCTTTCAACTGATAATATTGAGCCAGGATGCAAGTAGACCTATTAGTAAAACTGCTCTCCAACCGCGAGGACGCGGGCTTGGAGCGACTTTTAAGACACTCTCTTAGACTGAAACAAAACGACAAGAGAAATATTGTGAACAAAACCACCCGCAACCTGATCATTTTTACCTTGGCCACCCTCGGCGGAGGTTTTCTGGGCATGGCCCTCGACAAAGTCGCTCCCAGTCCAGACCCGCAACAGAGTCTGGGCGCACTACTCTGGCTCATCACGCCACTGCTCACCTTTATCCTCCTGCGGACATTTGGCGGCGATGGCTGGAACGATTTTGGATTCGGACCTAACCTGAAATCAGGCTGGAGGTGGTACCTGGCCGCCCTGCTCATCCCCGTCCTCGTCACGCTCCTGACCCTCGGCCTGGGTTCCGTTTTCGGGGCATTTTCTCTGGCTGGAGTCGAGTCGCAGGGCCTTAGCGCATTCGTCTCTCTGATGGGCGTTACACTGGCTTCGGTGCTGGTCAAAAATATCTTCGAGGAGTTCGCCTGGCGCGGCTATCTCACACCCCGCTTCGAGGCGCTCAAAGTCCACCCCTTCATCAACTACCTGCTGACCGGCCTGATCTGGGCGGGCTGGCATGTTCCGTATTGGCTATATTTTGTAGACCGCGCCACGTTGCAAAGCCACACCGTGTTCAGTCTGCCGGTTTTTATTTTGGCGGCCTTTCTCATGATGCCCTTCCACGCCTTTGCCTATGGTGAATTGCGGCAAGTGAGCAAATCCGTGTGGGGGCCTTTTCTCATGCACAACGTCGCCAACGCCATCAGCCTGCCCCTGCTGACCAATGGCTTTGTGCAACTCAACGGCGCCCTGGGAACGATCTTCTCCCCGGGCGCCGAAGGCATCATCAGCGCTTTGCTCATGGGACTGATCGGCTTTGGGTTGTACCGGTATCGAATGAACAACGCGCCGCGCATCATTCAGTCCGACAAAAACATTCCTGAAATGCGGGTTGGGAGTTAATTGGCAACTCGCCTCAAACGGCAGGCGCCTGAATTCGAGTCTCCGCCTTACAAACCATGAAGTACAATGTGCCAATGCCACAAAAACACAGCCGGGACTGGCTCCTTGAATTCGCCGGGGTGTTCACCGTCGGCGCGGTGGCCGTCATCAGCTTCGTCAGCCTCGACGACATTCGCGCCCGCTGGATCGCGCTGGGGATCACACTGGCCTTCGCCGCATTGCACCTGTTCCAAAACCACGAAAGTGAAACGTTCAAGCTTCATCTCTATCTGGCCGTCCAAACCGCCCTGGCCGTCAGCCTGATCGTGTTACAGCCTAATGCGTTTGCCTCCGGCATATTGTTCTTCGTCCTCAGCGCCACGGTCATGGTGTGCCTGCCGACGCGCCCGGCTCTGCTCTGGATCGGCGTTTTCGCCGTCGTCACCTATTTCAATTTCGTCCTGGCAACGAATTGGGGAACCGGGCTGGTCTATGTTCTGCCCTACATTGGCGGCTTTCTGTTCTTTGGCACCTTCGGCAAGTCTCTGCGTGACGCTCAAATCGCTCGCCAGGAGAGCCAGCGCCTGCTTGAAGAACTGCAAACCACACACCGCCAGCTTCAAGAGTACGCCTCGCAGGTGGAGCAGTTGACGATTGCCGAAGAGCGCAACCGCCTGGCCCGCGAAATGCACGACGCGGTGGGCCACCGCCTCACCGTCACCGCCGTCCAACTCGAAGGCGCGCAACGCCTGATCCCAACCGATCCCGACCGCGCCGCTCACATGATCGGCGCGGTGCGCGATGAGGTGAAACAGGCATTGGCTGAACTGCGGCGCACGGTGGCAACACTACGCGCTCCGCTGGAAGTCGACCTGCCACTGACTCAATCGTTGACGCGATTGGCAACCGCCTTTCAAGAAGCCACCGGCCTCAACGTTCACCTGACTCTGCCCGACGAACTTCCTTCTGTTCCCGAAGCCGGGCGACTGGCCCTCTACCGCGCCGCGCAAGAATCGCTCACCAACACTCAACGGCATGCCAAAGCCAAAAATATCTGGCTCGACCTGAACACGGAGAATGGCTCAATTTCGCTCGTCGCCGCCGACGATGGGGTCGGCTTCCCGCCCGCAATGAACGGTGCGGGCTTTGGCCTGCGCGGCTTGCGCGAACGGGCCGCCCAACTTGGCGGCGGTTTCCACCTGGAGTCCCGACCCGGCGGCGGGGCGCTGTTAAAATTTGCCTTACCCATTGAACAACGACGAAAAACGAACGACTAGAGCAGATTCCACATCCGTTTACGGCAACGGAGTCGAGGCTTCAGCCGG
>CAYSIV010000110.1:0-17201 GCA_964431175.1 uncultured Anaerolineales bacterium
CCGAAAGCACGCCACTCGCCCTCGTCGCCGATGTCTCCATCATCAAGAGCGGCCCACTCATGGCCACCCCCGGCACCGATGTTGTCTACACATTGACGATTACGAACAATGGCCCGAGCGACGCCGACACCGTCACGGTGGATGACCCAACCCCGACTGGCCTGACCTTTGTCTCCAACACCGGCGACTGCACCACGGCCTTCCCCTGCGCTCTCGGCATCGTTCCTGCTGGCGCGACGCGCATCATCACCACGACGTATAGTGTGCCCTCCGGCTACACTGCCCCCGACCCGATTGTGAACACGGCCACCGTCAGCGCCACCACCCCCGACCCTGACCCGACAGACAACAGCGCCACCTCAACTGCCTCGCTGACGTTCTCGGCCGACCTGAGCATTAGCAAAGACGACGGCCAAACCACCTACACCCCGGGCGGGGTCTTGACCTACAGCCTCATCGTCAGCAACCTCGGGCCGAGCAACGTCGTCGGCGCGACGGTGAGCGACACCTTCCCGGCTCAAATCACCAGCGCCAGTTGGACGTGCGTGGCGACAGGGGTCGCCAGTTGCAGCGCCGGGCCAGTGAGCGGCAACCTTAGTGATACGGTGGACATCGCCGCGGGGGCGGGCAACTTCCTGACCTACACCGTCAGCGTCAGCCTGGACCCGGCGGCGACGACGGACCTGACCAATACCGCGAGCGTGACCCCGCCCGCCTCAGTGACCGACCCCAACCTGAGCAACAACACGGCCAGCGACACCGACACGGTGAACGCGCAGGCCGACCTGAGCATTAGCAAAGACGACGGCGTGACCACTGCCATTCCCGGCGGCATGGTGACCTACACGATTGTGATCACCAACGCTGGGCCGAGCGCAGTGAGCAACGCCACTGTGACCGACAACTTCTCCGCCGCCATCGCCAGCGCCACATGGACTTGTGTCGCTTCAGCGGGCGCACATTGTGACACCCTGAACGGCATTGGTGACATCAACGCCACCGTGGACATGGCTATCAACAGCGTCGTGACCTTTACCGTCACTGCTGACATCTCCTCCGCGGCGACGGGTTCGTTGGTCAACATCGTCAGCGTCATTCCTCCGGCTGGCCTAACCGACCCCAACCTGAGCGACAACGCCGACACCGATGTGGATACGCTCGAGCCGCAGGCCGACCTGGCCATCACCAAGATTGACGATCCTGACCCGGTGGATCCGTCGGCAACGCTTACCTATACATTAAGCGTCACCAACAGCGGGCCGAGCGTGGCGACGTCCGTTAGCGTCACCGACACTTTGCCCGCAGGCGTGACTTTCGTCAGCGCCTCGGGTGCGGGTTGGACGTGCACCGAGTCTGGTGGAGCGGTGACCTGCACCCGGCCCAGCCTCACCGTCGGCGCCGCCCCAGACATCACCGTTACCGTCATCGCTCCTACGAACAGCGGGACTATTATCAACTCAGCGGTGGTCGGTTCTGCGACCACGGATTTGAACATCGCCAACAACACGGCTGTTGCTTCCACGACTGTCAATAGCCCCACCCCGACACCGACGCCAACAGCGACTGATACATCCACGCCGACGGCAACGAACACGCCTACACTCACGCCGACGGAGACTGAGACGCCTACATCTACTCCGACAGAAACTTCTACCACCACCCCCACACAGACCGACACGCCGACTAGTACGCCGACAGAGACCTCCATCTTCACGCCCACCTTCACCAACACTCCGCTGGGCACGCCGACTGATACCCCGTCGCCAACGTTCACGCCGACCCCGACAGATACGCCCACCAGTACGGCGACATTTACACCGACCGATACCCCAACCCCGACGGAGACGTCCATCTTCACGCCCACTTTCACCGACACTCCGCTGGGCACGCCAACTGATACCCCGTCGCCAACGTTCACGTTGACCCCAACAGATACGCCCACCAGTACGGCGACGGATACCCCGACCGATACCCCAACTCCGACGGAGACCTCCGTCTTCACGCCCACTTTCACCGACACTCCACTGGGCACGCCGACTGATACCCCGTCGCCAACGTTCACGTTGACCCCGACAGATACGCCCACCAACACGGCGACGTTTACACCGACTCAAACACCGACTAACACCCCGTCGCCGACGAATACGCGGACCCCGACGAACACGCCGACGATCACTTTGAGACCTGCGGCTACCATAGCGCCCACAACGACCACCGCGCCCAGGTTGCTGATCGCTGACCCAGCAGTGTTGAAATCGGTCAGCCCTTCTCAAGCGTTCGTAGGGCAAACAGTTACGTTCACTCTCACCGTTACTAACGATGGCAATACTCCCGTAACTAGTGTGGTGATCACTGATCCCATATCCTCGTTCCTCGACATTGTTCAACTCACCTCGACAAAAGGCACCACCGCCATTAATGGTCATAGCGCCGTTTTCAATATTGGCACGGTGAACCCGGGTGAAGTCATCACTCTCACAATCGTCACTCGCGTCAACAATACGGCAGTTGCCACCACAGACATCGTCAATGTCGCCACCCTCACGCACAACAGCAACGGAACGACGACGTCCGAAACATCCAACTCGGTGACTTTCCGCATCCTCGGCCAGCCGTCGTTGCCAATCACTGGCGAAGAGTCGCCTGCTTCCGACGCAAATCGCCCGGCCCAGCTCGCCTGGATCATCAGTTGGGTATTCATATTCATGGGCTTGATTCTAAGTGCGTATGGGATTTACCATCTCCGGGGAGCCGGCGCGCATCGGCAGAAGGCGCGGGTTTATGTCGAAATAGGGGTGGCCCTATTGCTCATCTCGTTCATTTGGGGTGTGAGTGGGCTGAGATTGCTTCAAGGTGAGGCAACTGCCGTCAGCGTACCATCAGGGCAACATCTCCAACTGGTATCATCGTCAACCGCTCAACCCAACCCATTCCTGCCGGCGGTTGTCATTGTTGTGCCGACCTCGACTCCCGAACCCATCGAGACACTTCCGGCTTACCCTACGCCAACACCGCCGCCCGCCGCTGTTGCGCCCGGCCCGACCACCACAGCTTTGGACTCCTCGTCGGTGACGCGCATCCTCATCCCATCCCAAAAGGTGGACGCCGAAGTGAAGTACATTCCGTTTGACGGTCTGTCGTGGGATATGAAGGGACTACGGCAAGAGGTTGCCTGGCTGGGGAATACCTCATGGCCGGGTCTGGGCAGCAATACGGCCTTGGCGGGTCACATCACCCTGAAGGGCGGCATCTTAGGCCCATTCCACTACCTGGACAAACTGGAGCCCAGCGCCGAAATCATTGTATACACCGAGCAAAACGCATACACCTACACTGTGCGCGAGCAACACACTGTTGAACCTACCGACCTGTCTGTGACCGAGGTGACCCAGACCCCTCAGATCACCCTGATTACGTGCACCGATTGGGATCAACAGACGAAGACTTTCCTCCGACGCCGCATCGTAGTTGCCGACCTCGTCGCCGTCACCTCGCTCCCTCAGCCTTAAAGTGCGAGGTGACGGCGCAACTGGCTTATCACCGGCAATAGCGAATTCGCTTCGAAGCGCTCGACCGGCCCTGGCAAGACCTTCGTTGCTGGCCATTCCACCCTGCCAACCAATGTCAACTAATCCCACACAAAACTAACCGTCGAATTGAGAGTTTATGTTATACTCAGCGCAGTACACTAACATTTTTGTTAAGGTAGCGTGCTAGAAAGATAGATTAACAACTTATTCGTTCGACAAGGGCAAACCCGGCGAAAGCCGGGGGCGCAAAGCCATGAGTCTAAAGCTTCGTCGTGTTGAAGCCATGATTGCCAGGTTGCCGAAAACGAGTGAACAAATTTTACTCGTGGACCTTGACGGAATTATTTTGGAAAAGCAGAATGTGTTTTAATCGCTTCTCCAATAAGTGACGCAAGACATTATTCCGAGTCCGTTGGCGACCTGTCTTTTTTAGACCAGGTCGCTTTTGTTTCCCTGGTGGATGCTCTTGTCAGAAAGGGATTAAACTGATATGAAACCTTACCACCTCTTTTACAAGTTATTCGCTGGCCTTATCCCCCTTTTCCTATTGTTGGCTGTAACAGCGCCGGTGGAAGCCGTTGCTTCGGCGGCTAAGTTGCCCGGTTTTGAAAAGTTTGTAAAATCGGTCGTCAACGGTGAGGCTGGTGTGGTGCGGGGCGTGTATGTGCCAGGAGTGCTGGCGCTGGGTGTTGTCCAACAGCCCACTGACCAGCCAAACTTTGTCTCGGCGAAGCAGAGCGTGGCTACCCAATTCCGTTTCGTCGCCAGCTTTGGTGTGACCGGCCTTCTGGCCCATAACTATTTAGCCGGTGGTCAATTTTTCAACTTGGCTGTTGGGCAGGAAGTGCGAACTGTTTACGGTGATGGTAGTGTGAAATACTATGCAGTATCTGCTATCCGTCAGTACCAGGCATTGGAGCCGAAGAATTCATATAGTGACTTGGTAGATTTAAACAGCGGCGAAACTCTATCCGTTGGAGAAGTATTTGCTGACGTCTATACGGGCGTTGATCAGGTGACATTCCAGACTTGCATCGCCAAAGATGGCAATCGATCATGGGGGCGATTGTTCATTGTCGCATTGCCAATAACAAAATAACCCGCTCCTTTGCTGCCCTTGCGCTGCCGCGCACATCACGCTTGAGCGACCTGAGAATCCGAGGCGGCTGGCGTTTGTATCCCGCCGTTCATTTCGCCTCATCGCCATAGTGGTTGATCATCGTTTATTCGGTGTTCTCTTCCTGAGACAAGAGCTTCGGTTACCAAAACCGAAGCTCTTTTTCTGCGCTTTAGGTATGCATAGGCTCATCAACCCAACATAGTAGTCGGTTGCCGCTCTTTGCAGTAGAATCGTCACACAAGGATAAATTGCCGCAACCTTTAGTCGACAACGTTCATTTGCCAAGCATCTTCAACTCGTCATCACAGACCTGCAACAACCTCTCAGGAGAAACCCATGCCCCGCACCCTCCGCGCCCCACGCGGCGCACAACTTACTTGCAAAGGTTGGCTTCAAGAGGCCGCCTATCGCATGATCCAAAACAACCTCGATCCCGATGTGGCCGAGCGGCCTGAAGATTTGGTTGTGTACGGCGGGCGCGGGCAGGCGGCTCGCAGTTGGGAAGCGTTTGATGCCATTCTCGAGTCGCTGAAGAATTTGGAAAACGACGAGACTCTGCTCGTGCAGTCGGGCAAACCGGTGGCGGTGTTCAAGTCGCACCCCGACGCGCCGCGCGTTCTCATCGCCAACTCCAACCTGGTGCCGTTCTGGGCCACCCAAAAGCACTTCGACGAGCTAGCGGCCAAAGGGCTGATCATGTACGGCCAGATGACAGCCGGCAGTTGGATTTACATCGGCACGCAAGGAATCCTGCAAGGCACTTACGAAACGCTCGGCTCGCTGGCCCAGCAAAAGGGTTGGGGGTCGCTCAAGGGCAAGTTCACGCTGACGGCCGGACTGGGTGGAATGGGCGGCGCGCAACCGTTGGCGATCACCATGAATGAGGGCGTGGGGCTGATCGTCGAGATCGATCCGGCCCGGGCCAAACGCCGGCTCGAAACCGGCTACGTGGACGTGGTGGTGGACACACTCGAAGAGGCGATGACCCTGGTGGAAGAGGCCAAAGCGAAAGAGGAGCCCAAATCCATTGGCCTCATCGGCAACGCCGCCGACATCTTCCCCGAACTTGCCGCCCGGGGTGTCATTCCCGATGTTGTCACCGACCAGACCCCGGCGCACGATGCCCTTTTCTACATCCCACGCGGCCTCAAGCTGGAAGAAGCGACCCAACTTCGCGCCGGGGACCCGGCGGAATTCACCCGCCGAAGCATGGCCTCGATGGCGCGGCACGTGGAAGCCATGCTCGAATTTCAAAAGCGCGGCGCGGAGGTGTTCGACTACGGCAACAACCTGCGCCAACGCGCGTTCGACGCCGGCGTGAAGGATGCCTTCAACTATTTGGGCTTTGTCCCGGCGTACATTCGCCCATTATTCTGCGAAGGCAAAGGGCCGTTCCGTTGGGTGGCGCTCTCCGGCGACCCCGAAGACATTTATCGCACCGACGAGGCTGTGGCCGAACTCTTCCCCGACGACGCCCATTTGCAACGCTGGCTGAAGTTGGCCCGCGAGAAGATTCACTTTCAGGGTTTGCCGTCACGCATTTGCTGGCTGGGCTACGGCGAGCGGGCAAAAGCCGGGTTGAAGTTCAACGAGATGGTGGCAAACGGGATCGTGAAAGCGCCGATTGTCATCGGGCGCGATCATCTCGACTCCGGTTCGGTCGCCAGCCCCAACCGTGAAACTGAAGGAATGAAGGATGGCACCGACGCGGTGAGCGATTGGCCGATTCTCAATGCGCTGATCAACGCCGCGGGCGGGGCGACGTGGGTAAGCTTCCATCATGGCGGCGGCGTGGGCATCGGCTACTCGCAACACGCCGGGCAAGTCATCGTGGCCGACGGCACACCCGAAGCCGCCCGGCGCCTCGAGCGCGTGCTAACCACCGACCCCGGCATGGGTGTCGTCCGTCACGCCGACGCCGGTTACCCCGAGGCGATTGCGGCGGCCAAGCGACATGGAATCAAGATACCAATGATGAAATAAAATCTTGATCCACGAAGGGACACGAAGAAACACCAAGCTTTTTCTTCGTGTCCCTTCGTGTTCTTCATGGATCGAAATGAAAAACATAGACCTTCTCATTCACTCCGCCTCCCAGCTCCTCACCCTCCCCGGCGGGCCGCAACGCGGCGAGATGCTGGGCACTCTGGGCCTTGTTGAGGATGGCGCGGTGGCAGTGCGCGACGGGGAAATCATCGCCACCGGCCAAACGAAAGATTTGCAGGCGCAGTTCGCTCCACGCTCGGCGCTCGACGCTTCTCGCTGTGTCGTCCTGCCCGGCTTTGTCGATCCGCACACGCACGCCGCCTGGGCCGGCGATCGGGCCGACGAGTTTGAGATGCGACTGGCGGGCAAGTCGTACATGGAGATTATGAACGCCGGCGGCGGCATCATGTCCACCGTGCGCCAGACGCGCGCCGCGAGCGCCGAGCAGTTGATGGTTGAGACCAGGCCGCGTTTGCAGAGAATGTTGGCGCACGGCTCGACGACCATTGAAGTGAAGACCGGCTATGGACTGGAGACGGCGGCTGAACTACGGCTGTGGGAAGCGATTGGCCGCCTCCACCAAGAAGGGCCGTGGGAGTTGGTCCCCACCTTTCTCGGCGCCCACGCCGTGCCGACTGAATACAAAGGCCGGGAGGCTGAGTACGTTGATCTCGTGGTGGGCGAAATGCTTCCGGCCATTCGTAATTCACAATTCACAATTCATAATTCGCGCTTCGCTGATGTGTTTTGCGAAGAGGGCGCATTTACGGTTGAGCAGTCACGACGAATTTTGGCGAAGGCGAAAGAGCTGGGTTTCAAACTAAAGATTCACGCCGACGAGTTTGTGGGGCTGGGCGGCACGGCGCTGGGCGTGGAGCTGGGCGCGGCCTCCGCCGATCATTTGGTGTTCACGCCGGAGAGCGATATTGCGGCGCTGGGCAAAAGCAACACCGTTGCCGTCGGCCTGCCTTGCACGCCGTTTGGGCTGGGGCAAAAGGAATACACGCCCGCCAAAGAATTTCTCAAGGCGGGCGGCATTCTGGCGATTGCCACCGACTGCAACCCCGGCACAGGCTGGTGCGAGTCGATGCAGTTTGTGATTGCGCTGGCCTGCCGCTACATGAAGCTGACTCCGGCGCAGGCCATTGCAGCGGCGACGATCAACGCCGCTTATGCTGTTGGGTTGGCAGATCGAATTGGGAGTTTAGAGGCCGGCAAACAGGCCGACCTTCTGGTCATAGATGCGCCTGCCTATCAGCACCTCGGCTATCGTTTCGGGGTGAATTTAGTGAGGGCGGTGGTGAAGAAGGGGCGGGTGGTTGTGAACTTCTCGTGAGGTTGAGTCCGGTTGATTCTACGGCTTGGGAGTCTGGCGTGAAGAATCGTTGCTGGATCCGCCGGAGCGCAGGCGGCGGGCCTTCTCCTGCAAATTGCGAAAGTAATCGGTTTCGGTGATCTCAGCCACCTGCCGCGCTTTGCGGGTGCTGTCAATTTCGATGCGGAGTTGTTCGATCTGCTGGCGCAGGCTTTGCTCGCGAATGTAAACTTCGAGGGCGACGGTCGCCAGCGCCGAGAGAGACTCGATCATCTGTTGCAAGTCGTCGTCAAACGGGATGACTTCGTGCGTGTCGGGGTTCTGAGCGTTGATCAACTGCAACACGCCGATGACTCGATTGGCGTTGTTCTTGAGCGGGATGGTGAGGAACGATCTGGAATGATACCCCATCCGCTGGTCGAAATTTTTGGTGCCTGAAAAATCAAAGCCTCCGGCGGCGTAAGCGTCGGGGATGTTGATCGACTCGCCGCTCAGGGCGGCTTGGGTGGCGACGTTGTTGTGGTTGGGCGCGCCCGCATCATCGTACAGCCGCAAGGGTTGAAAGGCGATTTCTTTGCCAGTGGTGCCGCCCATGGCCATGCTGAGCGAGTTGTTGTGCACCATCACAAACTTCAAGCGGTCATCGTCGGTGCGAAGGTACAAGGTGCCGCCGTCGGCGTCACAAAGCGCCTTGGCCTCCAACAGGATCATTTCCAGCAGGCGGTCAAAGTCCTTTTCGGCCGAAAGGGCCACGCCAACCGGGATGACGACGTTCAAAAGCTTCTCGGCCCGTTCCTTCTCTTTGTGAACGTGAACCAGATACGTCGACTCCAGGCTGTGCAAGCGCCGCCGCTCCAGGCAAATGTTGACGCGGGATTTGAGGACGATGGGATCGAAGGGGCGGATGAGGAAATCGTCGGCGCCCATTTCGATGCACCGGGCCGCCGTCTCCACGTTGGACACGTCTAGAATCATGACGACCAGGGTGTGGCTGAGAGAGGCGTTCGTCCTGAGGTGCTCCAACACTTCGTAACCGGCCAGGCCCGGCAAGTCAACATCCAGAAACAGCAGGTCGAAGTGTTCGCGCTGGATCATAGCCAAAGCTTGAAGCCCGTTCTCCGCCGTGGCAACCTGATAGCCCTCCTTACTCAGGTAATGAGAGAATCCTTCCCGGCTGACCTGATCATCGTCTACCACCAACAGCGAGACCTGGTCGGCCGACAGCAGGTTATACCCAGTCGTTTTCTCATGCCGCTCGCGGGCCGTCGGGTCAAGCCTGTTGTCTTTGGACATACCTTCTCAACTAAAACTCAACCTTGAGCAGTTTCAACGGCGTGCTTAGAAACGCCCGCACGTGGCGGGCCGTGATCTCCGGCGTCTCAAACTGCGGCCAATGTCCGGCGTTGGGGATGACGCGCAAGTCGGCCTGAGGCCACTCGCGGGCCACCACGCTGGCGTCTCGTAAAGGCACGGTATTGTCTTCCATGCCCCAAATGACAAGCGCTGGAGTGTCGATCGGCCCCAGCTTGCCACGCAGGTCGTTGTCGCGCATGGCCCGGAAACATTCGGCCCGGATGCGCCCCTGGTCGCGGCGGCGAGTGTCAGCCTTGATCCGTTCGTAGTCTTCGGGGCTGATGCCGGTGCGATCGGCGAACAACGGCGCACGCAAGAGGCGGTCGGTGACGCCGATCAGCGGCTCAAAGATGCCGATGATGACGGTGGTCAGAGGAAACCGCTCCAGCACCACAAACGGGAAGAGGGTCAGGTTGATGAGCCACGAGAGGCGGCCGCTGATGGTGGGGCACAATAACACCAGGCGTTCCACCAGTTCTGGAGTCTTCAGGGAGATCATCAAACTGATCATGCCACCCATCGAGTGGCCGACCAGCACCGCCGGTTGATTGGTGGTCTGGCGGAGCAAGGCGGCCAGCAAGTCGGCATAATCGGCCATCGTGGCCCGTTTGGGGCCGTGGGGTGAAGCGCCGTAACCGGGCAAATCGACGGCCAGGCAACGGTAACGCCGGCTCAACAGGGGCAGGAGCGGCGAGATGGCATACCACGAGCTTCCCCAACCGTGAATCAACAGCGCCACCTTGCCGGTCGCCGGGCCTTCCTCGTGAACGTGAATTTGTTGGCCGTTGATATTGTAGATGGTCATTTTGCTAATGGCTGTAGATTGTACACTATTCGAAGATCAGGCTGGCGGCGGGCCAGGTTTGTCCTGCGCCGGGCCGGCTTCGCCCGGGTGCAGACGAAACAACTCTGGCTCTCCCGACTTTGCTGTGAAACCGAGGAGGCAGGCATCCCCAGATGCCGGATTACGCCGTGAGAGCCAAGTTCTGGGGATGCTCTCTCCGCAATTTATCACGCTAAACTTGGGAAGCCACAACTCTCTAAGCGGTTTCTCATCAAGCCACCAGTTTGGCCGCCACTTGCTTGTAGAGCGCCGTCACCGGGTGATCGGGGTAGCGCAGAGAAAAGATTCCAGCGCTGGCCAAAGTCATCATCTCGTCCGAGTGCGGCAACACCGCCGCCACTTCGCAGTTGTAGGTTTGCTCGACGCGCGATTTGACTTCGTTGAAGTTGAAGACCGACGGCACCTTGTTGACGACCAGCAACAAGCGCGGCACGTCCAGCTTGCGGGCCACCTCCACGGTGACGCCGGTTCCCTGGTAGTCCTGCTGGTCGGGGCGAAGGATGATGGCCAGCGCGTCGGAGATGGCAATTGAAAGGAGCGTCTCCTCGTTGAGGCCGGGGTGAGTGTCGATCATCAACACATCCAGGTTGAGATCCTCAACCAGCCGGTGGAAGCCGTCGTTGAGCAAGCCCACATCGTAGCCTTCGCGCAGAACACGCGCAATTTCGCCCGCTTTGATGCTGGATGGAATCAGGAACACCTGGCCCTTCATGCCGGCGCCCAGGCGGGCCGTCACATCGTGGGCGGTCTCTTTGATATCGCACTTGCCCCACAAATAATCGTTGAGCGAGTGTCCCATCTCGGTTTCGTCCAGGCCGAAAAGGACGTGGATGCCCGGCGATTGGATGTCGGTGTCGATGACGCCGACCCGCCGCCCCTCAGCCGCCAGCAGGGTGGTGACGTTGGCGGTGGTGTTCGATTTGCCTGTGCCGCCGCGAAACGAGTGAACAGAAATGATTTTCGACATGGTGATTGCTCCCTGAATGATTTCGCCAGCGTGAACTGCTGTTACTGATCAGTTTTCGGCGGTTGGTCAGAATCTTTTTTTCGGTCCAGCGTCTCCCAGATGTCAGCCGGGAGCGCCCTGCCCGCCTGGCGGCGCAGATTGACCTTCGCCAGAGTCCGGCTGGCCCGGCGGCGAAAATTAACTTTATAAGTAGCATGCTCCGGCCCGTCCGTCCGGTTGAGCCAGTGTTGATTGTTCAAGGCCTCCAGACCGGCGTCCAAATCGGCCCGGCTGAGGCGCTCGGCTTCAGGCCTGGCCTCTATGGCCAGGCACAAGTCGGGGTAGGCCATCTCGATTTTTCTCAGCATGAGGCGCATGATCTTGCTTTGCGCCGCCGGCAGGTCGGCCAACTCCAAAACGCTAATGCCGCCTTCTGGCCCCGGGTTCTCATGAGCGCTCACGGTTCGATCTTCTTGTCCAGCAGCGCTTCGATCTTCGACATCAGGCGGGGGAACTCGATGGGTTTGGTGTCGTAATCGTCGCACCCGGCCTCCAAGGCTCGCTCCCGGTCGCCGGCCATGGCGTGGGCGGTGAGGGCAATGATCGGGATGGAGCGCGTGTCGGGCGAGGCTTTGATCTGGCGAGTGGCCTCCCAGCCGTCCAGCACCGGCAAACTCATATCCATCAGAATCAGATCGGCGCCAACCGTGCGGGCCATGCTCACGCCTTCGTTGCCGTCAACGGCCAGGGCAACTTCGTATCCCTTGCGCCCTAAACGCCGCGACAGCATATCCCGGTTCATCTCATTGTCTTCGACCAGAAGAATTTTAGGCATAGGCCTCTCCTTTGAGAATCAAAAAAATAAACCTAACGGCCATCTACGATTCCCGGGTTGACGCCATTCGCACCAGGTCGCGCACTTCACGCGCCAGTGTTTCGGAAGAGTACAAGTGGGCATTGGCCTCCACGAAGCGCTTTAGTTGATCGCCGAGCCGCAAATGATCTTCGGCGGTCACGCCCGGCGTGTCGGCCAGCAGTATCACCACCGGAATCGAGCGCGACATCTCGCCTTCCTGCCGGCGAAGTTCGGCCAAAAACTCAAACGCGCTCATCTCCGGCATCACCAAATCCAGCAGAATCAACTCCGGCCAATTCTGGGCCACGCCAACCAACCCGGCCCGGCCATTCTCGGTCTCCAGCACCTTCCACCCCTTTTGCTCCAGCAGTCGCCGGGCGGTGGCGCGCAAGGCCGCGTCGTCATCAACAATCAAAATGTAGCCCCGCGAAGGGTCGCGGCGGTACTTTTTCAGGATCAGGCCCAATTGCTCAGAGTCGGGCGGCTTGATCAAATAATCTGACGCTCCCAACACAAGAGCGTGTCCCTCCTGATCGAAGACCACTAAAGGAATCACCGGGGTGGCCGCCAGCTCGGCATCGGCCTTGAGGGCCGAGAGCACCGCCCAGCCTTTCATTTCCGGCAAAACAATATCAACCGCAATCACGTTCGGGCGCAAATCGCGGGCGGCCTGAAGCCCCTCTTCTCCGGCAGAGGCGGCTTCCACCCATGCCCGGTCGCCGCTCAGCGCGCGTCGCATCAAGTCGCGCACCGTGGTGTCGTCGTCTATCACCAGCATGGTCAGCGCTTCGCCGGGCAACAAGCCGGGCGCCGGCTGATCCAGACCCTGCTCGCGGTTAGACTGGAGCCGGCTGACATCTGCCGGGAGCCGAATGGTAAACGCTGTGCCTTTGCCCGGCGCGCCTTCGCTCTCAACGGTGATGTCGCCGCCTAACATCTGGCAAAACACTTTCGTGATCGCCAGCCCCAGGCCGGTGCCGCCATACTTGCGCGTGGCCGAGGTGTCGGCCTGGTTGAACGGTTGAAACAGTTTGCCGAGTTGCGATGAGGTGATGCCAACTCCCGAGTCGGCCACGCGGAGCATGATCCAGTCGGCGTCGTCTTCCATCTTCTCGCGTGTTGCTTCCAGCGACACGGTCCCGTTATGGGTGAACTTACCGGCGTTGCTCAACAGGTTGACCAGCACCTGCCACACTTTCGCCCGGTCGGTATTCACCTGGCCCAGATTGTCATCACACCGAACGCGGAGGGTGTTGGCGTTCTTCTCAATTTGCGTCCGGGTGGCGTTGACCGTGTCTTGAATCACGCTCAGCAGGTCGAAGGACTCGGTTTGCACTTCCATCTTTCCGGCTTCGATCTTGGAGATGTCCAGAATGTCGCTGACGAGGGCGAGCAGGTGACGGGCGGCAGTGTAGATTTTGATCAGATCGGGCACGAACGACTGCTGGCCGGCGTCTTCGGCCTCATCGCGCAACATTTCGCTGTAGCCGATGATGGCGTTCAGCGGCGTGCGGAGTTCGTGGCTCATGTTGTCGAGGAAGGCGCTTTTGGCCATATTGGCCGCCTCGGCGGACTCTTTGGCTTTGTACAGCTCCTCTTCCGTCCGTTTGCGCTCGGTCACGTCGCGGAAGCTCCAGACCCGGCCAACGATTTCACCCGCCTCTTGCTGGGGTTGTGAATAGCGTTCGAACATCCGGCCATCGTTGAACTCCAGCAGATCGTAGCTCTCGGCCTCCGGCTGGGCTTGCAGGGCCTCGATCTGGTCGGTGAACACGCGAGGATACTTCAACTGCTCAAGGATGAAGGCCGTTACCAAATTGTCGTCGCGCGCCGCCGCCACCGATTCCGGGATGCGCCACATTTGCAGGAATTTCTGGTTGAAGGTGACGATCTTGCCGACGCGGTCTACCGCCAACATGCCGTCGGCCGTGGCGTTGAAGGTGGCCTTGAGGAGCGAAAAGGAGGACTCCAGGCTCTCTTCGGTGCGCTTGCGCTCCATCAACTCCTGCCGGGCCGAGACGTATAACGCGGCCTTTTCGATGGCCACGGCAGCCTGGGCGGTGTAGAGATTCATCAGATGTTCGTCAGAAGTAGTGAACTGGCGGGCCGGATCGGTTGTCACCACGACCAGCGCGCCCATCAGCCGGCCGCCGGCGATGAGGGGCGCGGCCAGCGTGGCATGTAAAGAGTCGTGAGCAGACGTGGGTGAGTATTCAGCGGCTTTGGCATAGTCAGGAATGATGAACGGCTGGCGAGTCTCGGCGGTTTTCCAGGCGACGCGCTCGTTGAGCGATAGGCGCTGGCCCCCGCCGTCGGCGACGGCAAAGTTGTAGCTGGCCATTGTCCGCAATTCTGCTTTCTGGTCGTCGTAAATTGCGATCTCGCCGCAAGTAGCGTTGAGCAAATGGGTGGCGCGCTCGACGACCACCGGAAGCAAGGCCGGCAGATCAAGCTGGGCGGAAATCTCGGCCATCATCGCCCGCAAAGTCTCAAGCTGGTCGGCGCGTTGGCGCTCGGCGGCCAGCAGTCGCGTGCGGCCAACGGCAATGGTGGCCTGACTGGCCGCCGCCGTCAACACCTCGAAGTCCTTTTGAGTAAAGGCGCCGGCGGTGCTGCTTTCCACCACCAACACGCCCAGCACTTTGTCGCCAAGTTTTAGCGGCACGTCAATTTCAGCGCCGTTGCTGGAGATGGGCATGAAGCGCGTGTCGCGGATGACGTTAGGCAAGTAGTGAAGCTGGCCGTCGGCAAAGGTTTGGCCGCTCAGCTCGTGGCCCGGCAGAAGCCGCCAGGCCCTCATCAAGTCGAGCCAGCCTACGCTGGCAATGAGGGCGCGTTGCCCCAAAGCTTCGTCCACCAGAAACAAGGCCAGCAAGTCGTAGCCCAGCGCTTCATCGTGCAAGCCGCTGACGACGCGCTGGCAAATTTCCTTTTCATCCTGCGCTTCGATGATATCGGCGCTGAGGCGAAACAGAGCGGCCTGCCGCCGCGACTGGACGTGCTCGGCCTGAAAGAGGCGGGCGTTCTCAATGGCAATCGCCGCCTGGTCGCCCAGCAAACGCAGAACACGGATTTCACCTTCGGTGAAGGTGCGCGGCTGGGAGTAACTCACGTCCATCACGCCTACGACGCGTTGGCTGAACTTGAGCGGCAGGGCGATCATCGCCCCGCCCCAGTCGGCGGGCAGGTTGAGGACGTAGGGATGCGTTCGCATTTGCGACAGGATGAGGGGCTGGCCGCTCCGGGCAACCTGATAAGTGAGGCTATCTGAGTTCGGCTCAAACAGCGGCTCGCTCAGATCCTGCTTGGCCCACACCGCGGCCCCAAATGCCAGCCGCCCGCTTTCGGCGTCGTACAAAAAAATGTGGGCGTTCTCGGCGCGGCTCATGAGTTGAAAGGCGCTCTCTAAAATTGCGTTGAGCACGGTCTTGAGATCAAGGCTGGCGGTGAGGCTGAAGCTGGCTTGCAGAACCACGTTCAGTTCTGCGGCGCGTCCCGCCGCCGCTTCCAGCAAGCGCGCGTTCTCAATGGCGGCGGCGGCCTGGTCGGCCAGCAGGTGCAAGGCGCGCAGTTCGTCTTCGGCAAAGTCGTGGGGCTGGGTGAAGGTGAGGTTCATCACCCCCACCACCCGGTCGCTCATTTTCAACGGCAAGCCGACAATTGCGCCGCCCGACAGGGTGTCGGTATACGGGGCGAGGTGCGCCGTGTCGCCCACGATGATCGGCTGGCCTTGCTGGGCCACGGCGTAGGTGAGGTCACCGGCTCGCGGCTCACGGAGAGGCTTGGCTTGAAGCGCCCCGTCCCACATGCCCGAAGCAAACGTCAAGACATCATCTTCATAGAGAAAAACGTGAACGTCGCGCGGGTTGCGCAGAAGTTTGAAGGCGCTCTCGGCAATTTTGTTCAGGATGGTTTTGAGATCGGGGCTGGTGGACAGGCTGAGGTTGGCCTGGGCGAGGGCGTCCAGGGTGTTTGCCCGGCGGACAGCCGCCTCTAGTTGTCTGGCGTTGTCGGCGGCAACGGCTTCGAAGCCCTTCGCCTGCTCGTCCAGCGTCCGGCGAAAGAGGGTGAAAGTGACCAGAAGAGTGAGGGCCAACCCGGCCACGGCGGCTAAACCGAGCCTGGCCAGGGTCCCGCTCAGAGTCAGACTCAAAACGAGAATGACGGCAATAGCGAGAGTCAACAGGGCAATCAGCCCGATGGCAAGAATTAGGCGAAAATTGAGGGGAATCGGACGGCGATCCGTTTCTTTGAGCATGTTTTAGAATGACAATTCTTTGCTACGAATTGCGCGCATTTCACGAAACAAGGGGCAAGGCCTTTAATTCGTACGATTGTACTACACAGGCCGCCGGCGAAGGTTGCGCCTTAATGATTTTTTAGGGCGCGCCTGAACCTTGACTGCAATTCTGAGACGTGAAGCCGGGGAAGCAAATTGCAATGTTGTCAGTATAATCCAGATTGATGGCCTATCCTCCAAATCCCCTCTTGCCGCCGTCGAACCCAGGCTTCGCTTTCTCCTGCCAGCCGGCCTGTGGCCGACCGAGAGGATACTGCTGGCGAATTGCGCTGAGGAGCCAGCACCCCCAGGTTATGAGCCGAAAATTCAAAACCGCTGATTACGAAGCAACGCTCGATCTAGCCGTAAGTTTACGAGAGGCCCTCGCACCCGACCAATTGCCGCGCACCGAGTCGCTCAAAGAGACCCTGGCTCGCGTCCTGCCGTACTGGCACAGCACTCTGGCCCCGGCGGTCAAATCCGGCCAGCGGGTGCTCATCGCCGCTCACGGCAATAGCATCCGCGCTCTGGTGAAGTATCTTGACAACATCTCCGACGCGGCCATCCCTGAACTCAACATCCCCACCGGCATCCCGCTTGTCTACGAGCCTGACGCTAACCTCAAGCCGCTCAAAAGTTATTATCTCGGCGGCGCGGTGAAGAAGGCGGCGGAGGCGGTGGCGGCGCAGGGGAAGGCGAAGTGAGGCCTGTGACCGGATGAAGCCTGTGTTGCATTGACCCGGGTACTGACTATACTGATGTCATTGGCAGGGCAAACGCGGTTGCGGCAATTAAGTCTGGTGGAAACGATTTTGCCGCGAAGGATGGCAGTCTACTGATCTGTTGGGTGGCTTCTCCCAAATCTCAGCGTTGTATAATCAGTTGCCGCAAGTCTCCCTATTACGTTGTTGACAAACTGTATTGCCCATTTCGAAGTGAGACAAAAACCGAAATAATTAACTGAGACTCTGG
>CAYSIV010000111.1:0-17160 GCA_964431175.1 uncultured Anaerolineales bacterium
TATGACGTTACCCCAGATCAGGGGTATGTACTACGGCGACATGTCCCGCAAGGCGACGCTGGTAGAGTACGGCTTCCGCCTGCCCTCAGCCCTGGACAACCGGCCTCTGAACTTCGGGGAGTTTGAAGAACGGATGGGGCAAGTCATTTACACGTCGGCCACCCCGGGGCCTTACGAGTTGGGGAAGACGAAACGCATCATCCAGCAAATCATCCGCCCCACCGGCCTGGTCGATCCGGAAGTGGATGTGCGGCCCTCGACCGGTCAAATTGATAATCTGGTGACCGAGATCAGGAAGCGGCTCGAAAGCGGGGAACGGGTTCTGGTGACGACCCTGACCAAGCGTATGGCCGAGAACTTGTCCGAGTATTTGATGGAACTTGGGATCAAAGTTCACTACCTGCACTCGGAAGTGGAGACGCTGGATCGCATTGGCATCTTGCGTGACTTGCGGCTGGGCGTGTTCGACGTGGTGGTCGGCATCAACTTGTTGCGCGAAGGCCTGGACTTGCCCGAAGTGTCATTAGTGGCCATCCTCGACGCCGACAAGGAAGGCTTCCTGCGCAGTCATACCTCGCTCTTGCAGACGATTGGCCGGGCGGCGCGGCACGTGCGCGGCACGGTGATCATGTATGCCGACAAGATGACCAACTCGATGAAGTCGGCGATTGATGAGACGGACCGCCGCCGCGCCGTGCAACAGAAGCACAACGAAGATCACGGCATCATCCCGGCCAGCATCGTCAAGAGTGTGCGCGACCTGACCATGCGCCTCTCGGCCGTGTCTGAGGAGCGGGGCGAATACAAGACGGGGACGCCGCCTCAGCTCCCCAGGGCCGAACTCAACAAGATGATTGTCGAACTGGAGAAGCAGATGAAGGAAGCGGCGCACGCGCTGGAGTTCGAGAAGGCGGCGCTTCTGCGGGATCAGATTATTGATTTGCGCCAACTGCTGGCCGACCAGGACTCGAAACTGCCCAGGCAGAGCCGGGCCCGGCAAACGGCGGAGTTGGAAGATGAGATGGATTGACCCGATTCACCGGCAAAGATAGAATACGTTCGTGCCAACACTATTTCCAGGAATGGACCCTTATCTTGAACAACGCGGGCTGTGGGAGCAGGTTCACACACGCCTGATCGTAGCCATTGCCGACGCGCTCGTGCCACAGGTCAGGCCAAAATATCGCGTGGACATTGAACTGCGCATTTATCAGGAGGTTGGTTTCTTCAAAAGCAAAGATGATCTTGTCGGGATGCCGGATGTCGTCATCGCCGAGAAACCGATGCGCGAGGCCGCCACTGCCTACAGCGCCGATCCCAGGATGGTTGTGGTCGAATTGCCTGAGATATACGAAGTTCGTGAGCGTTATCTTGAAATCCGGCACATTGAAAGCAATGACGTTGTTGCGCTTATCGAGTTGCTGTCGCCCACCAACAAGCAACCTGGCGAAGGCCGGAAGGAGTACCTGACGAAACGAGCGCGGATTTTAAGCAGTCACACCGGCTTAATCGAAATCGATCTCATTCGAACTGGCGAACGAATGCCGATGACGATTCGCGACGGCAAACTTCTCGACTACCATATTCTCGTCAGCCGCGCTCGCCAACGCCCCCGCGCCGAAGTTTATACTTTTGGCCTTCGGCAACCCGTTCCATCCTTCCCTTTGCCGTTACTTAATGGCGACCCTGAACCTGTTGTGCCTCTCAATCAACTCTTGCATGACACCTACGACCGCGCCGGGCTCGATCTGGCAATTGACTATCGCCGGCCTCTTGATCCACCTCTCTCGCTGGAAGATGCCGCCTGGGTCGAATCTCTGCTTCAACCGACCGCAACATAAAAAGACGCCGGGCATTGCGCCCGGTGTCTGCTCTAGCCTTATCGGAAATAACATTATGACGCTCCCCAACCGCGTCCTCGCGGTTGCCCGAAGGGGCCCGCGAGGACGCGGGCTATGAGCTTATTTCCGATAAGGTCTACTATAGCGCCGCTTTGGCCGCGGCCAGCACTTCGTCGTAGTTTGGCTCTACGCCCAGTTGAGGCATGTAGGCCACGTAAGTCACCTTATCGTTCCTGTCCACCACAAACACTGCCCGGCGGTGATAACGGCGTTCTTTGATGTAGGTGCCATACTTGACGCCAAAACTCAGGTCGGCGTGGTCGGAGACGGTCTGCACCCGATCCACCCCGGCGTTGCCGCACCACAGCTTCTGGGT
Source organism: uncultured Anaerolineales bacterium (assembly GCA_964431175.1). Lineage (GTDB taxonomy): Bacteria > Chloroflexota > Anaerolineae > Anaerolineales > VGOW01 > VGOW01. The sequence continues at coordinate 2,218 of CAYSIV010000111.1, forward strand.
GGGTGGCAGGTCGGCGCTGATCACCATCACCCGAATATCCTCGCCCAACTCGGCCGCCCGCTCGTTGAAAGTGCGCGTCTCTTTGTCGCAGACGCTGGTGCTGAGCGAGGCCACGGCGGCCAAGACCCGGACTTTGCCGGCCGTGGAAGCCAGGCCTTGAAGGGCTGACCAGTCGTTGGCCTGGGCCGTGAATTCCGGGGCGGTTTGGCCGACGACAATATCGTTGCCAATGACGGTGGCCGGTTTACCGGCCAGTTCCAGCACGCCCAGGCGCTCGGGCGGGCCTTTCGGCTTCGCGGAACGGGCGCGGGGCGCAACCTTTTTCTTCGCCGGTTTGGCCGATTTCTTTGTCACTTTTTTGGCGGCTTTCTTCGCCGTTTTCTTTGTAGTTGCCATTTGTCTTTCTCCTGTGCGGGAATTTCCCAGAGTTTACTATAGTTGCGATAAGAGGGCAAACAAAACTGGATGCTGTTGGCGAATTCATGAGGAGCAAGGCACGCTTGCGCGCGGATGCCGGGCAAGCCGCACCTGGGGGTGCTGGCTCCTCAACGGCATTTCGCCAACAGCATCAAACTGGTGCCGGTCAACCTTGATGTTCACTACATTGTCATTCCCGCGTAGGCGGGAATCCAGGGGCGAGTTGCCAACTCGCCCCACAAACCAGGTGTCTTTCCCGCGTAGGCGGGAATCCAGGAGTGGCAAGGTTGGACACCCGTTCCCCGTTTGCACGGGGACAAGCTTCGCGGGTGTGACGTTGCGTAAGGTGAGTTAAACAGCCGGGCAAGGGGCGGATTAAAAAATGGCCCATCCCATTGTCATCATCTTGCGCTCAGAAAGTTGATCATCGCCAAAATCCCCTCCCGCAACTTCGCCGCCTGCGCCTCACCCAGCGCCTCTCGCACCGGCAATTCAACCGTCAACGACCGCATCCGGTGGGCCACTGCCCAGGTGGAGGCGTCGCCCGTTACTCTGTAGCCGCCCGGCCAGTAGTTGGCGTAATCGTAAACGGCGGCCTCGGCCAGGACTTGCCCCATTTCGCGCGAAGGCGCGTCGCCAAGTTCGCGGCTATCCGAAGGAGTTAAGTGAGTGCCAGGCGTGACCAGTCCATTCGGCGGGAACGCGGCATGGAAGTAAATGACCGTCACGCTGGCATACTCGGCTTGCAGCGTCAACAGCCAGTCGCGCATGGCCCGCGTCTCCGGCTCTGAGAACGGCGCCAGACCGCCGCCTTCAGGCAAAAAGAAATCCGTCGCAATTTCAACACCCGGCCGCCAGTCATAAGTCTCCCAGTTGCGGTTCAGATCAACGCCGTTCGCGTTGAGGCGCCTGCCCTGGTCAACCCCGTCCGGGTTGAGCGACTCGATCACGAACAGCCTCAGCGTGGGCGGCAAACTCATCGCGCCGCTTTCCACATCGGCCAACAACTGCGCCACGACCGGCGCAGAGTTCATCTCGTCGCCGTGAATGCCGTTGACCAGCACCAGGGCCTGCTCTGGCGCTTCCGAGGCCGGGAAGGCGACTCCGGCAATATCACGCCCGCCCACCGACTGACCGATGACGAAGTGCTGGGCGGCGAAGTCGAAGTCGAAGGAGATAGGAGTTGGAGTGGGAGTAAGAGTTAGAGTTGCGATGGCAGTTGGAGTTAAAGCGGATAGAAGGGACGTCGTCTTGGTTGGGATGGCGGCTTCTATGATAGGGGCCGGGATGATCGGCGCGGCGGTGACCGTTGCCTTCGATTCTGGAATCTGAATGACCACCGTCGCGAGCGGCGAAGCATTGGCCGTCGGCATGCTCAACAGGGCCATCATCAGCCAGCCGACGACAACAAGAACGGCGGCAATGATCAGTGCCGCCGCCAGTTCAACGCCAGTGATCGAATGCTTCATCTACAACTTTTGCCGCGCCAGCACTGCCGCGCCCACCACGCCCGAAGCATCCTTGAGCGCCGCCGGGACGATCTTCACCAGCTTCGCGTTTTGCTTGTTGATGAAGTTGGCGTAAGCCACTTTACGAATCGGGGCGACGAACTTCTCGCCCAGCCGCTCGGTCACGCCGCCGCCGATCACGATCATCTCCGGGTCAAGCACGTTCACAAGGTTGGCGGCCAGCAGGCCCAGCGTGTGTTGGGCTTTCGCCAGCGCTTCGGCCATCACTTTATCATCCTGTTTCAGCGCTTCAAAAATCACACTGCTCGTCAAGCGTCCTTGCCCCACGCTCTCGATCAGTTCAGGCACAACGCTCTTGCGACCGCCGGCGACCAGTTCTTTCACCATCCGTTCCATGCCGGTGCGGCTGGCCAGTGGCTCCACCGTGCCCGGCTGGCCGGTCTTGCCGACGATGCCGTTGTCGGCAGCCACCACCGTGTGGCCCACTTCGCCCGCGCCGCCGCGAAACCCGCCGCGCAGTTCGCCATTCAAAATAATACCGCCACCAATGCCGGTTCCCACAAAAATGGCGATCATATCGTTCACCTCGCGCCCCGCGCCGTGCTCGAACTCGCCCGTCGCGCCCACGCGCACGTCGTTATCAATGTAAGCCGGGACGCCCAGCGCCTCTTCAAGCTTTTTCGCCAGTGGCATGTTCGTCCAGTCCTTGCCCAGGTTCACCGCCAGTCGCACCACGCCGCGTTCGGTGTCAATCGGCCCCGGCACGCCCACACCAATCCCGCCAATGTCCTTCATCTTCACCTCCGCTTCCTTGGCCGCGTCTTTGATGGTTTTGACCAGGCGATCAAACACGCCTTCGCCGCCAAGCTCCGGGTGAGTCTTGCGCTTGGCCATGCCGAGCACGGTTCCATCTTTGGCAACCACGCCGGCCCGCATGCTCGTCCCGCCCAGGTCTACGCCAATGAAAAGTTTTTTAGCCATTTCATTCTCTCCCTCAATTAGATTAACACTAAGACACAAAGGCACAAAGCCACCAAGTTCGCTTTGTGTCTTTGAGTCTTCGTGCCTTTGTGTTAGCTTTACTCGCCTAATATTTCTTCGAGCGCCAATTCATAACAATTGTAGTCCGATTCACTCAAGCAGACGAAGACAACTTTTTCGAAGGCCAAGTTCTGTTCGAGAAAGGCTTTGACTTCGGCGATGGCGACGCGGCGCGCCTTTTCAATTGGATAACCGTAAGCGCCGGTACTGATGGAGGGGAAGGCGATGGTGCGAAGATTGTGCTGGACGGCGAGCGTTAGTGAGTTGCGGTAACAACTTGCCAACAAGCCGGGTTCGCCGGCACTCCCTCCGGTCGCCGCACGCCAGATTGGGCCGACGGTGTGAATGACGCGCCGGGCCGGAAGCTTGTAGCCTTTAGTGATCTTGGCCTCGCCGGTGGCGCAACCGCCCAGCGTGGCGCACTCGGCCAGTAGCTCGCGCCCGGCGGCCCGATGAATGGCCCCGTCCACGCCGCCGCCGCCCAGCAGAGTGTTGTTGGCGGCGTTGACGATGGCGTCAACGTCCTGCTGGGTGATGTCGCCTTGAACGAGGGCGATGCGATCTGAAAATGGTTTCTTTGGCACAGCCTTATTATAGCGAGGCGCGATTTGCTTGCAAAGCAAGGTGATAAATGCGAGTGCCCGTCATTTTTTTGGGAATCGTTACATTCTTTCAACGGATGCCTTCGGCAAAGCGGAAAAACGGATAGTGACGGCGCGCATCCGCTTTCGCGCAGCGGCTTGGAAATCCGCTGAAAGCAGGCCAACTATCCACCCTTACCCAAAACTTTGACGGGCACTCGATAAATGCCTTCAATACACGATCGTGAGGAGCAGAAGGCTTATGCTCAACAAAGCGAGCGGGTGTTTGAGGGCGCGGAGGAAAGAGAGAATGCCGTCACGCGCTTGGGGGTTGCCCCCCAGCGGCGCGGCCATAACGGCTGATTGCCCGAATGCTTCGCCTGAGGATGAAAAACATGATCGCCGCTGACACAATCGCCGCCAGCCAATAAAACGATATCAAGCCAAATGCCCAGGCCACGAACGGCAACCAAGCCAGCCAAAAGCCCATCACTGCCAGAGCCACCGCCCAAGCACTCTTCCAAACTTCTGCGGGTTCAGAGACCGAGCGAGCCACCTGCCACCAAGTCCAGATAGGAATTAAGAAAAGAAGAGCGGGGATCAACAACAAGCCGACAGGAAGGTAACCGCCGTAGAGCAGTCTGGGGAAAGTGGTGAAAAGAATATAGAGGGCAACGATTGCCAGAAAGGGCCGGAGTATCCACCAGGTCACCTGCCCGGCACTCAACGGCTTCCCGGAAGCGGCCCGGCTGTGCCACCAACCCACCGCGCTCAAGCCGACCCAGGCCAGAACGCTCAACAACAGCCAAAACACGATTTCCTCGAAGGTGGCGTCGAGAGCCTCGTTCAGGTTTCTGGCGTAGAAGGGCAATAGATTGCCAGTACGGTTTGAATCGTTCGTCCAGCTTCCATCGGGTGAACGCACCAGTAACCCGGACTGCCCCATCGCGGCATATACCATATAACCACCATTGGCGTCGATCAACAGCAAGTCGCGGGGCGTAACATCCACCTCTGGGCGGCAGACGTCAGTCCATCGTTCGGCATAACCCTTGCGCCCCCACGGCACGCGCCAGTCCGCCCGCCAGGTCTGGCCGCCGTCTCGCGAACTTTCGATCTCGTCTTTGCCCGTAATCCGGTAGCAGGTCTGCGTGTCCGCGCACACAACTTTCGGCAAGCCCCGGCTCTCAGAGAGTTGCGCCTGGACATTCGCGACTGCATCTTCGGGAATTTGTTGCAGTTCAAGGTCTGCATTGGTGTACAGGACACCGTCCACTGTAGCGAGCGCATTGATGGAGAAAGGATAGGCGCAGTCGCAAGCCGATAAGGCGGCCACGACGAACAAGAGAAAGAAGAATTTGAGTGCCGGACGGTGAAACAAGTGGGACATCTTGGCCTGATGATAGTCTCAAATGATCGGTAGCACAACACAAAAAGGGTGGGCCGCCAACGACGGCCCACCCTTTTGATCTTGTTTACCACCCGTTGAGTTGGCTTGCCCGCTCCACCAGTTGGGCCAGTTCGGCCACATCGGCGTCGCCCGGAAGTTGGGCGGCGAGCCGTTGAGAACGGATGCGCAGGTCGTCGAAAGTGGTCTCGGCGGCATAGGGACTGCGGCGCAGGAGCTCGGCATACTGGGCCACAACCGTATCCAGTTGATAACGGAGCGAAGCTTCATCGAACGATTTCGCCATGTCCCAACTGTTGAAGTTGCCGTTGATCTCTTTGACCTCATGCGTCGTCGGGTCTTCCCAGCGCAGGCTGACGGTGGCAATGCGGCCCTCAACTCCGGGATTGTGGAATTGAACGGCGTAGAGAGCAGTGACGGTGTGCCCGGCGCCGATCTCGCCGGCATCCACGGCGTTGTTGCGGAAGTCCTGGTCGGCCACGGCCCGGTTCTCGTAGCCGATCAACCGGTAGCGGGCCACCACTTCGTTGTTGAAGTCCACCTGCACTTTGGCGTTGAGGGCAATCACCTGCAGGGTCGAGGTCATGTCTTCGACGAACAGCTTGTTAGCTTCGTCCAGGTCGTCCACGTAAGCGTAGTTGCCGTCGCCGTTGTCGGCCAACTGCTCCATGAGCACGTCGTTGAAGTTGCCCATGCCGAAGCCAACGGTGGTCAGGCTGACGCCGGCGTCGGCGTAGCCGCGAATGCTCTCCGGGGCCGGTCGCGCCGACGTTGGCCACCCCGTCACTGCACAGGATGACGCGGTTGATGCCGTCGGGGCGGTAGGCGAGATTGGCGATGTTGTAGCCCAGGCGCAAGCCGGCTTCCACGTTGGTTGCGCCTTCGGGCTGGAGGCCGTAGATGGCGCTGAGGATCGTCGCCCGGTCTTCGCCGCTGGTCGGGTTGAGGACGACACGGGCGTCCGAGCCGTAGACCACGATGGCAACCGAGTCGCTTGGGCGCAGGCGGTCGACGAGCATTTGCAGGGATTGCTTCACCAGTTCGAGGCGGCCATCCTGAGCCATCGAGCCGGAGATGTCAATCACGAAGGTGAGCGAGGCCGGTTTGCGCTCGGCTTCGGAAACTTCATAGCCTTGCACGCCGACGCGAATGATTTGCGTGCCGTCCCTCTGGAAGGGTGAGGGCGCGCCGTCGGCGTAGAGAGCGAAGGCCACGTCCGGTGGGGCGGCGTAATCCTGGTTGAAGTAGTTGACGAACTCTTCGACGCGGATGGCGTCAGCGGGCGGGATGTTGCCGTTGTTGACGTAACTGCGCGCAACGGTGTACGAGGCCGTGTCCACGTCCAGGGCGAAGGTGGAAAGGTGGTCGGCGTAGGTGTCAATGAAGGGGTTGACGCCGTAGTTCTGGAAGGTGTTGTCGAAGGGGGGCGTCGCCGTAGGCGCGAAATATTCCGGCGCCTGAGTGGCAGCGGGCGGGAGGTAAATCGGCCCTGAGGTCGCGGGCGACTCAGCTGCCTGAGTAGCGATGAGATAGGGCGCTTGTGTGGCGGCAGGCGCAGAGGTAGGGGCCGAGATTTGAACGGGCGTGGCCGCGCCGCCGCAGGCGGCCAGCAAAAGGGTGAAAACGAGCGAGACGATGAGAAGATGTTTGGCGTTCATGGAAGTGTTCTCCTGTTTTGAGCTATCGGCTTTGGAAGATTGCCAGGCTTCCGAAGCCTTGTTGGTTGTTGAACTGTGAACAGGGTAACGCCAAACGGATTGACAAGCTTGATAAAGGGTTGACAGAGGGATGACAAAGTTTGAGGTTAAGGCTCGTAAGAGACGGTCAAAATGATGTAATCAACTGTCGTGTCATCGTTGATGACAATGTCTAGGAAATTGTACTCGTTCAAAAGTTCGATCAGGCTGGTCGTGCCGCCCTCGGCCAGCGATAGGTTGTTCAAGTCCAGCAACAACGACACCGCCGAGTCCCCGGGTGCCCAGGGCGAATCCATCAGCCCTGGCACGCCGTCTCCAGCGTTGTTGCCGAGATGCCGCCGCCAGGCGAACGGATTGAGGGTTGGGTTGACGGCGAAAGCCAGCCCCAGCGAGTCGTTCGCCGGGTTGTCGCGGCTGTCGGGCAAAACCTGGATTTCGAGCAAAGCCCCGCATATTTTGGCGCGATTGGGCGACAGGTTTTCAAACCGGTGTGCAAAGACCTGGCCCACGTTAGTCACGTCGAAGTGCCTCAAGGGTTTGGTATAGCCACTCTGTTCGCCTAAGAACTGGATCAAGGTTTCGCTTTGTTGCGCAAGCTCCGGCCCGTTGGACGAATCGAAAGCGTCAGTCATGCCGCCGGTAAAAATGGCAGCCTCCCCCTGACACTCAATGTTTATCATCGGGGCGACGGCGATAGAGGGCGAAGGAGTCGGGGTCGCCGTCACCACCTGGGTGACGACCACCGTCCTTTCAATCACCACCACCTCTGGTGGGCGATCGCAGGCCGCGAACATGATGACGAACGAGCCGAGAAGAAAGTATCTGGCGTTCATGAACGGCGGAAACGGGCGACAAGCCAGCGGAGGGTTGCGAAGAAACCGACAATCATGAAGAAAGGCGGCATGATAAACATCGCGATTCGGAACAGGGCGCTGACGGCGTAGAAGATGAACAGCATACTGCCACTCAGCCAGGCGGAAGCCGATTCGGCGGCGCGGGCGGTGAAGGCGGTTGGCCGCAACTGCACGGTGATGTTCGAGTAGGTGTTCCAGCCGTTGGAGCCGTCGCCGGTTCCCACCAGCTCACCGGAGGTGCTTTCGTGGGTTAGCGTGCCGAGGCGGAGCAGGGCTTCTCGCGCCGAGTCGAACCGGTTGACGGGCACGGCCAGGGTGAGGGTGGCATACTTTTGATCGTCCTGATACCACGATTGCGAGTTGACCAGATAACCACCGTATTCATAAGCCAACTGCTCGGCCTGTTTGGCCGCCGACGCGACGTCGAACACTTCCAACTCAAGGTAGGCGTTGTAGACGACAAGCGTGTTGGTCGGCGCGCCGCCCGACGAGGTGACAACGCCCTCTTCCGAGCCGCGCGGGTATGAGCCGATGAGTTGGGGTGTGGCACTGCCGCCGCAGGCGGCGAGGGTAGCAGCGATTAGCAGAGTGAGAAAGAGACGTGAGCGGAACATATGGCCTCCGTGACGAGTGTGGGGCGCCGAATTTCGGCGAAGTGTTGCTAATACTTTACCGCTGAGAACAGGAGGAGGGCTTGATATTTGGTTGATAAAAGGTTGACATCAGAATTGAGAATATGGAGGGAACACTGTGATACGACGACGTACTGGTGTGTGGGGTGTCCGCCGAATCGACGGGAAACTGATAGACGGCACCAACTCATAGCAACAAGAGAGCCAGATCGACGCCGACCCGCGCCCAACAGGTCGGCGTTTTTGATGGGACGCCGAAATTCAGCGGGAGTTGAGTGTGCTCTGAAAGGAAAGGCAGGGGGAAAACTTGATAGTCGGTTCATAAAACGATGATATTCAAGCTTGCGGGCGAGGACGTAAATCACATGCTACGGTAGGGCTGTCTGTGCTAAGATGATCTGTAGAAAGTTGATGAACAATGAAAACCTTATGTGGCCAGAGTAGTGGTGGCCCTCGCGCAGACAGACACCCTCAACCGTCAGGTTGAGGGTGTCTTATTTTTCCAAAACGGCCTGAATTCTAAGGTTTGGAGGGAACTATGTCTGATTTGATTGGAAAAACCCTCGGCCCTTATCGCATCCTCGAGCAGATCGGCGTTGGCGGCATGGCCACGGTGTACCGCGCCTATCAGCCCAGCATGGATCGCGATGTCGCCATCAAAGTCCTGCCGCACTATCTTTCGGAAGACCGGCAGTTCGCCGAACGCTTCCAGCGCGAGGCCCACGCCATCGCCAAACTCGAACATCCGCACATCCTGCCCGTGCATGACTATGGTGAAGCCGACGGCATTACCTACATCGCCATGCGCTATGTCCACGCCGGGACGCTCAAAGAGCTGATGGCCAAGGGGCGGCTGTCGCTCGACGAGATCAACCGCCTCGTCGGCCAGATCGGCAGCGCCCTGGGCTACGCTCATTCTCAGGGCATAATCCACCGCGATATCAAGCCGTGCAACGTCTTGATCGATCCGCAGGGCAACACCTACCTCACCGACTTCGGCCTGGCCCGCATGTTGGAAGCGTCGCAACAACTTACCGCCTCCGGCGTGGGCCTCGGCACCCCGGCCTACATGTCGCCCGAACAGGGTCAGGGCATCAAGGTGGATCACCGCTCCGACATTTACTCGCTGGGCGTGATGCTGTACGAGATGGCTACTGGCCGCGTGCCTTACCAGGCCGAGACGCCGATGGCCGTCGTCCTCAAGCACATCACCGAAGCCCTGCCTCTGCCCCGCGCCGTTGCGCCAAACGTGCCGGAAGGGATCGAGAAAGTGATCCTCAGGGCAATGGCCAAAGACCCGGCGCATCGTTTCCAATCGGCTTATGACATGGTGCAGGCGTTGAACCAGGCCGTTAGCAGAGTGAGTCCGCCGGAACCGGCCCAGCCGACTGTTGTAGCTGAGGCGATGCCAACGCGTGAGCACATTCCGTTGGTGACGCGCATTCAGCAAATGCAAGTGAAGCCGCGCCGGAGGATTGTGCTGGCGATTGGGGCAATCGTCGTGCTGGCAGTCTTTGGGTTGCTCTTCAGCCAGTTGTTGCCGGGCCGCATGCAGATCGCCGCGCCGAGCACGACGGCGACTCTGGTGAGTGGTGTGGCATCCGTTATCGTTCCCACGACCGGCCCGGCCCGGACGCCAGCGCCAACTGGCGCTCCAGACTCGCTCACGCAAGGTGAGAGGGCCGAGGCCTGCGATTCTGACCTGTGCGTCTTCAACAAGCAGGGGCAGGCGACCCCACTAGGCTTGGCCGGGAAGTTCACCGGGTTTTGGGGAATGAGCTGGGCGCCGGACGGGAAGCGCATCACCTTTGCCGGGTGCAAAGTGGAAGACGCTCCTACTGTCTCGGAGTTGAAATTTTGCACGAACGTCTACGTCGTCAATCGGGACGGGAGCGGGATCGTGCAGTTGACCCGGCAGGGCACAGCCGTCTCCCCGGCCTGGTCGCCGGACGGAGAATGGGTTGCCTACTGGGACAGTTGCAGTATTGCCATCGTCCACCCCGATGGGACAGGCGGCCGGAATGTCGTGCCGGATATTGGCGGTCGGTGTTTCACCGGCCTCGCCTGGTCGCCCGACAGCCAACAGATGGCTCTGGCTTATGTGTACTGCTCGCCAGGCGGCTGTAACCCGCCCGGCATCGTCGCCGTCGTCAACCGCGATGGCGATGGTACGCTGCGCCCAATCGTGCAGGGGCGCGAGGTGCGGTTTGATCAGATAAAGGCGATGGCTTGGAGCCCTGATGGAAAGTCGGTGGTCGCCACGACCGGGGATGGCGCCACCTACCGAATTGATGCGGACTGCGCCAGCCGCCCCAACGGGTGCGACGAGACTTCGTTGACCCGAGTCGAGGCTATCCCGGAGCAATGGCTTTCCAACTTCTACCCCCAGTGGGGCGGCGAAGCACAAACGGCGACCCTCAGCCCGCAGGCCGAGCAAGCTCGCGCTTTCGCCGAGCCGATCCTGCAAGCCATCGCCAACAGGCCCCCCGACTTCGAGGACGATTTCAGTTCAGCCGGTAAGGGCTGGCAGTCGTATGAGGGGCCGTATCAAACCATAGCGGATGGTGTCCTGAAGGCCAGCGTCCCTGCGGGGCAGGCCACGGACGCCAGTAAGAGCACGTCCTGGGTAGGCTTCAACAACTCTCACCTGAGCGACCCAGATTTCGTGTTTCAGATTGACGCCAGAGCTAACTCTCTTGCGCCCGATTCGGAGATTTCAATCGTCCTCCGCTTCCTAGACGATGAGAAAACCACTAGCACCCCACACGGATACTTCACCTTTGATATTTCGCCGAGCCGGAGGGAGTGGAAGATCATCGATCACCACACTCAGACTGAGAATCCGGGGATTGGAGAGGAAACCACGGACGCCATCGCGCTGGGAAAGTGGGCGAAGATCATGATCATTGCCCGAGGCAGCGCATTCGCCGTTTATCTGAACGATCAGCCCCTATTCTATTTTGTCAACGATCTCCATCCTAAAGGACGCCTGTATTTTTCCGCAGGCAACGGCGCGGGTACCTCAGCAGGCGACATCGACGTTCAATTCGACAACGTGAAGTTCTGGAACCTGGCCAACGTGCCGGGGCTGCCCGCGACAAGTACGCTCACCCCCCAAGCCGAGCAGGCCCGCGCCTTCGCCGAGCCAATTCTGAAAACCATTGCCGAGCGCAAGCCGGATTATCAGGATGACTTCAGCGATCCAAAGAGCGGGTGGCCTATTGGGTCAACTCCTAGTGGCGACAAATGGGGCTATGAAGGCGACACCTATTTCATCTCAGCCACCCGACGGTCTGGGGATGCTTGTTGTGGCGCCGCGCCCGCCAGCGCGCTGGTGTTCTCTGATTTCGTCCTGGAGATAGATGCCCAGTTCAACTCTGGTGAACGAGGTAATTGGTACGTGCTTTTTCGACGTTCGGAAGACGTCGACCATTACGGCGTGGGACTCTCACTTGATGGGGACTTGCGGATCTGGAAAAACGGCCACGAAGTTAACACAGAGTCACATGGAACCTTAGGTGAAACCAGAATAACCAACTTCGAAATGGGAGATGGAACGAACCACTTGACGATCATCGCTCAAGGCCCTCAGATTGCCGTCTATGTCAATGGAGCGCCAGCGTGGCTAATCTACGATGAATCATTGAGCAAAGGCTGGATTACTCTTGGGGTTGGGAATGAGGCTGAACAGACCACACTGGGAGTGCGTTTTGACAATATGAAGGTCTGGGACATCACCCACCTGCCGATCTCTGCCCTCACCCCGCAAGCCGAACAAGCCCGCGCCTTCGCCGAGCCGATCCTGAAAGCCATCGTCAACCGCAAGCCGGAGTTTGAAGATGACTTTTCGACTGCCGATGAAGACTGGAAGACCGGGCTTGGTTTACAGGGCCGAGACGGCACGTTGGCGATAGAAGACGGCGTTGCCCGGATGCGGTTGGGCAATGCCGATGCCTATTTTGCCAACACGGTGTTGAATCAAAAGGACTTTGTCCTGCAAGTCGAGGCTCGCCTGGCGGCAGGGGACGCCGCCTCGCAAATTGCAGTCGCGTTCCATGTGCTGACTCCAGACTACGGATACAAGATCACTCTGAATAGCAAGTTGCGCGCCTGGAATTTTGATAAGGCTTGGGGAGAATTCTCTCAGCCGGGTAAGGGCAGTGGCGACGCCAGCCCGCTTGGCGAGGCCACGCGGATCATCATTGTGGCCCGCGGGCCACACGTTGCCATTTATCTCAACGGCGCACCGGTAGCTTATCTCGACGACGCCGACTTTGACACTTCGGGCCAAACGCTCTTGATATGTATGTCCACTTCGCAGACCGTGTGCGAGTTCGACAACGTGCAGTTCTGGAACTTAGCCAACGTGCCGGGACTGCCGTAGCCGGGAACACGATCAGGCCGTATGAGCCATTCTTGTTCTTGTCACCGAAAGCGGAGAGGACTGCCCGATGAACTGGCCCTACCAATACACCGCCTACATCTGGCCGATGCTAGCCTCGGCTGTCTTCATGGCCGTCCTGGGCTTCTATGCCTGGCGCCGCCGCGCGGTGCCCGGCGCCCTGCCGTTCGCTATTCTGACGGCGCTCTGGTCGCTTTCGGCAATGAACGCGGCCCTCGAACTGGCGGCAGTGGATATTCCCGCCAAAATCTTCTGGTACAAGTCCCAGTTTTTTTGGGCAGGTCCCGCTATAGTTGCCGGGCTATGCTTTGTGCTGGAATACGCCCGCCTCGGCAGGTTTCTGACCCGCCGCAACCTGATCCTGCTGTTTATTTTTCTCCTTCTGGGATCTTTGTTGATTCTCACGAACGATGCCCATCACTGGATATGGGCTGATTTCTCGTATGATGATGGAGTGATCCATCCGCTGCGCGGAGGTGGGTACTGGGTCCTGACCGCCCTTGGTTACCTGCTGGCCTTTCTGAATCTGCCAATCCTCCTCTGGTTGTTCATCCGCTCGCCGCAACACCGCTGGCCGGTCGCGCTCATTCTGTGCGGGCAAATTATCGTGCGCGCAGCGCTTTTGCTGGATGCGGCAAATGCCAATCCCGTTGCGCCGATGGATCCCACTATTCTGGCCTCGAACTTTCTCGCTGTGGCATACGCCATCGCCCTGTTTGGCTTTCGTATGTTCGACCCGATCCCGATGGCGCGCAAGACGGTCATCGAGCAGATGCGGGAAGGCATGCTGGTGCTGGATCCCTCGCGGAAGATCGTTGACCTAAACCCGGCGGCGGAAAAAATTCTGGGGATCCCCGCCTCGCGCGTCCGAGGGCGGGATGCGGCGGAAATCCTGCCTGCATGTCCCGATTTGAGTGCGCGTCTCGACGACCCGGGAACGGCGCAACTCGAAATCAACCTCGGGACTGCCGGCGACGCCCGCTATTATGCCCTGCAACTCTCGCCGCTAAAGGAGCGCCGCGGCTTCCCACTTGGAACCTTGATCCTGCTTCACGATGTGACCGAGCAGAAGCGGGCACAGGCCCAACTGCTCGAACAACAGCGCGCCCTCGCCGCGTTGCAGGAGCGTGAACGGGTGGCGCGGGAATTGCACGATGGACTGGGCCAGGTGCTGGGGTACGTCAAGATGCAGGCTCAGGCGGCGCGCGAGCGGCTCGCGCAGGGTCAAACAGAAATAGCGGATGACGATCTAATGAGGCTGGTGACGGTTGCCCAGGACGCCCATGCCGATGTGCGCGAGTACATCCTGGGCGCCAGGTCGGGGGATTCTGCCGAGGCCGCCTTGCTCCCCGCGCTCAGGCAGTATCTCCAGCGATTTGGCGAGACCTACAAGATTCGCACGGAATTGGACTTGCCGCCCGAACTCACTGACGATGCCTTCAATCCAAGCGTGGAGGCGCAATTGCTGCGCATCATCCAGGAGGCGCTGACGAACGCCCGCAAACACGCGCACGCCCAGCGCGTTCAGGTGAGGATCCATTTGGAGGACAGCCGCGCCCAGGTTATCGTTCAGGACGATGGGGCGGGGTTCGATCCAGGCCTGCTGGCAACCGCCGAGGGACAAAAGTTCGGGTTACGCTTCATGCGCGAACGCGCCGAAGAGGTGGGCGGCGGTGTCGAGATCCAGTCCGCACCCGGCGCGGGTACGCGGGTTATCATTGACGTCCCGCGGCGGACGAAGGAGTAACATGCAAAACGTCCCGAAGGTTGGTAGTGATAAGCCTGGCCGCTTGTACGAAACCTTCGGGACGGTACTTAACATTAGGGAGCATCTATGAAAGTTCTACTGGTTGACGATCATCCACTTTTCCTGGATGGGCTGAAGAACCTGCTGGGCGCGCGCGGCGTGCAGGTGGTGGGGACGGCAAAGGATGGCCTGGAAGCGCTGGAAAAGGCGCGCAGTTTGCGCCCGGAGGTGATCCTGATGGATATCCAGATGCCGGGCTGTGACGGGCTGGCCGCCACGCGGCTGATCAAAACTGAATTGCCCGATATCAAAATCGTAATGCTCACCATGTCCAGCGGGGACGATGATCTGTTCGAAGCGGTCAAGAGCGGCGCCTGCGGTTACCTGCTCAAGACCCAGGATACCGAGGACTTCTTCGCGCGGTTGATGGAAGTGGAACGCGGCGAAGCGCCTCTCTCGCCGGGGATGGCCGCGCGGATTCTCCAGCAGTTCAGGCGGCAGGCGGGCGCGGTTCAGGCGCGTGAAGATGATGAGCGAGGCGAGTCTCTTTCACCGCGCGAGGTGGAAGTGCTGGCGCTCGTGGCGCAGGGGCTGACGTATAAAGAAGCGGGTGCGAAACTTTGCCTCACCGAACGCACGATCAAATATCACATGAGCGAGATCATCGCCCGACTCCAAATGGAGAACCGCGCCCA
>CAYSIV010000112.1:0-16935 GCA_964431175.1 uncultured Anaerolineales bacterium
AGCCGCAAAAAACCGCCGCCGCCCCTGAACCACCTGCGCCGCCCAAGCCCTCGCTCGTTCCCGCGCTGCCTCAACCGAAGCGACCCGCTTCGCGCGACCATGATTTTGCCAAAGAAAAATCAACTGCCCGATCAATACCCAAACCAAAGACCGCGCCGCTGACTCAGCTCCGCGATCCCGGCTACCGCCTCGATGTGCAAATCGAAAGCGACGAGCCGGCCGTCGCCGCGTTTGTCCTTGCCAAAGGCGACCGCATCGTCGCCCAACGCGAATGGCAACTAACCGGTGAGGGCATCCTCGTGAACTGTAACTGCGAGAAAGGCTGGGAATGCCCGGCGGCGATGACCAGGCTCAAGCCGGAGTCGGCGGCGCAAATCGAATCGCAACTCGAGGCCGAGATCGCCAAACTGCGCGCCGAATATCACATCCCCGCTCATCGTTCCGCCATGGTCGCTGCGCAAGGCAACAATCTCATCCGCCTTCCCAAACTCAGGTTGCGCGGCCAGTGGAAAGATGAAGCGCTCTTGAACGCCGCCCGCGCCGCCTTTGCCGCCGCCGCGCGAGAAGAGATCGCCGACGAGCTTGTCAATTACCCCGACTGGGCGCAGGCCTTCACCGACGCCGAAGAAGCGCGCTACTTGCCCGACATCGAACGATTCACGCAGATCGCCTATGGCTGGTTGTGGCACGAGGGCGCGCTCAAAGCTAACGATCTTATCGCCCTCACAACCTCGCTTGCCCAACCCGGCGAGTGGTATTCGCCTGAACGCGCTCACTCCCTCTTCAAGGCTGATCCAATGTTTCGCGCCCTGCGGGGGAACGTCATCTCTATCGAAAGCGTGGAGCATCCGCTCAAAGTGTTGAAGGAGAAAGAAGCGCGCCGCCTTCCGCCGCGCCCCTTCACCGCCAAAGACTTGCTAGCCGTCACCAGCGGCCCCCCGGCGCTCACCCCGCGCGAAGCCGAGATCGAACGCGAGCTTAACCGGCACACCGGCCAGAAGCTCTACCTCCACTCGCTCCAGCGCCTCATCCGCAACGCCGACAATGCCAATGATCTTCTTACGACCATTATCAACCAATGCGCGCCCCATGACATGAAAGAAGCCAACTATTTCGCCAGCCTGATTACTGAAGTCTGGAACAACACCTTCCGCTACGAACTGCGCGGGCGGACGCCGGATGAGATCTATAGCCGGTGACGATTACCCGCTTGGAGACGCCATGTCACCCTCATTCAAGTCCCTCGACGAACTGGAGCGCTACTTGAAAACCACCCCTCTCGAACAGTTGCTAGACGAATGCCGTCAGCGCGGCATCACCCAGACACGGTTGGCGAGCATGTTCCGCCTCCCGCCCAACTTCCTCAATGTGGTGAAGAGTAGTGAGCGCAAAGGCCACACGGTTTCCAGATTTCGAAAAACCTACAAACTTCTTACGGACTCGGTTCGCGAACCAGAGTTTTGGAAAATTCCAGCTTCGCGGGCTTGCCGCTTCAAGCTGGGTGCTATAGACTGAAAAGCGCACCTCCAGTGATATAGCTGAAGATGCGCTTTGCTAAACGTTCATCACCACCTCAGAAGGAGTCGTCAAAGTATAAGTCCGCGCTTTCCGATGTTGTCATGCCCCGCGAAGCGTGTCTTTGCCGGGCATCCAGAGAGGCCCGCTAGATTCCCGCTAGAAGCACGCGGGAATGACGAAGGCCTCGATAAAACTGCGGAGTTATTCTTTTACAAGCCCTAAGTGCGCTAAAGCGAAAATTCGCTTCCTCCTTGCGCTTGCTTTTGGCTTCGCTTACACTTGGCTTATGCTTGCCAAAGTTTTCTCCTGCGCGGTTATCGGCCTCGACGGTCTCGTCGTCGAAGTGGAAGTGGACACCGGGCGCGGCCTGCCGTCATTTGCGATTGTGGGTTTGCCAGATGCGGCGGTGCAAGAGAGCCGCGAGCGCGTTCAAGCGGCGGTGAAAAATGCCGGGTTCTATTTCCCGGCCCAACGAGTCACCGTCAACCTGGCCCCCGCCGCCATTCGCAAAGAAGGCCCGTCATACGATTTGCCCATCGCCGTCGGCGTGTTAATCGCCGCCGGTCAATTGTTGCCCGAAGTGGTGGAAGGCATCCTCATCGTCGGCGAACTGTCGCTCGATGGCCGGGTGCGCCACGTGCGCGGCGTTCTGCCAATGGCGGCGCTGGCGCGGCAAAAGGGATTCAAAAGAGTCGTCGTCCCCGCTGAAGATGCGCGCGAGGCGGCGCTCGTGCCAGACGTGGAAGTGATTCCGGTGGATGGCCTCAACGCCCTCGTCAACCACCTCAACGGCTCGGTCCCCATTCCTCCGGTTGTGCTGACTGTTGACGACTCGATCGCGCCGCTACCCGACCACATCAACGACTTCCGCGACGTAAAGGGCCAGGAGCACGTCAAGCGGGCGCTGGAGATCGCGGCGGCGGGGAATCATAACTGCCTCCTGATCGGCCCGCCCGGCGCAGGCAAAACATTGATGGCGCGAGCCATGCCCTCCATCCTGCCGCTGCTTTCAATTGACGAAGCGCTCGATGTGACCCGAGTCTATTCGGTGGCCGATCAGATACCGGACAATCAGCCGCTTCTGCGCCACCGCCCGTTCCGGGCGCCGCATCATACGATTAGCCATGCCGGTTTGGTCGGCGGCGGCAACTGGCCGAGGCCAGGTGAAATTTCACTTGCCCATCGCGGAGTCTTGTTTCTTGATGAACTTCCAGAGTTCGGCGCTCGCGCGCTGGAGACTTTGCGCCAGCCACTCGAGGACAAAATCATCACTATCTCGCGGGCGCAAGGCTCGCTCACTTTCCCGGCTAACTTCATGCTTATTGCCGCGGCCAACCCTTGCCCTTGCGGTTATTTTGGCGACCCGGTTAAAGAATGCAGCTGTGCCCCGGCCGTGGTCACCCGCTACCAAAAACGTATCAGCGGCCCGCTACTCGATCGCATTGACATTCATATCGAAGTGCCGCGTGTGGATCACATGAAGTTGACAGATGCGCGACTGGGCGAAAGTTCGGAGACGATTCGGGTGCGGGTAGAGAAGGCGCGTGAGATTCAGCGCCGACGGTTTGCAAACACGCCCGGCCTGAGTGCTCTCGCGAACGCCGACATGCGCCCCGCCGATGTGCGCGTGCATTGCAAGCTGGATGACGCCGGGATGAGCCTGGTGCGGGCGGCCATGGCCCAACTGCAACTCTCGGCCCGTGCCTTCCATCGTATCCTCAAACTTGCCCGCACCGTTGCCGATCTCGCCGAGTCAGATGCGATCCAGCCCGCGCACGTAGCCGAAGCGATTCAATACCGACCCCGGCGGCAAGGATGAGTTGCCGTCTCCCTACCGGCCGAACGGTGGCACCCCCCAGGCAACAGGAGAGTTCCCCATGTTAAACAACTTCATCAAGTCGTACTCCGACCGGACTTACAAGTACACCACGATAGTCCGGCACAGGGGCGCGCTCATCGCCTTTGCGATGACGATCAGCGGCGAATTGTATACACGCTGCTCGACATGCAGCCCTCGCCGTGGTCACCCGCTACCAAAAACGTATCAGCGGCCCGCTGTTGGATCGCATTGACACGCGTAGCGCATTGAAGTGCCGCGAGTCGATCACCTGAAGCTGACCGACTCGCGGTTGGGCGAAAGCTCGGAGACGATCCGGATGAGAGTGGAGAAGGCGCGTGAGATTCAGCGGAGACGCTTTGCGAACGCCTCCGGTGTAAACGCCAACGCCGACATGCGCCCCGCCGACGTGCGCCTGCATTGCAAGTTGGATGACGCCGGGATGAGCCTGGTGCGGGCGGCCATGGCCCAACTGCAACTCTCAGCTCGCGCCTTCCACCGCATTTTGAAGTTAGCCCGAACGATTGCCGACCTTGCCGGGTCAGAGGCTATTCAGCCAGCGCACGTGGCCGAAGCGATTCAGTATCGGCCGAGGCGGCAGAATTGAAGTCGTTTCTCGCTCAGGTTACTTTGATAGAGCAGGGTGCATACACCAGATCATCCCTTGCCACTCGGAATCCATGCCATTGGGAGAACTTCGATGACCGCCACTGCTCGACCCTCCCAACCTTCCACTTTCGCCGTCTTTCGCAACCGTAATTTCTCCTTCATGTGGACGGGCCAACTGGTCTCGACTATTGGCAGTGCCCTGACCTCGCTGGCCGCCGGTATTTTGGTCTTTCGTCTTACTGGCTCGGCTCTGAGCGTGGGCCTGATGCTGATGGCTACCGCCATCCCGACCCTCTTCGTCGGCCTGCTCGCCGGGGTGTTCGTGGATCGTTACGACCGCCGCCGGATTATGATCGGGGCCGATTTGATCCGGGCGGCGCTGGTCTTCCTCATTCCATTTTTGATCCCGTTCAACATCGCCTGGCTCTATATCATCGTCGCCCTGACCAGCGCGGTGGGGCAGTTCTTCGATCCGGCTTACGAAAGCGTCCTGCCGGAAGTGGCCTCCGATGAGGAACTGGCGGCGGCGAATTCGATGATCGCCATCGGTTCCTTCGGTTCAACCGCCATCGGCTTTGCGGCCTCGGGCCTGATCGCTTCACGGCTTGACATCAACTGGGCCTTTTACATTGATGCCCTGACCTTCCTCTTTTCGGCGATTTGTATTTTTCTGATCCGCATCGCCCCGCTCAAAGTCGAAGGGGAGACCAGCGTCGCCACCGTGCTGACCAACCTGCGGGCCGGGGCGCAATTTCTGTTCGGCAACGCCGTTCTGCGCTCGGCGTTTTTCGTTGCCATGCTGTATGCGCTCTCGATTGGTTTATGGAACTCGTTGCTCCTGCCCTTTGCCTTGCGCGCCTTGCACGCCACCGAGTTCGAATACGGCTTGCAGGAGGGCCTGACCTCCATCGGCTTTGTGGTTGGCAGTTTGTTAATGGCCCGTTTTGCTGACCGCTTGCGCGAAGGCCAGTGGGTGGTGATCAGTTTGGCGGGGATGGCGTTGGCCGGAATCCTGTATGGGCTGTCCCTCTCGGTGCCGATTGCGATCTTCTGGGTCATTGTGTCGGGCTTTATCAATGCCCCGTATGGCATTGCCCGGCGCTTGATTGTTCAGCGCAACACCCCGCGTGAGGTCCGGGGGCGCGTCAACAGCACTTTGTTCGTCGTGCGCGACATGGTCCTGCTCGTCGGCATGGCCGCCGCCGGGCTGGCCGACGTGATTGACGTGCGGGTGCTGATAATCGGCGCTTCAGTGCTTTTATTAGTGCCGGCCCTGCTCGCCCTGTTACTGCCCGGCCTGGGTCAGCCGACGGCGGAGTGGAAACGCGCCATCAGCCTCTTGCGGGGCGCAAAGGCCGCGCCGCGGCTGGGTGTGGGCCGGGCGGCCACCCTGGCCGATTTTGATCTCCTGGTCTCGCGCTTGCCGGCGTTGGCCGGGTTGAGCGCGCAGGATCGGCTGAGCCTGGCCAGCCAAACTCTGGTGGCCGAAGCCGACAGCGGCACGGTCGTGGTGGCGCGCAATGAAGTGAGCGATGCCGCCTATTTTATTCTAAGTGGTCAAGCCATCGCCGGCCGCCTGGAGGGCGATGAGTATCAACTCCTCGAAGTGTTGAACCCGGGCGATTTCTTTGGCGAGATCGCGGCGCTGACCGGCATCCCGCGCACGGCCAACATCATTATTGAAGAACCCGCCACTCTGCTGCAAGTGCCCGCCGCCGCCGTGCGGCAGATGATGGCCAACCCGCAACTCAATCCCGTCTTCCTTTCCAAGATGACGGAGCGCATGGTGCGGATGAATATGATTGACGCGCCGCGCTATTCCGGGTTGGATCAGCAAGCCCTGCGCGAACTGAGGACGCCTGATAAAGAACCCGTATGAAAGACTTCACCCGGTGATGTGGGCTATTCCGTTGGGGTTAGAACGAAGCGACAGCGGCTTTGAGATCGTGGTGGATTTCCAAGAACATATCCACCCCCGCCGTCGTGAGGACCCTGAGGACTGAGTCGGTGGGATTGAGTAATTTGAGATGTGGCGACTTGAATGTGCCATCCCGCAAGCCTTGGCTCATGGCCGCGTCACTTTCGTTGGGCGCGTTGGTGCGTAACAGGGTGAAGATCTGGTTGACAGCGCGAATCCCGGCACTGCTGACATACGGCGTTGCCGCCAGATCCAGCACCAGGCTGCGAGTGCCGGCCTGAAACGCTTGCTCGGCCCGGGTCTGCAACTGTTCGTAGGTGCTCACGTCCACGTCTCCTGTAATGTGAAAGACGGTGACGGGAACGCGGCCAGTGTGTTGCGAAACGGTGATGTCCATCGGCATTCTCCTAATATAGGTGACGATCCATGCTAAATCCTAAAGGCGTTTGATGACAACCAGGGTGATATCGTCGAACAGCGGGCGCTCGGCGCGAAACCGGGTGACGGCGTCCGTCAACGCTGTCGCCAATTCGCCCGGCGCGGCTCGCCGATGTTCTATTACCATCTGCCGCACTTGGTCACTCCCAAAGCGTTGTCCGCGCGGGTCAGCCGCGTCGGTTAGACCATCCGTGTACATGAGGATGAAATCACCACTGTTCAAACGCAAAGTCTCTTGCTCATGGGTGCGAACATTGAGCATGCCCAAAGCCAACCCGGTGCGTGTCAGTTCTTGCCATTCATCCTGTTCAGCCCGATACACCCAGGGCGGGTCGTGTCCGGCGTTCACATAGATCAGATCGCCGGTGACCGGGTTAAGTTGGCCGTAAAACATGGTCACAAACATGCTTCCGACCGCGTCAGCGCAAATCAATTGATTGGCCCGGCTGAGGCTATCGGCGGGCCGGGCCGCGCTGGCCAGAGTCGCCCGAATCGTGCTGCGGGTCAATGCCATAAAGAGCGCCGCTGGCATCCCTTTCCCAGAGACATCGGCCAGGACGATGCCCCATTCCGGCCCGGATTGGAGCGGGATAAAATCGTAATAGTCGCCGCTCACTTCGCGCGCGGGTAGCCAGCAGGCGGCAAACTCCCACCCCGGCAGGCGCGGGGTGGAGCGCGGCAATAGGCTGGCCTGCACCTCCCACGCCACATGCAATTCGTGTTCGAGTTTTTCTTTTTCAATGATCTGCGCTTGCGCGGCCTTGAGGGAATCGTAGGCTTCCGTCAGTTCCCGGTTCTTGATACGTAAGTCGTAGATGGTGGTGTTGTGCGCCTGATTTAGCCACATGCTCAGCACTCGTACGATCTCATACGCCAGGGTCGGCTGGCGATTAAGCAGGGAGTCAAAATCGCTCCGCGTCATTTCTAACACCCGTGCCGGGCTGAGGACCCGGGCGCTGGCGGTGCGCAAGCCATCCCGATTAAACAGGCTCATCTCGCCCACATGTTCACCCGCGCCCCGCACCCCGATCAAGCGTTCATCGGCGGTAGCCAGAGCTTTGATGATTTCTATCTGACCCGAGTGAATGATGTAGAACCGATCCCCGCGTTCGTCTTCCCGGAAGAGAATCGTGCCTGGCTCGCATTCGATGGGGCGCAGGGTCTGAGCCAAATGCCGAATTTCATGGTCGGGCAACGTTACAAACAACGGCACCTGCTGGATGGCGGCTTCAAAGGAAGCGGCTTCAAATGTATCAGACATCATGGAACACTACCATCATGGTCGGGCTGATATTACCATGAAAGCGTCAGGCGTGTAACCAGCGCCGCTCCGGCGCATTTTGTCCAAACCGGTAGAGTGTAGTATATTCTCCCTTACCCCTATGTTCCCTATTCTGGCTCCCAACCATTTCCACTTCTCGGCGGATGTTACCCGGTTGGCCGCCCTGCGGCGCTTCATCCGCGAGCAAGCACAACGGCTGGGCGCCGATGAAACGGCAACGGCGGATATGGTCCAATCGGTAGATGAGGCGGCGGCGAACATCATCCTGCATGGCTATCGGGGTGAGGCTAGGCCGATTGAAGTGACCATCGCGCGGGAAGAGCAATGCCTCATAGTGCAATTGCACGACCAAGCGCCGCTCTTTAATCCCACCCAAGCTCCGGAGCCGGATTTGACTTTGCCCTTACACCAACGCCCGCTCGGCAAAATGGGCATCCATTTAATCCGCACCCTGATGGATGAGATGCGCTATGCCGTCTCGCCGGAGGGAGGCAACACTCTCACACTCGTGAAAAAACTTTCCTGAGGAGGAACCCATGAACCTGATCATTGAACAAGCCCAAGGGCGTGTGCCCATCACCATCGTGCGCGTGCAAGGTGATCTCGACGCTGCCAGTTATCAGAGCGTCATCGCCAAAGTTCAGGAGTTGTACAAGGCGGGTACGCGGACGTTGCTTCTGGATATGAGCGGCATCCCTTACATGGGCAGTTCGGGTTTGGTGGCTCTGCACAGCGCGGCGCTGCTCATGCGCGGCGAGCGCTCCCCTGACCCCGAGGAAGGCTGGCGGGCGCTTCGCGCGGTGGGCGAGGCCGCCAGCGAGGGCCTGCAACGCCAGGTCAAACTCCTGCGCCCGCAGCCCCAAGTCCAGCGCGTCATCGAGAACACCGGCCTGCAGCAGTTCTTCGAGATTTACACCGACGAAGCGACGGCTATCGCATCCTTCTAAAGCGCCCAATCACCGGGCAGGGCCAATCCGCAACTCAATCGCGTCTTCCTCTCCAAGATGACGGAGCGCATGGTGCGGATGAATATGATTGATGCCCCGCGCTATTTCGGGCTGGAGCAACAAGCCCTGCGTGAACTACGCACTGCCTCACCCGAACCGGCTGGCGCGTGAGAGATCTTACTTAAAGACAACTCCCAGCGCCCATGACCGACTCCACCATGAATCCCCAACATACCGTCGTCGAACTGCATGCCGCCGCCGACCGCGACCGCGCCGCTTATAAATGAGGCGAGGCCCTGCGCCTGTACACGCAGGCGTTGGCATCTCCCAACCTGCCGCCGGAGACCCGCCGCGCGCTTCTCGATGGGCGTGCACAATGTTACGAAGCGCAAGGTAATTTCGTGGCCGAGCAGGCAGACTTGGTGACTCTGGGCGAACTCGCCCAAGCCGCCAACGACCTCGCCCGTCAAGCGGACAGCCTGGCTCGCCAAGCGACCTCGGTTTATTACTCTGGCAACCGGGCAGAAGGCCAGCAGTTGGCCGAACAGGCGCTGGAGCTGGCGCGCGGGTGACCGCCGGGCCGAAGCATCAAACAACTCCGCCGCCCCGACGAACCGCCCACCGACGACGAGGTACGCGCCGCCGCCCTGCAATTTATCCGCAAAGTCAGCGGCTATCGCGCCCCGTCACGAGCGAACGAGCCAGCCTTCACCCAGGCGGTTGAAGCTGTGGCCGAAGCGACCCAAAAACTGTTGGCCGCTCTTGAAAAGGCCCGACAATGATAATTCTGAGCTTCAGATTGCCCTGGTGTAAAATAGCCGCATGATCCGATTTGCCTCACCGCCGCTCAAAGCGGCATTTTTATTCCTCCTCGCAGTTGTGCTGGGCAGGTGCGCCTTTGGTTCCATTGATGATAGTGGGCTGACCGCGACTCCGGTTGAGGCGACCAATGCGCCGCCCATCACAGTGGCCGTTGCCACCGAGAGTCCAACGGTTGAGCCGTCACCCACCGTTCCACCTGTTTCTACGGTCACGGTTGGGTTTGTGGCTCGCGCCGCCAATGCGCCCGCCGGATCGATTCCGGCCCTCAGCCTCAGCGGCTTGCAGGCCGCGGCCTCCGCAAACCCGGCTCTGTTTCAGTTGGATATCATTGAGATTGAGGCGCTGAACTCCGCCGACCCGGAAACGTCGATCAATATGGCTGTCGATCATGGCGACAAGATGGTCGTCACCGCCGGAGCCGACCTGGCCGAGGCCACACGCCGGGCCGCACAAGGGCACCCCGAAGTTGTGTTTGTTGGCGTGGATCAGCCGGACGATGAAACGCTCGCCAACTACTATACACTTGGCGGGCCGGGGAGCCGACTCGATCAAGAGGGCTTTCTGGCCGGAGCGCTGGCCGGATATGTGAGCAAGCAACGTATCGTGGGTCTCGTTGTCGTGGCCAGCACCCTTGAAGGCAAACTGTACACCAACGGCTTCATACACGGTTTGCGCTATTCGTGCGGCGATTGCAAACTGTGGACGATTGAACTGGAGAACGCTGTCGATCTTGAAGCAGGTGCGGGCACGGCAAGCCGCCTCAAGGGTGTCAACGTGGACACGATGTTCGCCGCCGCCGGCGAAGCGGGCCGCGCCGGGTTGGAAGCCGCCGCCGCACAGGGAATATGGGTGATCGGTTTGGGGCAGGATGAGGCCGCCACTTTGCCCATCGACTCTGAACGGGTGTTAAACAGCATCCTCCGCCGCCCCGACCTGCTCTTGCCTTCCTGGATCATCAATTTTCTGGCTGGCGCGCCGCCGGCCAAATCAACTCCATTCGACCTGGCCAATGGGCTTTCTCTTGCGCCTAATTTTGGCCCGGACGTTAGCCCAGCAGTAGTCCAGTTGATGGATGATCTAATTCCGCAACTCGCTTCGGGCTTTTTGGATACGGGCGTTGACCCGGCCACAGGGGAAGTGAAATAGCGTAAACGTGACAATTGGCATATGAAAACGGGAACTAACACATGCTGGCAAAGGGCCGGCGTGTGCTAGTTTAAGCGGCAACCAAATTTCTGAAAGTTTGGGGAGCTAAGACTCCAGAGAGTCTTTGAGGTTGTGTCGGATGGCGTAAGCGGCGGCTTCGGCTCGGTTGGCCACCCCAAGTTTGGAGAGGATGCTGGAAACGTAGTTGCGCACCGTGCCCTCACCCAGGTGCAGGCTCTGAGCAATTTCGCGGTTGGTTTTGCCCTCGGCCACCAGAGACAGAACGCGGCGTTCCTGTTCCGTCAACTTGGAAAATGCTTCAGATTCAAATTGACGGGCGGCCCGGCGCACTTCGACAAAGACGCGCTCGGTGATGGCCGGGTCCAGAAGCGAGTCGCCGCGACTCACGGTTTCAATCGCCCGGATCAAATCCTGGCCGCCAGCTTGTTTCAGCACATAGCCGGCCGCGCCCGCCCGAATGGCGGCGAAGAGCGTCTCGTCTTCGGCGTAGCTGGTGAGCATAATGATTTTTGTTTCTGGCAGGTCGTTCGAAATAGTGCGGCAAGCGTCAATGCCGCTGGCGCCCGGCAGGCGAATGTCCATGACGACGACATCCGGTTTGTGAGCATTGGCTTTGGTGATAGCTTCGCTGGCGCTGGCGGCCTCGGCCACGACTTCCATGTCGGGGTGGCGGTCGATCAGGGCGCGCAGGCCCAACCTCACTACTTCATGATCATCCACTAACATGATTCGTTGGCGTTTCATAGGACAAAGTATAACCGCAAGCGGCAGATTCGGGCAACTAACTTCTGTGGCCCCGGTTAGGCGGCAGGTACGAGAATTTTACTTGATATTGTCGGATTGGCCGTTCGTCGTTACAATCATGCCTTGTGACAAGGCCTCTCAAGTTGCAATCCCACCACGAGATTGAGCAGATGAACACTCAACTGCTCTCTTTGCGTGACTCAGTGCTGTCCATTTCGGCAGAATTGTCCCTGCCGGAGGTGTTGCAACGAATCGTAAATACTGCCGCCATGCTAGTGGACGCCCAATACGCGGCACTTGGCGTCCCGGATGAGACCGGGCGGGTGCTTGTTGAATTTGTCACCGCCGGGTTATCGCCAGAAGAACAAGCGCGTATCAGCCACCTGCCGCAAGGGTTAGGGTTGCTGGGCGTCATCTTGCGTGAGGGCCGGTCTCTGCGCGTTCGCGAAATGGCTGCCGATTCCCGCTCAGCCGGTTTCCCACCTGGCCACCCGCCGATGGGCAGTTTCCTCGGCGTCCCCATCCTCTACAAACGGCAGCGCCTCGGCAATCTTTACCTGACCAACAAGAAGAGCGCCAATGAATTCAGCGAGGCCGATCAGACGTTGATAGAATTGCTGGCCACTCACGCCGCGAGCGCAATTCAAAACGCCCGCCTGTATCACTTCGCCGTTGAGCGGAGTCGGGAGTTGGAAGAGCGCAACCGCGACCTGGCCGCGCTCAATGCCGTTGCCGTCGCCACCAGCCATCACCTTGACCTCAACTGGGTGATGAGCGAAGCGTTGGAGCAGGTGTTGTCGGTTTCGGGCGCAGAGGCAGGCGAAATTTTCCTGCGTAACGAGTCCACCGACGAGATGGTGTTGGCTTTGCATCAGGGCGCGTTCCCAGAATCTTTTCAAACCATTGCCACCTTCAGGCTGGGCGAGGGTTTTCCAGGACAAGTGGCTCTAACGGGCCTGCCGGTCGTGTCGACTGACCTGGCGAACGACGGGCGTTATTTGCGCCCGCAGGTGGTGGCCGCCGGTTTCAAGGCTTATGCCTCTATTCCGTTGTTCTCCAGAAGCAAAGTGGTAGGGAGCATTGACCTGGTGGCGCGCGCCCTGAACACATTCGACGACTCGAGCTTGACGTTGTTGGTGGGCATCGGCCACCAGATTGGAGTTGCCGTCGAAAATGCGCGGCTGTACGAGCAGGTGGCGCAATTGGCGGTGCTCGAAGAGCGCCAGCGCATTGGTATGGATTTGCACGACGGGGTCATCCAGTCCATTTACGCCGTTGGCCTCCAGCTTGAGTATATTCGCGGATTGATTGACGACGATGAATTATCAAAGGCTCGCGAGCGGCTGGGCGCGGCCGTTGACGGCTTGAATAATACCATTCGTGATATTCGCTCTTACATCCTCGATATGCGCCCTATGCAATTCCAGGGCGAGGACCTCAACGACGGCTTGCGAAGACTGGCCACTGAGTTCAGGGCCAACACTTTGGTGACCATCGAAGTGGATTTGTCCCCTGAGGCCAATGATGACTTGAATTCAGAAGCGCGCATCGCTCTTTTTCAGATCACCCAGGAGGCCCTGGCGAATGTAGCCAAGCATGCTCACGCCAGCCGTGTGCTCGTCCACCTCAAAGCTGACCCTGAACGAGTCACACTCGAAATTCACGACAACGGCCAGGGCTTGCCGCCTCGAGGCGCCCCGAGGCGGGTAGGGCACGGGTTGTCCAATATGAACCGGCGGGCCCAAGCGATTGGCGCTGAGTTTGAGATCATCAGCGCTCCTGGCAAGGGGACGACCATTCTGGTGCAGGTCCCGACACGTCGCCGATCGGAAAAATAGACATAAAATATTCTTCACGGGAGAATTTGATGACCTACCAACATATCAAAATTCCTGAGAGGGGCGGAAAGATCAGCATCGTCGATGGAAAACTCATTGTGCCCGACCAACCCATCGTGCCCTTCATCGAAGGCGACGGCACGGGTCGCGACATCTGGCGGGCTTCGGTGCGTGTGCTCGACGCCGCCGTGGCCAAAGCCCATGGCGGTCAGCGCAAGATTGCCTGGGTGGAAGTGTATGCTGGAGAGAAGTGTTTCAATTTGTTCAGCACCTGGTTGCTGGATGAATCGGTGGATGTGTTCCGCGAGTATATGGTCGGGATTAAGGGGCCGCTCACCACGCCCATCGGGGGCGGCATCCGAAGTCTGAATGTTGCTTTGCGGAAGTTGCTCGACTTGTACGCCTGTGTCCGCCCGGTGCGCTGGTTCAATGGCGTTCCATCGCCCGTGAAGCGGCCACAGGATGTGGATATGGTGATCTTCCGTGAAAACACGGAAGACATTTACACCGGCATTGACCTCGAAAACGGTTCCGAGGACAACATCAAGTTCAAAGCTTTGCTCAAAGAGCATTTTCCGAAAGAGTATGCCAAAATGCGGTTCCCCGACTCGGCCGGCATCGGCCTGAAGCCGGTTTCCAAAGAAGGCACCGAGCGACTGGTGCGGGCGGCTATCAAATACGCGCTGGCCAACAAGCGCAAGAGCATCACCCTGGCTCACAAGGGCAATATCATGAAATACACCGAGGGTGCGTTCCGGAATTGGGGCTACGCCCTGGCCGAGCGCGAGTTTGCCGACAAAGTGTATACCTGGGAGCAATGGGAACGCACTAAGAAGGAAAAGGGTGAAGAGGCGGCCAATGTCGAGCAAAAGGCAGCCCTGGCTTCCGGCAAGTTGTTGATCAAGGATGTGATCGCCGATATTGTTTTCCAGCAGACGATCACTCGGGCCACCGAGTTCGACATGATTGCCACCATGAATCTGAACGGCGACTATCTCTCCGATGCCCTGGCCGCGCAGGTGGGCGGCATTGGCATCGCCCCTGGCGGCAACATCAACTATGACACCGGCCATGCCGTGTTCGAGGCCACCCACGGCACTGCACCCAAATACGCCGATCTGGATAAGGTCAACCCTGGCTCAGTCATTCTCTCCGGCGAGATGATGTTGCGTTACCTGGGCTGGACCGAGGCCGCCGACCTGATCGTCAAAGGCATGGACGGCGCGATTGCGGCCAAGACCGTGACCTACGACTTTGCCCGTTTGATGGAGGGGGCGAAGGAAGTGAAGTGCAGTGAGTTCGGCGATGCGGTGATTACCTGGATGGATGACAAGCCGAAAGTTGCGGCGAAGAAGGCGGCTTCCAGGAAAAGGGCGGCCAAAAAGAAAGTGGTTGCGAAGAAGAGGCCGGTAGCGAAAAAGGCGACGAAGAAATCCAAGCGCTAACAGGTTGACGGGCCGAAGTTGAAAAACTTCGGCCTTTTTGTCGTATTGCATAATTAGAAAAGACTCAGCCAGCCTGGATTAGAGCAGTTTCCGAGTCGGTTTACGTATTTTTGCTCGCGGCGGATTGTCAAATCCGCCGCTGGATTTGACAATCCAGCGGGAGCAGGCCGTAAACGAAAGTGGAATTTGCTCTAATAGGCTCCTGTGGTATATTCTTTGGCAGGTAACCGTTGCATTCCCGGATACAAAAAACACAGGCCCTATGTTCCCGCGTTCAAATCAAGATTGGTTGTGGGCGCTTAACGAACCACCCGGCGAAGCTCAGTCCGAAGCGTTGGATGAACTGCGCGACTTCCTCCTGCGCGCCGTTCTGGTTTACCTGTCTCAAAACCGCCGCGAGTTGGCCGAGTGGGGGCGGCAAGCGGTGCGCGGGCTGGCCGAAGACCTGGCTCAGGAAGCCCTGCTGGAAGTCCGCGACAACCTGCACACTTTTCGCGGTGAGTCCAAGTTCACTACCTGGGCCTGCCGCATCGTCATCAATCGCGCCGCGAGCGAACTGCGGCGGCGGCGTTACAGCGACTTCTCGCTCGACAGCCTGCGTGACAACGAACCGGCGATCTTCGAATCCCTCACCGCCGACAAAGAAAAGGCCGAGCCGGAGCATGTGGCCGAACGGCGCAATTATCTGGCATTGCTCCGCGAGATCGTTGAGACTGAACTCGGCGAGCGCCAGCGGGCGGCCATCATCGCCGTCCACTGGCAAGGCCGCTCGATGGACGAAGTGGCCGAAGCGTTGGGCATCACCCGTAACACCCTTTATAAGCTTTTGCACGACGCCCGCAAGCGCATCCGTGATGGATTGCTGGCCCGCCACCTGACTCAGGGTGATATTTTGGCCGCATTTGAAGAATAATGGTAAGATAGCGTCAGCCCAAAGCGTCTAACCTATTGGTGCAGGGAGTAACAATCCTGACAAATCTTCTCAACCGGGAGAGAAAAGTGGACCGCACTCAATTTCTGCACTGGCTAGAACAGATTTATTCCACGCGCGACAAGGAGATTGACTGCAAAACAATTCAAGAGCTTCTCCCAATCTATGTAGACTTTGAACTGGCTAACAATAGCCGGACTCCTCTGGGTGACCGCCTCGCGCCCGTCGCCGTTCATCTGGCCCAATGCCCCGACTGCGCCGAAGAGCACGCGGCTCTGTTCACCATCGCCCGCATGTTGGCCGACGGCAACTTGCCGCAAGCCGAGAAGAGTTTGGCGTTATTCGAAGAAGAGCCGACTCCTGAAGGCGAAGCGTTAGCTTAACCACCTCTGGCTTCCCAACAAATGACGGCCAGACCTGAAAGGTCTGGCCGTTTCTGTTTAAATTGCCTTAGTCATAAGTCACTATTTGTACTCTAACTTTTTCTACCAATTTCCCACTAAACCCTAACCATCTCCCTGTAAGAAGCTGTCGCCTCACATCGTCCTATCTATCAAGACCGACAGGCTTTGTCGACTCTGGTCATTTAGCGACTCGTAGTTCATCAGTCAGAAACGGAGATGACAATGGGCGAGACATCCATTCTGTCCAAGATCGAACAACTGCAAGACACCGGCAGTTTCCGCGGCCAACACTGGGAAGGCACTTTTGAAGAGTACCTCGACATCGTGGGCCACGATCCCAAAGTGGCCCGCTCGGCCTTCCAACGCGTCTACGACATGATTGTCTCTTACGGTAGCGAAGAGTACACCCGCAACCGCGAGACGCTTATTCACTACCGCTTCTTCGACGATCCGGTCGAGAACGGCAAGGACGCAGTCTTCGGGCTGGACAAGCCGCTGATGGAATTGGTGCGCATCTTCCAATCGGCCGCCCGGCGCTACGGAACCGAGCGCCGTGTTTTGCTCCTGCACGGCCCGGTCGGCACGGCCAAGAGCACCATCGTCCGCCTGCTCAAGAAGGGCCTCGAAGCCTACACCCGCGCCGAGGCTGGCAAATTGTACTCCTTCTACTGGCTCCCCGCCGACGGCGAGCATAGCGAGCGGATGGATTGCCCGATGCACGAAGACCCGCTCCACCTCGTCCCGCCCGAATTTCGCGCCGCTGTTTTGCAGGAGCTCAATACTGGCAACAGCAACTACGACAAAGTTGAAATCGAAGGCGACCTGTGCCCGGCCTGTCGCTATGTTTACAACCGCCTGCTTCAACAGGCGGACGGCAACTGGCTGGACGTGGTCAAGCAAGTGCGGGTCAAGCGACTCCTGCTCTCTGAAAAGGATCGGGTGGGCATTGGCACCTTCCAGCCGAAAGACGAGAAGAACCAGGACTCCACCGAACTGACTGGCGACATTAACTATCGCAAGATCGCCGAGTACGGC